>JBQTJE010000123.1:0-12220 GCA_052387455.1 Pseudonocardia sp.
CCACCGTGGTGCTCGGCGACCGGCTCGGCCTCTACCGGGCGCTCGCCGAGCACGGCCCGGTCGACGCCGCCGGGCTCGCCGCCGCCACCGGCTACGACGCGCGGCTGGTGGAGGAGTGGTGCCGGGCGCAGTACGTGTCCGGGTACTGCTGCGCCGATCCCGACGCCGGCACGTTCTGGCTGGACCCCGAGCAGGCGGTGCTGCTCGCCGACGAGTCCCATCCCGGCTGCCTGGTCGGCGCCATGACGATCGCCGCAGCGCTGTGGAAGGACGAGGAGGAGATCGGGCGGCGGTTCCGCAGCGGCACCGGTTTCGGCTGGCACGAGCACCACCGCGACCTCTTCGACGGCACGGAGCGGCTCTTCCGGCCGGGGTACACCGCGAACCTCGTCGCGTCCTGGATCCCCGCGCTGGACGGCGTCGAGCAGCGGCTCGTCGACGGCGCGACGGTCGCCGACCTGGGCTGCGGCTACGGCGCGTCGACGATCCTGCTCGCGCAGGCGTTCCCGCGCTCGACGGTGACCGGCTACGACTATCACGCTGAGTCCGTCGACCAGGCCCGCAAGCGCGCCGCCGAGGCCGGGGTCGGCGACCGCGTCCGCTTCGAGGTCGCCACCGCCCAGGACTTCCCCGGAGCGCCGGGCGGGCGGGGCTACGACCTCGTCTGCGTGTTCGACGCGCTGCACGACATGGGTGACCCGGTGGGCGCGGCGCGGCACGTCCGCGACCGGCTCGCGCCCGACGGCACCTGGCTGCTGGTCGAGCCGATGGCCGGGGAGACGCTCGCGGACAACGTCAACCCGGTCGGGCGGATCTTCTACTCCGCTTCGCCGTTCATCTGCACGCCCGGGGCGCAGGCCCAGGACGGGGGGCACGCCCTGGGCAACCAGGTAGCCGACTCGACGTGGCGGGCGCTGCTCGCCGACGCCGGGTTCACTACACCGACCTCGGGCTGGTCGCGCCGATCTGGGCGGCGCTGCGCGAGCTGGGATTCGCCGGCGGGCCGGTGCTCGAGCCGGGCTGCGGCTCTGGCAACTTCATCGCCGCAGCCCCTGCGGCGGCCCGGATGGTCGGGATCGAGGTCGAGCCGATCACGGCCGGGATCGCGGCCGCGCTCTACCCGGACGCGGAGATCCGCGCGGAGTCCTTCGCCGATACCCGCGCGCCCCGGGGCGGGTTCGACCTGGTCGTGGGGAACGTGCCGTTCGCCAAGGCCGTGCTCACCGACCGGGAGTACAACCGGGCCCGCCACTCGATCCACAACCACTTCATCGTCAAGGCGCTGCACCTGACCGCGCCCGGCGGGCTCGTCGCCCTGGTCACCTCCCGCTACACCCTCGACGCAATCAACCCGGCGGCCCGCCGCGAGATCGCCCAGCTCGCCGACCTGGTCGGCGCGGTCCGGCTGCCGGCCGGTGCGCACCAGCAGGCCGCCGGTACCCGGGTGGTCACCGACCTGCTCGTGCTGCGTCGCCGTCCCGACGACGCGGACCCGGCGCCGGTGGACTGGGAGCGCACCGAGCTCGCCGAGATCGACGGCGAGCAGGTCCGGGTCAACGCCTACTTCCTGGCGCATTCGGAGATGGTGTGCGGGCGCCTGGCCGTCGGTCGTGGCCAGTTCTCCGCCGCCGAGCTGACCGTCGTCTGCGACCGGCGCGCCGACGTGGCGCTGACCGAGACGTTGCGCCGCGTCGTCGACGCAGGTCGCGTCGCCGGGCTCACCCACTCCCCCGCCCGCGTCGTCGCGCCGCCTGCCCGAGCGGCGCTCGTGGGACGCTCCGTCACCGCCACCGACGGGCACCTGCTCGTCGACGGCGACCGGTTCGCCCGGGTCAACGCGGGCAGCGCCGTCGCCCTCCAGGTGCCGCGCGCGCAGCACACCGAGCTGCGGGCGCTCTGCGGACTGCGCGACGCGGTGGTGGCGCTGCTGGAGGCCGAGGCGGCCAGCCTGGAGCCGACACCGGAGATCGACGAGCTCCGCGCCGCGTTGAACACCCGCTACGACGCCTACGTGGCCCGCTTCGGGCCGCTGAACCGCTTCACCTGGCGCCGGACCGGACGCACCCACCCCGCGACCGGTGAGGACGTCCTGGCGCGGATCACGCCCCCACAGGGCGGTTTCCGCACCGATCCGTCGTCACCGCTGGTGTTCGCGCTGGAGCGGTTCGACGCCGCCACCGGCCGGGCGACCAAGGCCGACATCTTCAGCCAGCGCGTCGTCGCCCCCCGCGCGCCGAGGCTGAGCGCCGACTCCCCCGCCGACGCGCTGGCGATCTGTCTCGACCTGCACAACCGCGTCGACCTCGACGAGATCGCCCACCTGCTCGGCGTCACCACCGACGAGGCGCGCACAGCGCTGGGCCGGCTCGTGTTCGACGATCCGGCCGGCGGGGGGCTCGTGCCGGCCGCGGAGTACCTGTCCGGACAGGTCCGCGACAAGCTGGCCGCCGCCCGCGCCACCGCCACCGACGACCCGCGGTTCGAACCGAACGTCGCCGCGCTGACAGAAGTCGTTCCACCCGACATCGCCCCGGAGGACATCGTCGCCCGGCTCGGCGCGTCCTGGATCGACGCCCGCCACGTTCAGCAGTTCCTGCGCGAGACGCTGGAGGACCCGCGCCTGCAGGTCGAGCACCCCTACGGCGCGCGGTGGGTGGTCAAGGGCCTCGACGCCGGCGTGCGCGCCACCAGCACGTGGGGCACCGCGGACTACCCGGCGCCGCGGCTCGCCGAGGCGCTGCTGGAGCAGCGCCCGGTGACCGTGCACGACGAGGTCGAGGTCACCCTCCCCGGCGGGGACACGAGCACCAGGCGAGTGCTCAACATCGGCAAGACCGTCACCGCGCAGGCCAAGGCCGACGAGCTCGCGGCCCGGTTCGCCGACTGGGTGTGGGAGGACCCGCAGCGAGCGTCGGAGCTGGCACGGGTCTACAACGACCGGTTCAACTCCCTGGTCCTGCGCACCTACGACGACGTCGAGCTGTCGCTGCCCGGGCTGGCGATGACGTTCACCCCGGCCCCGCACCAGCTCGCCGCCGTCGCCCGGATGCGCGCCGAACCCGCGGTCGGGCGCTACCACGAGGTCGGCGCCGGCAAGACCGCCGAGATGGCGATCGGGGTGATGGAGCTGCGCCGGCTCGGCCTGGTCCGCAAGCCCGCCGTCGTGGTGCCCAACCACATGCTCGAACAGCATGTACGTGTCCATGTACGCTTTCGAGGTGACTGTGCCTGAGGTGCTGTCGGTCAGCGAGCTACGTGAGCATCTTGCGGACGCGATGACCCAGGTCCGGACCTGCGCGGACACCCCGGTGTTCGTGGGGCGCCACCGCCGGACCGAAGCGGTGCTGCTGTCCGCCGACCGGTACGCCCACCTCGTGGCCCAGGAACGGCTCGCCGCGATGGCCAGCGCAATGGGATCCGTGCGCGCCGAAGGCCTCAAGCTCGACCCCTTCGGGGAGGCGGTGCTGCGCGAGGTCGCCGACGGCACGCTGACCACACAGGAGGCCCGCGTGCGACTGCTGGCCCACTACCGGCGCGGACCTGACCCCGACCGGTCGTGACGGGCTGGGACCCCTACCTGGACCTCGACTCCGGGGTGCTGCGCAACCGGCTCGGGATCACCGACCCGGCCGAGCTGAGCCGGGCCGAGGCCGCGCTCGCCACGGCCGCACTGCACGAGCTCGCGCTGACCCCGCTGCCCGGCGACTACGACCTCGCACACCTGCAAGGCTTCCACCGGGTCATCTTCGGTGACCTCTACCCGTGGGCCGGGCAGGTCCGCACCGTCGCGCTGGGCAAGACCGGACAGCTGTTCTGCCCACCCGAGACGATCAGGCGCCGCGCCGGCGAGCTGTTCCTCGCCCTCGCCGCCCGCGACCACCTACGCGGGCTCGACCGGGAACCGTTCCTCGACACCCTGACCGAGCTCCTTGCAGCCATGACGCTGCTGCACCCGTTCCGCGAAGGCAACGGCCGCACCCAGCGCGCGTTCCTCGCGCAACTGGCCCGAGACGCCGGACACCTCCTGAGCTGGGCCACGATGGACGCAGCCGAGAACACCGCCGCGTCCCGCGCCGCCCACGAGGGCAACCTCAAACCCCTGCACGCGATGCTCGACCGGCAACTCATCAACTGACTGACCCGGCGGCCGGGCTATGACCTGCGCGACGACTGCTACGTGCGCTTCCTCGACGAATCCGGAGTCCACGGCGAATGGCGACCCGATGACCGGCCCCGACCGACTTCGCGTCGAGAGCCGTCCCGGTGACAGCACCACCGCGCCGTCCGGGCCGTGGACCGTCCGAGCCCGAGCCCGGCCCCTCGGGCCGCGAGTCCGAGCCGGACGACTGTGGTGACGAGGTCGGCCATGGAGGACGGGCGGCAGGTGCGGTAGCGGTCGTCGAGGGCTGCACGCTCATCGGCGGTCAACAGTCAACCGCAACGGGTACTGCACCAGCGGTTCTCCCGCCGGCCGTCGGGCCCGCCGGTCGCGCAGTGGCACCCGGAGCTCCCTGTCCGGCGCCGGCGGGTACTCGGCTCCAGTTCATCCCAGACGGCTTCCAACGCGGCGAGGAACCACATCTCGTGGGTCTCCACGTCACCGCCCGGGCGTCGTTGACGGCCCCTCGGCTGGACACAGTGTTGTCCCCCCGCCATTGTCACTCGAACGTGCCACATGATCGGGTAACTACTACGCTGCGCGCGGACGATGAAGCATCTGAACGGGCCATTGTCGAGCCGTCGATCGGGGGAGCGGTGCGACCACGAAGCCTCGTCGTTACCGGGCAGCGCGGCCCGGCCCGGCAGCTCACCATCGACACGTTGACGATCTCGGTGGTCGCCGCAGCGGGACGCGGCGGTGCTGCGGATCACGCGGCGCTGAACGGCCAGCCCAACGGTCGCGCCGTCAGGGGAGGTTCCGACCGATGAGTACCCAGTCCGAGGAGGGGGGCATCGCCGAGGACATGGCAACCCGCCCGATCCGTCCCATGCCGGCCGATCAGCCCGGCAACGCCGTGCCGCCCAAGCACGTGCCGTCCGACCCGCAGCGCGTGCGGCCCGGCCAGCACGTGGGCCCGCAGCACTCCCACGCCGGGCCGCCGCCGCAGTACGCCTCGATGGCGCCGTCCACCTGGCAGGCGGTGCCCGCCCCGGACATCCCGCTGGCCCATCGCGACTTCGGCCAGAACGCCTCCTTCGTCACCGACGAGGCGATCCTGCGGCCCATGGCGCAGAAGCCCACCCGGGGCTGGCGGCACGCGGTGTACCTGCTGACCGGCGGGCTGTGGAACCCCGGCATCAGCCCGGCCGAGGCCGTTCAGCTGGAGCTGCTGCGCCGGATCCGCCGCCAGCTGCCGGGCACCCACCAGATCGCGGTCAGCTCGCTCAAGGGCGGGGTCGGCAAGACCACCGTCTCCGCCGCGCTGGGCCTGACCCTGGCCGAGTACCGCGGCGACCGGGTCGTGGCCGTGGACGCCAACCCCGACTCGGGAACCCTGGCCGACCGGCTCAACGGCGAGGTCGGCGTGACCGTCCGCCAGATGCTGGACAACATCGCCACCGTCGACTCGATGACCGCGGTGTCCCAGTACACCAGCCTCGCCGGCCGGCTGCAGGTGCTGGCCTCCGAGCAGGACCCGGCGATGAGCGAGGCGTTCAACCGCGAGGAGTACGAGCAGATCTGCGCGGTGCTGGCCAGGTTCTTCAACGTCATCATCACCGATTCCGGTACCGGGCTGGTGCACTCGGCGATGGAGGGCACGCTCGCGCTGACCGACTCCCTGGTCGTGGTCGGCACACCCACGGTGGACGGGGCGTCGCGGGCCTCGAAGACGCTGGACTGGCTGATCGCCCACGGCTACGAGGAACAGGTCGCCAACGGGGTGGTCGCGCTGTCCTGCGACCGGGTCAGTCCCAACGTCGACCGGGACTGGGTGCTCGGGCACTTCCGCTCCCGCTGCCGGGCCGTCGTCGAGATCCCGTTCGACCCGCACCTGGCCGCGGGCGGGCGGCTCAACCTCGACGCCATGCGCCGGCCCACCCGCCTGGCCTTCCTCGAGCTCGCCGCGCTGATCGCCGACGAGTTCAGCAAGACCGCGCCGCGCCCCGCGCAGGCCGACCGGCTCTGACGGCCGTGACCGGCATGTCGGCGCTCAACCCGTCCGGGACGGCCGCGGACCCGCTGGTGCCCGCGGACCTGCGCGGGTGGCGCACCCGGGTCGTCGCCGCGGTCCGGGGCAGCTTCGGCCCGCTGCTGCGGCTGCACCTGCTCGCACTGCTCGTCGGCGCACTGCTCGCCGCCGCGGTGCTGGGCCTGCTCGTCGCCCAGATCCTCGCCGTGCCCGACGAGGGGCCGGGCCCGTACGACTCGACGCTGGCCTTCCTCGTGATGCTCGCCGGGGCGCTGCTCATTCTCGGCGCGGTGCTGGTGGCGCAGGCCGCGTCGGCGTTCGTCGTCGTGCGACGCGCCCAGGGCGGGCCGGCGACGGTCGGCGCCGGGCTGCGGTTCGCCAGCAGCTGTCTGTGGCCGCTGCTGGGCTGGGGCCTGCTGGGATGGGGGCTGGTGGGCGCGTGCGTGGTCGCGGCGGTGGCCGTCTCGTCATGGTTCCTGGTCCCGGCGGTGTACCTGGCCGCGGTCCTCGCGGCCGGCCTGATCGGTGTGGTCGTCGTGGAACAGCGCGGGCTGTGGCGGTGCGTCGTGCTGGTCCACCGCCGCCTGCTGCCGACGCTCGGCCGGATGCTGCTGCTGTTCGTGGTCCTGCTCGGGTTCGCCGTGGTCGTCGGGCTCGCCGGCGGCGCGGTGATCCGGGCGCTGCCCGAGGCCGCGCTGGTCGTGTTCGTGGCCGACCTGCTGCTGTGCGTGCCGCTGGGCGTGCTCGCCGTGCCGGCCGGGATCGTGACCTACGCCGAGCTGCGGGCCCGCGAACAGCCCGGGGTGGGCACCCCGCTGCTGGCCGCCGAGCTCGACGGAAAGGACCTCGACGTCCCCGAAGTAACCGGGTGAGGCCAACCGGGTGGGAGCTGGGCTGTTCAGCCTATTTAATGAGGTGGTCCGCAGGCAGCGAACGGAGCAGGGCGCGCACCGTGCACCACCGAGACCGAGGACTCGTCCGCCGTGACGTGGAGGCCGCCACCGCCCGGCCCCGCGACCCGGCGCACCCACGGTCGCCTGCGCATACCTGCCCACCCAGGGTCGTGGGGCGCCTGTGACCGGTGAGCCGAGGACCTGCAACCTGCCCGACTGCCGGGTCGTGTTCGTGCCCGATCCGGGGGCGGGGGACAAGAAGTACTGCTGCGCCGAGCACCGCAGGCTCTCGCGGGTCCGTCGTCTCGACCAGGCCCACCGCAGCAGCACCGGCCACCGGGCCGCGCACTCGTCGGGCCCGCACCGGGTGCGGCCGGGGTCGCGGCCGGCCCCCGTGCTCTACACGCGGGCGACGGTGCCCCAGCACAACGGGTCGTGGCCGGTGCGCCAGCTCGAGCTGGGGCCGATGCGGCAGCGCTGGCGCTCCTACCGGCTGCTGCGGTTGCACCAGCGCCACCGGCTCGACCTGTTCTACCCGCCCGCGCGTGAACCCAGCCCGCTGTGGGCGCGGGTGCGGGCGATCCCGGCGGTGCTGACATGGCTGGCCACCGGCGCGATCAGCGCCGGGGACAGGATGCTCACCGCGATCGGGGTGGCGCTGCCCGGCCGGGCAGCCGCGGCCGACCAGCGCCGGGACGACGCGACCGTGCTCCCGCGGGGTGGGGTCGCCGCGCCCGCCCGCCCGGGTGGGCCGCGCACCGCCCCGCAGCGGCGCACCGAGCCGTACACCGAGCCGTACACCGAGCCACAGCCGGCCACCACGGCGCCGGCACACGCCGTGCCGACGCCGCGCACCGAACCGACGCCAGATAGCGAGCCGACGCCGGATAGCGAGCCGCCGGGTACCGGCCCCCGGGAGCGCACCCTGCCCCGCCCGGACACCGCGCCGCCGCGGCGGCGACGACGCCGGCGCACCCAGCCCCGGCCGCACATCAAGCCGAAGCAGCGGCCCGTCCCGGCGACGTTCAACTTCGGGCGCGCCCCGGCGGTGCCGATCTCGGAGCTGCTGCGCTCGGCGGTGGAGAGCCTGTCGGGGAACAAGCTGCGCTCGCTGCTCACGATGCTCGGCATCATGATCGGGATCGCCTCGGTGATCCTACTCGTCTCACTGGGCGATGGCATGCGCGACGACTTCGACAAGGACTTCGGCCGGCTTGCCAACCAGATCACCGTGGAGAAGGCGGCCAAGGCCGGGGCCGGAGCGCTGGGGCGCAACCTCGACGACAAGGACGTGGCCGCACTGTCCGACCCGCGCCGCGCCCCGCACATCGCATCGGTGTCGCCGAGCATGGGTGACGCCGTGACGTTGACCGCGGGGCAGACCTCGGCCCGCTCGAACATGGTCGGCGTCACCCACAACTACATCGACCTGCTCGACCGCAAGATCGTGGGCGGTGCCTGGTTCACCCCGGACCAGGCGGCCAGCAAAGGTCGGGTGGCGGTGATCGGGCCGGAGGCGCTGGCGCTGCTGGGTGGTCCGGTATCCGAACCCGACCGGGCGGTGGGCGCGGAGATCCGGGTCAACCAGTACAACTTCGAGATCATCGGGGTGCTGGAGAGCGACGGCCAGAACGACAACGTCGTGATCGTGCCGTTCGAGTCCGCCCGCGCGTACCTGGTCGGGGACATCAACGGGAAGGTCGACTCGATCGTCGTCAAGTCCACCGACGCCTCGACCGTGCACCTGGCCGCCGGGGAGATCATCGAGATCCTCGACGAGAACCACCGCATCCGCGAGGCCACCCAGCGCGACTACAACGTGCTCACCTACACCAACCTGCTCAACAAGAGCCGGCAGTTCATCACGTTCATGGCGCTGTTCATCGTCGCCGTCGCGGCGATCTCGCTGCTGGTCGGCGGGATCGGCGTCGCGAACATCATGCTGGTGGCGGTCACCGAGCGGACCCGGGAGATCGGTATCCGCAAGGCGATCGGGGCGACGAACTCGGCGGTCATGCGCCAGTTCCTGTCCGAGGCGGTCGTCCTCAGCGCGATCGGCGGCGCGGTGGGGATCGGGTTGGGCATCGGCGCCACGCTGGGCAGTATCGAGGTCCTGCCGAAGCTGGTGGAGGACTTCCCGGCGCCGATCCTGACCATGCAGCCGGTGCTGGTGGCGTTCGGGGTCAGCGTGGTCATCGGGGTGCTCGCCGGCGGTTACCCGGCCTACCGGGCCGCTCGGATGCGTCCGATCCAGGCGCTGCGGTTCGACTAGCTAGGGACGAGGGTGAGATGAAGCGCAGGAGCCGCGAGCGGTTCAACCGGATCACGGTCGTGGGCATCGGTGTGCTGCTGGTGGCGATGCTGGTGTTCAGCATCCTCCCGATGTTCTGACCCAGACGTCGGTCGGCGGCTGGCTCGGCCGGGATGGTGGCCGGCGGCGCAGGGCAGCGGTCGGGGTTGCGCGCCGGCGATCAGTGACCGTACGGTCGCTGCAGCGTGGTGTGCGGAGTCTGCGTGCCGCGTGTGGTGCCGGATCTTCCAGGGTGTGCGGGGTTTGCGTGGCCTGGCCGGGTGGGGTTGGTGTGTTGCGTGTGTGTGCCCGCCGTCGACCCCTGTTCTTCGACTGATCCCTGTGGTGTGCCCCCGTGGCGGCGTGAATGCGCTGGTGGGGGCGGTGGTTGTCGGGAGCCTGGTTCGTGCAGAGGTTCGTGGTCGTGGTCGGCGGGCGGTGCGTACGCGCCGTGCGTGGGCTGGTGGCTGCGTGCCCGGTGACGGTGCTGGTGCTCGCCGCGGTGGCCGCGGTGGTGTGGGCCGGTTACTCGGTGAGCCCGGTGACGCCGGCTCCGGTGCTGTCGGTCCCGGTGCTGCCGGTGGCGGTGTCGGCCCCGACCGCGATGGCGGCGGGGCCGGACGGGCCGTGGTGCTCGACCGATTGTGGTGGTCCGGACCTGACCGGTGCCACCGGCGGCGGTGGCGGGTGGTCGCGCGGTGGCGGTGGCGGGTCGGTCTGGGCGGGGCTTGAGGACCGCGGATGGTCGGGGCAGGAGCAGCAGGACCGTGACCGGTGGTGGGGCCACCCCGGTGGTGGCCCGATCGAGGGTGGTCGGGCTGCTGGTTTCGGTGATGGGGCCACCCCGGTGGGCGGGGGCGGGTTGCTCGGGGAGTTGTTCGCCGCGGTCTCCGGGTTGATCAGCCGGCTCCTGGACGCGGCCGGTGGCGCAGGCACCATGCAGGCTCTCGACGACCCCACCGGCACGGGTGGGGAACGCGACCGCCCGGCCGGGTGGAACGACGATGACCGCGCCCAGGCGGTGGGTGGGCGCATCGCGCAGGACGGTCCCGGCAACCACGGTGTCGCACGCTCCGACGGCGACACGAACGTCTCGTTCGCGAACCGGCACAGCAGCAACAACGAGGGTCTGCCCCCGGCCCGCCCGGCCTCCGGGGCCGGCCCGGGTGTGCTCACCCTCGCCGCGGGCGGAGCCGGCGGCGGCGGCGGTGCGGGTGGGTTCGGCGGCGGTGGTGGGCGTGAGACCGGTGAGCTGGGCGGGCAGGTCCACCAGCTGGTGTCGGCGGTGCTGGCCCGCACCGGGCTCGGCGACGGCGCCCCCGCGGCGGCCGCGCACCGGGAGCTGATGGGATGGCGCAACACCGCACACGGCGACCACCCGCCCCACAGCAGCCCCGACGACGACGGTGACCCCTCCCCACCTGGCTTCGCCAGGCGCACCGAGCAGTTCCCAGGCTCCGGTACCGCGGCACCGCAGACCAGCAACGGCGGCCCGGTCGAGGGTGATGGTGGCGGGCGGGGATGGATGACCCCCGACGGTTCCGCGATGTCGGTGCCCACCCACGACGGGCGCACCCTCACCCTGACCCCGCAGACGTTCTCCCCGCATTCGCGCAACACCCCCGACCCCGCGCAGGGCCGCTACCTCATCGAGATCGACAACCAGCAGGCCCCCGGTAGCTACGACTACCGCCTCGACATGCCCGCCGGCGCCCGCGCGGTCGCGAACCCCCACACCGGTGGGGTCGACATCCTCGACACCGCCGGCCGGCCGATCCAGCAGATCGGTACCCCCTGGGCCCGCGACGCCCACGGCGCCGACCTCCCCACCCGCTTCGACGTGATCGACCACGCCGACGGCACCGCCACCCTGCGCCAACACGTCGCGTTCGACGAACACACCGCCTACCCCGTACTCGCCGACCCCCCCACCCAAGCCACACAGCAGACCCCCGCCCAACCCAAGGCGCCGACCAACAAGCAGACCAAGCAGGCCAAGCAGGAGGCCCCGGGCAACAACAAGACCGCGGGCAGCAACGAGGCACCGGGCAACGCCGGCGACGCCAAGGCCAAGAAGAAGGTCCCGGCCAACGTCGGCGACGACAAGACCAACAAGGCCGGCACCGAGGGCGCACCCGACCCGACCGGCGAGGGGAACGTCGAACCCGCACCGAACAAACCCACCACCCACGCCCCGACACCAGCGCCCACCGAGGTGCCCCCTCCCGCCGCGCCCACCGAGCAGCATCCGCCCCCCGGCGCCGAGGGCGCCGGCAGCGGCGGCCCGGTCGTGCACCCGGCCTCCCACCACACCGACCCGCCCCCGCCCGCCGGCACCGATCCCGAGAAGCCGCCCCCCGACACCGACACCAGCAACACACCCCCCAACACCACCAACACCACCGCCACCGCCGCCGGCCTCATCCCGGGCACCGGCGAAGCCCTCCACCCCGCCACCAGCACCGACGAGGGCGACCCCGTGCTCTCCCTCGCCGCCGCCGACCCAGCCGCTTCCGCCCCTACCGTCGGGACCCCCGGCAGCGGCGCCGACGAGCTCCTCACCAACCTCCTCACGCCCCCCACCGGCACCGACCCCGCCGACGTCCCTCTGCTGCTCGCCAACCTCCCCGACACCCCCGATGGCACCGCCGACCCCCCCGTGCCCGGCCTGGCCCCCGGCGCCACCCTTGTCGAACCCACCGCCGGGGACACCCCCGACCCCGACCTGCCCCCGCTGCTCGCCGAGGTCCTCGACACCGCCCCCACCACCGTCGACCCGGCCAACCCCCCGTTGCCCGGCGCGATCCCCGGCGCCCCCCGCGTGGGGGCCCCCGCCCCCCGCCCCCGCCGCGCCCCCCCCCGCCCCCCCGCCCGCCCCCCCCCCCCCCCCCCCCCGCCCCCCCCCC
>JBQTJE010000124.1:0-9973 GCA_052387455.1 Pseudonocardia sp.
GGCGACCGCGCGGCGGCGCGGGCGAGCAGCGCGGCGACCGCGCGCGCCGTCCGGTAGCGCTCGTCACCCAGCGCGCGAGCGGCACGCCCGGGTTCGGCACCCCCGGGATCGGCACCCCCGGGATCGGTGCCACGAAACGCCCCGCCGAGCTCGGCGAGTCGCTCGGGCCCCAGCGCAGCCCGGTCGGCCGCGGTGAGGGTGCCGGCCAGCGGCGCCAGTGCCGCGGTGACGGCCGCGAGCGCGGCGGTGGCCTCGAACTGCGTGGCTGCGCCGGTGAGGAGCATGCTGCCGCCGGTCACCGCCGCCCGGCCCAGCGCGGCGAGCAGCCCGGACTTGCCGATGCCGGCCGGGCCGGAGACGACCGCGACCGGGCTCGCCGCGCCGGCCCCCGGCGCCGCGCGGGGCGGTCGCCGGGCGGGCGGATCGGGTCGCCGGGTCGTGTGCAGCGCCGCGTGCAGCCGGTCCAGTTCGCGGTCGCGCCCGACGAGCGGCACCTCGCGCGCACGGCCGACCACGCCGCCAGGCTAGGAGCCCGCCCCGCCGGTGGCAACGTGGTGATCGTCGAGCGCTCCATCACCACGGGTGGCGCTCACCAGCGGCAGCGGTCCGGGCCGGCGCCGGAGTCGACCGCCCGGAATGCCACGAGATGGCGCTGCCACCACGGCATCGCCGCGGCCAGCTCGGGGTCGGCCGTGGCGTCGGCGACGTCGCGGCGCACCCCGTCGCGGAGGTAGACCACGCCGACGTCGCGGATGCCGGCGTCGCGCCACAGCAGCACCGTGCGGCGCAGCTCCAGCCACGGCACGACGACGGGCGCGGGTTCGGTGGTCCAGCGGGCGGCCCGGCGCAGGTAGGACGCGCCGCCGAGGACGGTCGTCAGCGGCGTCAGCTCGGCGCGCTCGGGCGGGCGCACCTCGGTGACCGTGACCAGGTCGCGCTGGTGACCTGCCAGCTCGAGGGACCCGACGCCGGGGAGCAGGTGGTTGGTCGCGCCGTTCTCGGTGTGCAGGTTGGAGAACATCGAGTAGCTCGCCACGGTCTTGAACCCCAGGTAGGGGGCGGCGCCGTTGGCCAGGGCGAGGAGCGGGACGAGCAGCAGCACCACCGGGCGCCACCGCCACCGCGGCCACGCCTGCGCCGGGGAACGCAGGCACGCCCGCACGAAGGGGACCATCAGCGCGCCTACCGCCACGAACCAGGTGACGACCAGGAGCGTGTGCCACGGCGTGCCGGTGGTGCCGGCGACGCTCCCGCCCACGGCCAGCACGACGTGCGCGCCGAACGCGGTGAGCGCCACCCGGCGCGCCACCGCCCACCGGGGCGCGAGCTCGACGAACACCGAACGTGGCGCGAGCAGCACGTAGAGCGCGAAGACGACCGTCGCGAAGTCGAAGAACGACGCCGGCGCGAGCACCGCGTGGAAACCGACCCCGACCGCGATGCCCCAGCGACGCCACCGCGGCACGGCCAGCAGGACGAGGATCGCCGCCTCCACGACCACGGTGGCGACCGCGGCGAAGCCCACCACGGCGGGCGACGGGTCGAACGTCACGCCGTTGAGCGCGGCGAGCTGGGCCAGCAGCGAGCCCGCGCACGACGTCGCCGGGTCGAGGAACGCGGTGTTGAGCTTGTGGAAGACCGTGAACGCGTACACGACGAGCAGCACCAGGCCGGCCGGGGTGCGTGCTCCGTCCAGCCACCGGGCGGTGAACGAGCCGGCACCGGTGCGCGCGTGCAGTGCGGCGCCGGCGAGGGCGAGCCCGACGAGCAGGCTCAGGACGAGGTGGTTGGACGCGGCGGGCAGGTGCAGCACCGCGACGACGGCGGCCGCGCCCAGGAACACCGCGAGCGCGGCCGCGGATGCCGGGAACAGCAGCGCCGCCACGCCCGCGCCGAGCACCGGCAGCATGGCGAGGGGGTGGCTGTCGGAGTAGTGGAACACCAGCGCCATCACCCAGAGCGTGGTGAACCAGCGCAGCTGCTCGGTCGCGCCGCGCACGGCCTGCGTGTCGGGTACTCGCGTCGTGCTGGTCATGGCCGTCCCGGGTCGTGTCCCGTCCTGACCCGTTCAACGATGCCGGACCCCGCGGGGAACCGCCCGGCGAGTGCCGGGGGCCGCCCCGCTCAGCCGCCCGCCACCGCCACCCCGTCCGCCACCGCCACGCTGTCCACCACGGCCACCCCGTCGGCCACCGCGTCCGATGTGGTCTCCGCGACCGCCCGCGCGTCGCCGCCCTGTGCGAACTGCGTGCGGTGCAGCTCGGCGTACCGCCCGCCCGCCGCGAGCAGCTCGGCGTGCCGGCCGCGCTCGACGATCCGGCCGTCCTCGACGACGAGGATCTGGTCGGCGGCGCGGATGGTGGACAGCCGGTGCGCGATCACCACGGCGGTGCGCCCGGCCAGGGCCTCGGCCAGCGCCTCCTGCACGGCGGCCTCGGAGGTGGAGTCGAGGTGCGCGGTGGCCTCGTCGAGCACCACCACCCGGGGCCGGGCCAGCAACAGCCGCGCGATCGTGAGCCGCTGGCGCTCTCCACCGGAGAGCCGGTAGCCCCGCTCGCCGACGACGGTCTCCAGCCCGTCGGGCAGCGACGCCACCAGATCGGCCAAGCGGGCGCGGCGCAGCACGTCCCACAGCTCGTCCTCGTCGGCCTCGGGCCGGGCGAGCAGCAGGTTGGACCGGATCGACTCGTGGAACAGGTGCCCGTCCTGGGTGACCAGCCCGAGCGTGGCCCGGATCGTGTCGAACGACAGCTCCCGCACGTCCACCCCGCCCAGGCGCACCGACCCGGCGTCGACGTCGTAGAGCCGCGGGAGCAGCTGCGCGATCGTCGACTTGCCTGCTCCCGACGACCCCACCAGCGCCACCAGCTGCCCCGGCTCCGCCCGGAACGACACGTCGTGCAGCACCTCGACCCCGCCCCGGGTGTCGAGCGCCGCCACCTCCTCCAGCGAGGCGAGCGAGACCTTCTCCGCCGACGGGTAGCCGAACCGCACCCCGGTGAGCTCCACCGACAGCGGCCCGTCCGGCACCGGCCGCGGGTGCGCCGGCTCCGCGATCAGCGGCGGCAGGTCGAGGATCTCGAAGACCCGGTCGAAGCTGACCAGCGCCGTCATGATCTCCAACCGGGCGCCCGCCAGGGCCGTGAGCGGGGCGTACAGCCGCGCGATCAGCAGCGACAGCGCGACGACCTCGCCCGCGTCCATCGCCCCGATCAGCGCGAAGTAGCCCCCCAGCCCGTACACCAGCGCCAGCGCGAGCGCGGAGACGAACGTGAGCGCGGTGATGAACACCCATTGCACCATCGCCGTGCGCACCCCGATGTCGCGCACCCGCGCGGCCCGGGCCACGAACTCGGCCGTCTCGTCCGCCGGCCGCCCGAACAGCTTCACCAGCGTGGCGCCGGGAGCGGAGAACCGCTCGGTCATCTGGGTGCCCATGGCGGCGTTGTGGTCGGCCGCCTCGCGCTCCATCGTCGCGAGCCGGCGCCCCATCCGGCGGGCGGGGATCACGAACACCGGCAGCAGCACCAGCGCCAGCAGCGTGACCACCCACGACAGGCTCAGCATCACCGCGAGCGTGAGCAGCAGCATGACGACGTTGCCGACGACACCCGAGAGCGTGTCGGAGAACGCCCGCTGTGCGCCGATCACGTCGTTGTTGAGCCGGCTGACCAGCGCGCCGGTGCGGGTGCGGGTGAAGAACGCGACCGGCATCCGCTGCACGTGGTCGAACACGGTGGCCCGCAGGTCCAGGATCAGATTCTCCCCGATGCTCGACGAGTAGTAGCGCGTGACGATCCCCAGCCCCGCCTCGGCCACGGCGAGCGCGGCGATCAGCCCCGCCAGGCCCACCACGACGTCGACGGGCGCGCGCGCGACGATCGCGTTGACCACCCGCCCGGCCAGCACCGGGGTGGCCACGGCCAGCACCGCGCCGACCACACTCAGCGCCACGAACGCCCCGAGCCGGCGCGAGTGCGGCCGCGCGAACCCAGCGATGCGCCGCAGCGTCTCCCGGGAGAACGGCTTGCGCTGCTCCTGGGCGTTCATCGCGTGGTAGAGCGACACCCACGCCGTCATCTCCATGCTCATGGCCGGTTCCTCCCCGTCGTCCGCGAGTGTCGCGCACGGGTACGACACTTTCCGCGGGCGTTTCTCATCGCGGACGCTAGGAGTTGAAGCGAGGTCGAGGTCAAGGCGGGTGGCCGAATTCGTGGGCTACGGGTCATTGACGCCACTGCGGTCGCGGGCGACGGTTGACGGGTGCACGACGTCCTGATCCCCCTGGTCCCCGGTCACCAGCCGCTCGACGTCGTCGGGCCGCACGAGGTGCTGGCCCTGGCCACCGCCGCGCTGGACGGCCCGGGCGGCTACCGGATCCGGCTGGCCGCCGAAGCCCCCGGCCCGGTCGCCGGGGACAGTGGCCTCGCCCTGCACGCCACCGACGTCCTGCCCGACACCGGGCCGATCGGCACCCTGCTCATGCCCGGCGGGCTGGGCGTGCGGCGGATCGCCCGCACCGACCCGGCGTTCGTCGCCTGGCTGCGCCGCGCGGCGCCCCGTGCCGAGCGGGTGGCGTCGGTGTGCACCGGGGCGTTCCCGCTCGCCGCCGCTGGCCTGCTCGACGGGCTGTCGGCCACCACGCACTGGAGGGCCGCCGCGCGGCTGGCGCGCGAGTACCCCGCCGTCGACGTCCAGGCCGACCCGATCTACCTGCGGCAGGGCCGGATCTGGACCTCCGCCGGCGTCACCGCGGGGATCGACCTCGCGCTCGCCCTCGTCGAGGCCGACCACGGACCCGACCTGGCCCAGCGGGTCGCCCGCGAGCTGGTCGTGTTCGTCCGCCGACCCGGCGGGCAGAACCAGTTCGCGGCGCCGGTCTGGGCACCGCCCGCGGCGCGCCCGTCGGTGCGCGCCGCGCAGGACTACATCCACGCCAACCCCGCCGCCGACCTGCGGGTTCCGGTGCTGGCCGCGCGGGTCGGGATGAGCGTGCGGCACTTCACCCGCGAGTTCACCCGGGTGCTGCGCACGACGCCGGCCGAGTACGTCGAGGAGGTACGCGTCGACGCCGCCCGCCGGCTGATCGAGTCCGAGCCGGTGCTGGTGACGGTCGCGGCCGCGCGCTGCGGCTTCGGCTCCGCCGAGACGATGCGCCGGGCGTTCCTGCGCCGGCTCGGCGTCGCACCGGACCGCTACCGGCGGCACTTCGCGGCCGGCTGACCCACTCTCGAAGGAGACTCATGACCGCCGTCCGCACCGCCCGACCGTCGTGGCGCTCCGCGCTCACCGACCGCCGGTTCGTCCGGCACTACCTGGAGATGCTCGCCGCGATGGTCGTCGGCATGGTCGTGCTCGGTCCGCTGTCGATGCTGCTCGGCCCCGGGGCGGGCGTCGAGGTGCACGCGCTGCTCATGGCCGCGTACATGACCGCCGGCATGGCCGCGTGGATGACCTGGCGCCGGCACGGATGGGCGGCGATCACCGAGATGGGGCTGGCGATGTTCGCCGCGTTCGTCGTGCTCTTCCCGTTCTACTCGGCCGGGTTGCTCTCCGGCGGCGCCGTGATGATCGTCGGGCACGTGCTGATGCTGCCGGCGATGGCGCTGGCGATGCTGCGCCGCCGCGAGGAATACGTGGGGCACTGAGCCCGTGGCCCGGATGCAGCAGCAGGGCTCGGCACTGCGCGTCGCTCTCGGGTGGACCGCCGGCGCTGGCCCACGTGGCTCGCGATCGCCCTGTCCACCGTGACCTGGGGTGGCTCCACGGCGGGTCTCGGGAGGCGGTCCCGCTGCTGCAGCTGCTCTACCTCGTCATGGCCGTGCTCGGTCGCCGCCACGCGACGTGGCTGGTGCCGGCTGGCTCGCCCACGGCATCTGGGACTTCGCCCATCTGCGGGCGGACACCGTCGTGTCCCGGTCCTACGCGGAGTGGTGCGGGGTCGTCGACGTGCTGGTCGCGGTCGGACTTGTCGTCCAGGTGTGATGATCAGTCGTCGGGGTCGGCCAGGTCGTCGGCCGGGCCGAACCGGCTGCGCCACGCCGCGAGCGTCCCGGTCGTCGCGTCGGTGACGGCGAGGCGGCGCAGCGCCACGGCCACCGCCGCGCGGGTGCGCGGCTCGCCGTCGAAGGTGGCGGTCTCCACCGGCGGCACGCGCGGCAGCTTCGCACACCGCCCGGCGGGAGCGGACCGTCAGGCGTCGAGCAGCAGCCCGGGCAGGTCGGCGGCCGCGGGCCGGCCGGCGGCGTCGAGGCCCCGCTCGTCGTAGTAGCCGGCGACCATCGTGGCGAGCCGCTCGGCGGTGAGCGTCGCGGTGCGGCCCGATGCCAGCTCCAGCGGCGTGTCGAGCAGTCGCGGCGGGAGCGTGTCGTCGGCCGCGGTGGCGCCCTCGCGCAGGTTGAACGCGCGCTTGGCGAGCACGATCCGCCGCGCGGTGGCGTGCAGTTCGGCCGCGGTGACGTCCCAGCCGGTGACGGCCGCGAGCAGCGCCGCCCACTCGGTGAAGGGGTCGTCGAACACCCCGCGCAGGAACTTGCAGAGGATCATCGAGTCCATCACGGCGGCCCGGTCCTCGGTGCCGATCGCGGCGCTGACGTGCGCCGGGCCGCCGCTGAGCCGGTCGAGGTCACCGGACAGGTCGGCCTCGTAGGCCCCGGAGCGGTTGTGGTCCGCCCCCCGAGCGTTGACGGCCAGGCCCAGCGCCATCGCCTGCAGCGACCGCGGCTCGTAGCCGGGCAGCTCCATCCCCTTGACGTGCGGCGCGAACGCCGCCGACCCCTGCCCCACCCGGGCGGCCGCGGCGCGCGACCCGGACGCCAGCAGCTCGCCGAGCCCCGGCGCGCGCGCCCCGAGCAGGTCCAGCGCCCGCAGCAGCGCGGCGCCGTCGCCGAACCGCAGCCACGGCACCCCGTCGTCGATCTCGTGCAGCAGGCCGCGCTCGGCGCACTCCATCGCCCACGCGATCGTCCCGCCCGCCGAGATCGTGTCGATGCCCAGCTCGTCGCAGCGGGCGGACGCGGCGAACACGTCGTCGGGGTCGGACACCCCGCACAGCGGCCCGAGCGCGAACACGTTCTCGTACTCCATGCGCTGGCTCCCGCCCCCCTTGCGGGAGTAGATGTGCTCGCAGCCGATCGAGCACGACGCGCAGGAGTTGCGGGCCACGCCGCGCAGTTCGTGCAGCTCCTCGGCGGCCAGCCGCGGCGCGCCCTCGAAGGTGGCGGCGGTGAAGTTGCGCGTCGGCAGCGTCGAGACCGCGTTGAACGCCAGCAGGTTGGCGAGCGTCCCGAGCTCGCGGTACTTCTTCGTCGCCGGTCCGAAGCTGCGTTCCCGCAGGTCCTTCGCCGCGGCGAGGACCGCGGCCGGGTCCGCGACGGTCACCCGGGTCCCGGAGCGCACCAGCACCGCCTTGAGGTTCTTCGCCCCCAGCACCGCGCCGAGCCCGCCGCGCCCGGCGTGGCGGCCGTCGTGGCTGATCGTGGCGAACCGCACCCCGCGCTCCCCGGCCGGACCGATCGCCGCCGTCCGCCAGCCCCGGCCGAACCGCTCCCGCAGCGCCTCCTCGGCAGCCGCCGCGGCGAGTCCGGCCAGTTCGGGCGCGGGCTCCAGGCGGGCACCGTCGGCGTCGACCAGCAGCACGGACAGCTCTGCCGCCCGCCCGCGCACCACGATCGCGTCGTTGCCGGTGAGCTTGCCCGCGATGGCGAACTGCGACGACGCCAGCGCGTCGGTGAGCAGCCCGGTGAGCGGCGACTTCGCCACCACCGCGAACTTCGCGCTCGTCGTCAGCGGGGTGCCGACCAGCGGGGAGAACACGAACGCGAGCGGGGCCGCCGCCGCGAGGGGGTCGACGCGTGGCGGGCCGAGCCGGTGCATCAGCCACGTGCCCAGTCCCACCCCGCCCAGGTAGGCGCGCAGCACCCGGTCGGGAAGCGGCAACGGGGTGGCCGTGGCCGCGGCGCCGGCGACGTCGATCACCAGGGCCTTTCCCGAGAACCCGCCCGCCGTCATGGCGCCCACGGTAGGCGCGCCCGGAAAGCGCTGCCGTCCCGGGCGGGGCTCTGCGACACTCGCCCGGGTGAACGCGCCCTTCACCGCCGGGGACCCGGTCGTCTGGCTCACCGGCGCGGGGGTGCTCGCGTTCGTGCTGCTGGCGAGCAGCTGGGCGGGTCTGCTCGTGACGGTGGCCCACGAGGGCGGGCACATGACCCTCGCCGTGCTCACCGGCCGCAACCACGGCGGGTTCACCGTCGCCGACAACGCCGACGGCGCCACCAAGATCAAGGACGGGAGCTGGGGCGCGGGGGACCTGCTCACCACCGTCGCCGGGTACCTGACGCCGCCGCTGCTGGGGCTGGGCGGTGCGGCACTGCTGGTGCGCGGCCAGGCCTGGTCGGTGGTGTGGGCGGCGACCTTTCTGCTGGCGGTCGCCGCCTGGTACGCCCGCAACGGGCTTGCCACGGCCGTGTGTGTGCTCGGTGCGGCCGGGGCCGGTTACGTGGCCTGGACCGGCGGGCCCGAGCTGCGGGTGGGGGTGGCGCTGGCGATGGTCTGGCTGCTGCTCATCGGCGGCGCCCGCGACACGCTCACGCTCAGCCGCGGCGACGGCAGCGACCCGTACTGGCTGGCCCGCCGGACCTGGATCCCGCGGATCGCCTGGCAGGGGTTGTTCGTGTTCGTCGCGGGGCTGTGCCTGTGGTTCGGCGGGCGGTCGCTGCTCGGGGTGTGACCCGACGGCCGTGCGCGGGGTTGCTCAGCCGCGCGCGGCCTCGCGCATGACGTCCAGGACGTCCTCCTGCGCGGTGGTCGTGCTCCGGGGGTGGCCGCGGTGGATGCCGTCGGCGTGCGAGAGCAGCGCGATGTCGGGCTCGCCGTCGGCGGCGACGCGGGCCATCGCCCACCGGCTGAACACCCGCTCGGGCACGACGCCGGTCTCCAGCAGCGTGACGTTGTCGTGGCGCCAGTCCTTCTCGATGTGCGCGTAGAGGTCCCGCACGGCCGACTCGTCGCCCTCCAGAACCTGGACGAAGGTGTCCTCGTGCAGCAGCAGCGCCCCGGAGATGCCGCTGCGCTTGTTGAACCCGCGCGCCGTGCTGAAGATCTCGCCGTGCTCCACCTTGCGGTCCCCGGCCGGGATGCGGTTGTGGCTGCGGTACATCAGCCGGAAGACGGTCTCGCTCGATGACGCGTCGGGCATGGGTCCCGCTCCCTCGAATATGGACGCGCGTCGACGGCCGCGCGCCATTGCTGCCGTGGCGGCGCCAGTCTGGGTGACCGGCGTCACCGCCCCTGTCTCAGTTTGCGACGGCCGTTCAGCCGCCGGCGTCCGCCGAAAGGAACGCGACCTCGTCGCCCGCCACGAGCGGCAGCGCCGGGTCGCGGCTGATCTGGTCGCCGTTGAGCGCGGCGACGACGTGGCGGTCCAGCGCCAGGCCGACCGCGGCGGCGGCCGCGCCCAGGGTGGCGGCCGCGACGAGCGCGGGGACGTGGTTCCCGCCCGTAGCCAGCGCGCCGAAGCGGCGCACCGTCACGGCCGGGGGCGGGCGGTCGCGGGCCGCGCGGTAGTCGTCGGGGGAGTTGACGTTGAGCACCGAGTCGAGTTCGGGGTCCGCCGTCGCGAGCACGGGATCGGCGAGCAGCGCGGCGTCGTCGAGCCTGCGCACCGCGACCTCGTCGAACAGCATCGCCGGGCGCAATCGGCCCGCCGCGAGCAGCGCCTCGATCCGCGGGGCGAGGTCGGTGCGGTACGCGGCGGCGAGCGGCTGGTTGTAGCCGCGGGCGACGGGCAGCGCGACGTCCACGCCCGCGGCGGCGCGCAGCACCGCGGCGACGAAGGCGGGGTGCAGGAACGGCATGACCACCGAGCAGACGAAGGCCTTCGCGGCGGGTCCCGCGGCGACCAGCCCGGCCGCGATACCCAGCAACGGGCCGCGCCCCTCCACCGGGGGGCGCGCCGCCACGACCCGAAACAAAA
>JBQTJE010000125.1:0-6545 GCA_052387455.1 Pseudonocardia sp.
CCGATCGTCGGGCCGGCCCGACGAGTTCCTGTGCGTCGCGCAGGTCCGACCCACCACCGCACCCACGGCCCACCCCGAGGACTGCGTGGGCGTGCAGGTCGGCACCGAGGACCATCCGCAGCTGCGCCGCGCGGCCGTCGAGGCCCGGATCCAGCGGATCGAGGAGCCACGCTGGCACGCCGGGGTGCCGGTGCGCCGCGAGACCGTCCCGGTGCGGCACGGCTCGACGGTGGTCGCCGTGCTGTCGCGCGACACCAACCTCGGGATGCCGCGGATGCCCAGCCCGCTGGAGATCGCCTACCTGGGCAGCGCCGCCGACCTCTGCCAGATGATCGCCGACGGCACGTTCCCGCCGCCGTCGCAGGCCCCGGTCGTCGACACGAGCCCGCGCGCCGGCGACGGGCTCATCCGGGTCGACGCGGGCGGGCTGGTCTCCTACGCCAGCCCCAACGCGTCCTCGGCCTTCCACCGCATGGGGCACGCGAGCGATCTCGTCGGCCAGTCGCTGGAGTCGGCCACCCGGGCGCTGCTCGCCGACCAGTTCGACGCCGCCGAGGTGGGCGCATTGATCAACTCGACGCTCGCGGGACGCACCTCGCCGCGGGTGGAGATCCGGGCCCGGGGCGCGGTGATGCTCGCGCGGGCGCTGCCGATGCGGCCCCGCGGCGACGCGGCGGGTGCGCTGGTGCTGGTGCGGGACGTCACGGATCTGCGCCGCCGTGACCAGGCCCTGCTCAGCAAGGACGCCACGATCCGGGAGATCCACCACCGGGTGAAGAACAGCCTGCAGACCGTCGCGGCGCTGCTCCGGCTGCAGGCACGCCGCACCGCGATCCCGGAGGCCCGCCGGGTGCTCGCGGAGAGCGTGCGGCGGGTGAACTCGATCGCGCTGGTGCACGAGAGCCTGTCGGTGTCGCTGGCCGACCGCGTCGACGTCGACGAGCTGGTGGACCGGGTACTGCCCGCCATCGGGGACGGCGCGACGGCCGAGTCGCGCGCCAAGGTGCGCCGCGACGGCAGCTTCGGCACGCTGCCCGCCCAGTACGCCACGCCACTCGTGCTGGTGCTCACCGAGCTGGTGCACAACGCGCTCGCGCACGCGTTCGAGCCCGGCCGCGCAGGGGAGGTGGTGGTGTCCGCGGTGCGGTCCGGCGACGGGATCGACGTCACGGTGACCGACGACGGGCGCGGCCTGCCACCGGGCTTCTGCCTGGAGGGCGCAGAAGGGCTCGGGCTGCAGATCGTGCAGACGCTGTGCAGCTCCGAGCTCGACTCGAGCCTCACGATCCAGGCGTTGCCCGGCGGCGGCACCGCGGCGGCGCTGCGGTTGCCGCTGCAGGCCGGCTGACGGCCGGGACGAGCGGGCGCGGGCCGGGTCCGGAAACGACTGCGGGCCCGATCCGGAGGGTCGTCCGGTATCGGGCCCGCATGGGGGAGGCGTCGGGCTCTCGCCCGAGCTGGGTGTGTCGCCGGTCAGGCGGAATGCGCGCGGGCACGGGCGTTGCGCCGCTTCAGCGCGCGCCGCTCGTCCTCGCTCATGCCGCCCCACACGCCCGCGTCCTGGCCGCTCTCGAGTGCCCAGGTGAGGCACTCGGTGACCACGGGGCAGCGGCGGCACACCGTCTTCGCCTCGGCGATCTGCAGGAGCGCCGGGCCGCTCGTCCCCACCGGGAAGAACAGCTCGGGATCCTCGTCGCGGCAGATTGCGCGGTGACGCCAGTCCATGGTTGCTCTGCTCCTCGTGCGTGCGCGATCGGGGTCGCGCCGATCGGTCTCTTCCACTGTACCCGCGCTTGTGAAGGTTTTCACGAGCGCGATCGATCTGTGATGTCGAAGGCTTCACCAGGGTGACCGTGGCGCTCGTCCGTCGCAACGTATTACGTGGCACCGGAGTTCCCGGTCCCTCGCCGCGCCGGACGAACCTCGACCGTGCCCACCGGAATCCGGGGGGTACCCCGGATCCGCCGGACCATGCGGGAGACTTCCCCGCGACCGCTCGCTTGTCCTCGACCACCATGGGTCACCGTGTGGCGTGGTGCGAGTCCCGAACGGCTCGACGGTCCGAAAGCGGCGGTAAGTGGAGCGGGTTGTCACCGTGATGGGTGGCTCGGGCCGGGCAGCATGCGACGAGCTGCGTGTTCGGCACGACGGCGGGCACCGCGGCCGGCGACGTCGGGCGCGACTCTATTCTGGCGCCGTGAGCGGCGAGCACGAGGGTCCGTCCGACGGCGGCGGTACGGCGGGCGGCTCCACGGCGGGGGTCCCGTGGCAGGTCCGCTCGGCCGGATGGGTGGTCGGGCTGGAGGCGCTGGCGGCGCTGGCATTCACCGCCGCGCTGATCGTGCGCGGCGCGAGCACCGACACCACCCTCGGCCTCGTGCTGGGGCAGGCAGGCCTGTTCGCGGTCGTGGGCGCGGCGCTGCTGGCGGTGGCTCGCGGGCTGGTCGTCGGCGGCCGGTGGGCGCGCACCCCGGCGATCGTCACCCAGCTGCTCCTGCTCCCGGTGGCGTACTCGCTGATCGGCCCGTCACGCCAGCTCGTGGCCGGGGTCGTCACCGGGCTGCTCGTCGGTGGCTGCTTCCTGCTGCTGATCAGCGCGGCGGCCCGGGAGTGGGCCGAGTCGGGCTGACCGTGCCGAGGGCGGCGAGCGCCGCACCGTCGAGCCGGAAGGTCGTCCAGCCGTCCATCGGCACGGCGCCGAGCGCGCGGTAGAAGTCGATCGACGGGGTGTTCCAGTCCAGCACCGACCACTCAAGCCGTCCGTACCGCCGCTCCCCGCACACCTGCGCCAGGCGGGCGAGCAATCCGCGACCCAGCCCGGTGCCGCGGTGCGCCGGGCGGACGTAGAGATCTTCCAGATGGATCCCGTGCGTGCCGCGCCAGGTGGAGAAGTTGAGGAACCACAGGGCGCATCCCACGATCTCGCCGCCCACCTCGGCGACGTGCCCGTGCAGTGCCGGGGCCGGGGCGAACAGCGCGGAGTGCAGCTGCGTGGCGGTGAGGTGGCAGGACCCGGGCTCGCGCTCGTAGGCGGCCAGTTCGTGCACGAGCACGACCACCGCGTCGACGTCGGCGGCCCGGACCTCGCGGATCATCCCTCCGCACCCACGTTGAGGTGCGCGAGCTGCGGCACCCCGCGCTCGTCGCCCAGCACCGTCCAGGCCGGTGCGTCCATCGCGAACCGGACGCCCTCGGTCGCCGCCAGCCCGATCCACCGCGCGACGAGCACCCGGCTGAAGTGCCCGTGCCCGACGAGGACGACGTCGCCACGGGGCAGGGCCGCCCGGGCATCGGCCAGCACGGCGTCGGCGCGGGCCTGCACCTGAGCCGCGGACTCACCGGCGGGGCACGGGTGGGTCCAGACCGTCCAGCCCGGCACGGTCTCGCGGATCGTGGCGGTGGTGATGCCCTCGTACCCGCCGTAGTCCCACTCGGCGAGCCGGGCATCGACCCGGTCGGGTGTGAGCCCGGCGAGCGCGGCGGTGTCGACGGCCCGTTGCCGCGGGCTGGTCAGCACGAGGGCCGGGACGTGGCCGTCGAGCAGCCGCTCCCCGACCCCGCGGGCGGCGCGCGCGAGGTCGCGGCCGTGCGCGGTGAGCGGGACGTCGGTGCGCCCGGTGTGGCGGCCGGTGCGCGACCACTCCGTCTCGCCGTGGCGCAGCAGCAGGACCCGTGCGGTCATCCAGGGGAGGTTACGCGGGATGGGTGTGTACGGTCGCCGCCGCGAGCCGGGGCACCGCGTGCACCAGCTCCCGCTCGGCGTCGTGGGCGGTGCGGTGGGCCTGCTCGACGGTGGCCGCCGCGTCGACGGCCAGCTCGACCTCCGCGTGCAGCGCGTGCCCCACCCAGCGCAGCCGCACCCGGTCGACCCGGTGGACGCCGGCCACCTGCTCCAGCGCGCCGGTGGCCCGGGTGACCAGCGCGGGATCGACGGCGTCCATCAGCCGGGCCAGGACCTGGCGGCCCGCCCCCCAGCTGACGACGAGGATCGCGGCGGCGATGGCGAGCCCGACCGCGGGATCGGCCCAGCGCCAGCCCAGCGCCGCCCCGCCGGCCGAGGCCAGCACCGCGAGCGAGGTGAGCGCGTCGGTGCGGGCGTGCAGCCCGTCGGCGACCAGCGCGGCGGAGCCGATGCGCCGGCCGGTGCGGATGCGCACCTGCGCGGCGAACTCGTTGCCGATCGCGCCGACCAGGCCGGCCGCCGCGACCGCCCCCAGGTAGGCGACGTCGGCCGGCTCGGCCAGGCGCCGCAGCGACTCCACCGCCGCGAGCACCGCCGTGGCGAGGATCACCAGCACCACGATGATGCCGGCGACGTCCTCCGCGCGGCCGAACCCGTAGGTGAACCGCCGGGTGGCGGGGCGGCGGCCGAGCATGAACGCGATGCCCACGGGGATGGCGGTGAGCGCGTCCGCGACGTTGTGCAGGGTGTCCGACAGCAGCGCCACCGACCCGGACACCACGACGACGACGGCCTGGACCGCGGCCGTCACGCCGAGCACGGCGAGGGAGATCCACAGTGCCCGCATGCCGGCGCGGGAGGCCGCCATGGCGTCGTCGACGCGGTCGGCGGCGTCGTGGCTGTGCGGGACGAGCAGGTGGCGCAGTCCGCGCCAGGCCCGCCGGGCCGGGCCGGACGGCGCGTGCCCGTGGCCGTGTGCGGTTTGCGTCGAGGTGCTCACCTACGCCACTATACGTGCTCATGTACGCACACGACAGCGCAACGTACGACAGCGCAACGTACGACGGCGCAACGCAGCAGGCGGTCGGGATGCCCGACGCCGACCGCGTGGACACCGCCGTCGTCGCGTTCCGGATGCTCGCCGACCCCACTCGGCTGCGGATCATGTGGCTGCTCTGCGCGGGCGAGCACGACGTCACCGATCTGGCGGCGGCGGTGGGCGCGGCCCGCCCGGCGGTGTCGCAGCACCTGGCCAAGCTGCGCATGGCCGGGCTCGTCACCGCGCGCCGCGACGGCCGCCGCGCCGTGCACGCGGTGCGCGGCGGGCACGTGCGCCGGTTGCTCGTGGAGGCGCTCGGCGCGGCGGACCACCGGGTGACCGGCGCACCCGACCACCCGTAGTCAGGCGGCGGGCACCGGCTCCGCGGCCAGCAGGAACCCGCCGAGGGACTCCAGCACCCCCGACAGCGGCCGGTAGTAGATCCAGGTGCCGCGCCGCTCGCCGAGGATCAGGCCGGCCTCGCGCAGCACCCGCAGGTGGTGGCTGATCGTCGGGCCGGTGACGGCGAACCGGTCGGCCGTCAGCTCGCAGACGCACACCTCGCCGTCGGCGTGCCCGGCGATGAGGCTCAGCAGCCGCAGCCGCACCGGGTCGCCGAGGACCTTGAACAACCGCGCGAGGCGTGCCGCCTCGTCACCGGACAGCGGTTCCGGCCCGGCAACCGGCGAGCACGCGGGCAGCCCGCCCTGGTCAGCCACGCCTCACAGCTTGACTCACGCCGGTTCGTTCGGCAACGTCGTCGACACCGGTTCGAGCCCGATCGAATCAAGGGGTTGAGATGACCGAGTCGCCCGCCGCCGTCACCGAGCGGCTGCGCGCGGCGGGGGGTCGCCGCACCCAGGGGCGGGTCGAGGTGCTGCGGGCGCTCGCCGACGCCGCTCCCGAGCACCTCACCGCGCACGAGGTGCACGAACGCGTCTGCGCCGCCGGCTGGGTCACCCCGCGCAGTACGGTCAACCGCACGCTGCTCGCCCTGGCCGAGGCCGGGGTCGTGCACACCCTCGCCGACGCCCGCCCGATCCGGTACGGCCCCAGCGATCCGCAGCACCACCACCTGGTCTGCCGCACCTGCGGGTCGATCACCGACCTGCCCGCGCCGGAACTGACGCTCGCCACCGGCCGGTGCGCCGACGCGGCGTTCCAGCTCGCCGCCGAGGGCCTCACCCTGCACGGCGTGTGCCGGCCCTGCCGCCGCGCGTCCGGGCCCGGGTAGCGCCACCCGGCCCGTGCGCAGGGCAAGCTGGTCGGGTGCGCCAGGGGAGGTATCGCCTGATCGACGTCGCCCGGCGGGCCGGCGTGTCGCTGACCACCGCGTCGTTCGTCATGACCGGCCAGGACGAGCGGCACCGGATCTCCCCGGCCACCCGCGACCGGGTGCGGCACGCGGCCGAGGAGCTCGGGTACCGCCCGGGCCTCGCCGCGCGCAACCCTGGCACCAGGCCCAGCCGCATCGTCGGCCTCGTCTCGGACACCATCGCCGCGGAGCCGTACGCGGGTGAGTTCGTCCGCGGCGCGCTCGCCGCCGCGCTCGCCCACGACCACCTGCTCGTCATCGCCGAGACCGACGGCGACCGGCGCACCGAGGACGACCTGCTGCGCGGCATGGCCGACCGCCGGGTCGACGGCCTGGTGTACGCCACCCTGTTCACCCGCACCGTCGAGCTGCCGCCCGCGGCCGCGCAGTACCCGGTCGTGCTGCTCAACTGCCTTACCGACCCGGTGCCGGGCCCGGCGGTGATCCCGGACGTGGTGGGGGGCGGGCTTGCCGGGGCGCGGGCGCTGCTCGACGCCGGCCACCGCGAC
>JBQTJE010000126.1:0-16641 GCA_052387455.1 Pseudonocardia sp.
GCTCGACGTCCCGGTCTGCGCCACCGAGCAGTACCCCGACGGCCTGGGTCCGACGGTGCCGGCGCTGGCCGCCTACCCGCAGCTCGTCGTCGCCAAGACGGCGTTCGCCGCGACCGCGGACCCGAGCTTCGCGACGCTGCTCCCGCCCCGCACGCGCGAGGTTGTCGTCGCGGGCTGCGAGGCGCACGTGTGCGTGCTCCAGACGGTGCTCGGGCTGCTCGCGGGCGAGCACCGGGTCGTCCTCGTGGCCGACGCCGTCGGATCGCGCGACCCGGCCGACAAGGCCGCGGCGCTGGACCGGGCCCGCCGGCACGGCGCGGAGATCGTGACGTCGGAGATGGTGCTGTTCGAGTGGTTGCGCGACTCGCGCCATCCCCGGTTCCGCGAGGTGCAGAAGCTCCTCAGGTGACCGATCAGGTGACGGATCAGGAAGGGTCGTGCCAGTGACGGACGTCGGCACCAGCGAGCGCGTCACCGACTACACGGACCGTTTCCGCCGCTTCCTCGACGAGGAGGTCGCGCCGCTGGAGGCGGCCCTGGCCGCGCGCGACGTCGGGACCGCCGCCCAGCCGCGCCTCGACGGCGCCGGCCGGATGCACCCCGAGGTGTGGCAGGCGCGCCGCGAGGTGCAACGCCGGGCCGGGAAGGTCGGGCTCTACGCGCCGCACATGGCCGCGGGCGGCGGGTTCTCGCGCGTCGAGATGCACCACGTCGAGGAGTTCGTCTACCGGCACGCGGGGCTCGGCCTGGGGCTCGCGGCGCTGGCCTGGACCGAGGGGCCCGCCCCGGCGCTGGAGCACTGCTCGCCGGTCGCGCAGGAGCGCTACGTGCAGCCCCTGGTCCGCGGCGAGATCACCTCGGCGTTCGCGAACACCGAGCCCGACGTCGGGTCCGACGTGCTCGCCATGTCCACGCGCGCGCGTCGCGACGGCACCGACTGGGTCCTCGACGGCCGCAAGTCGTGGATCACCAACGCGCACTTCGCCGACGTCGTGCAGGTCGTGGCCGTCACCGAGCCGGGCGCGGGGACGCGGTCGCTGTCGATGTTCATGGTCGACGCGGACGCGCCCGGGTTCCGGCGCGGCCGCGACATCCCCACGATGCTGGACGACGGCCTCACCGGCGAGCTGGACCTCGACGGGGTGCGGGTGCCGGCCGAGCACGTCGTCGGCGAGATCGGTGACGGCTTCGCGCTGGCCATGACGTGGATCAACTGGCGGCGGCTGTGCCGGGGCGGGATGTGCGCCGGCTGGGGGGCGTGGTTGCTCGACCGCGCACTGCGGTACGTCCAGGAGCGGCGGTCGGGCGGCCGGCCGATCGGCGAATTGCAGGCCGTGCAGCACCTGCTCGCCGACATGGACGCCGACGTCTACGCCGCCCGCGCGACGTCACTCGTGGCGCAGGCCGAGCTCGACGAGCTGGGCCCGTACGACATTCCGCTGCACCGCGACGCGCCCCGGTTGATCAGCCTCGTCAAGGTGGTCAACGACGAGGCATTCGCCCGGGTGGCGGACAACGCCGTGCAGGTCCGCGGCGCGCGCGGGCTGCTGCGCGGGTCGCCGGAGGAGAAGCTGTTCCGGGTGGCGCGCAACCTGCGCATCCCGGCCGGGACGGTGCAGATCCAGCGCAACGCGATCGCCCGCGGCCTGCTGCGAGAGCGTTCCTCGTGAACGGGCGTGCGGCCGGCACGGCGGAGCTGGCGTGCGTCACCGGGCGGTTCCAGCCGGTGCACCTGCAGCACGTCGAGCTGTTCGAGATCGCGCTGCGGCGCGCCGATCACCTGGTGGTGGCGGTCACCAACCCGGACGCGGGTGCGCGCCACGTGGAGTCGACGTCGAACCACCGGCATCGCGGCTGCGCCAACCCGTTCACCTTCTACGAGCGCGTACGGCTGCTGACGGCGGCACTCGGCGGGCTGGCGGATCGGGTGAGCGTCGTCCCGTTCGATCTCACCCGCCCGGAGCACTGGCCGGAGTACGTGCCGCTGCACGCGCGGCAGGTGGTGCGCGCCTACGGCGCCTGGGAGCGGCACAAGGCCCGGCTGCTCGCCGACGCCGGCTACCCGGTCGAGGTACTCGACGGCGACCCGGCCGGGCGGCTGTCGTCGTCGGACGTGCGGGCCCGGCTCGCCGCCGGTGCGGTGTGGGAGGAACTGGTGCCGGCCGCGGTGGTGCCGGTGCTCCGGGCGCTGCAGCCGGCGGTCCGGCCGTGACAGGTCGGGGCCACCGGTGACCGACGACCGGCTGCCCATTGTCCTGGTCGTGCTCGACGGGCTCGGTGACCGGACGGTCCCCGAGCTCGGCGGCCGCACGCCCGCCGAGGCGGCGCACACCCCGCACCTCGACGCGCTGGCCCGGGCCGGGGCCAGCGGCTGGCACCTGCCGTTCGGCTGGGGTCGCGCGCCCGCGTCGGAGCTTGCGCACTGGGCGATGTTCGGCTTCGGCGACGTGGCGTTCCCCGGCCGCGCCGTGCTGGAGGGCCTGGGTGCGGGGCTGGACGTGCCGTGCGGGGTGGCGGTGGCGCACGCTGCGCTGCGGACCTCCCGCCCCGACGGCGACCGGCTGTGGATCACGGGCCGGGCCGGGCCCGCCGACGCCGCGGATGCGGCGGCACTGCTGGAATGTCTGGGTCCGGTGCTGCTGCGGCGCGGTGTCGCGCCGGCGTCGCTCGGCGGGCGCGGCGAGGCGCTCCTGCTCGCGCCCGGGCACCCGCACGCCGGCGTCACCGACTCCGACCCGTTCTTCGAGCACCTGCACCCCTGGCTGCGGCCGCTGCCCACCGGCCACGACGGTGTGCCGTTCGCGGCGACGCTCGACGCCGCCCTGCGCGCCGCCCGCGCCGCCCTGCTCGACGCCCCGGTGAACGCGGCCCGCCGCGCGCGCGGGTCGCCCGCGCTCGACGTGCTGACGACGAAGTGGTCCGGGGTGCGCGGCCCGCTCCCGTCGTTCGCCGAGCAGGTCGGCGTCGCCGGGGCGATGGTGACGAGCTCGCGGCTGTACCGGGGGATCGCGGCGCTGCTCGCGATGGAGTCGGTGCACGTGGCGCCGGTGGACGACCCGGCGCGCGACCTCGCCGCCCGCCTCGACGCCGCGCGCGAGATGGTCGCCGGGGGCGCGCGGTTCGTGCACGTCCACACGAAGGCCACCGACGAGGCCGGGCACACCAAGGCGCCGCACGCCAAGCGCGACGTCCTGGAGGCGATCGACCGCGGGCTCGCCGGGCTGGGCGAGCTCGCGGGCTGGGCGGTCGTCGCCGTCACCGGCGACCACGCCACCCCTTCGGTCGACGGCGTGCTGCACAGCGGCGACCCCACCCCGCTCGTCGTCGCCGGGCCGACCGTGCGCCCCGACGAGGTGGTCGCGTTCGGCGAGTGGCCCGCCCGCCGCGGCTGGTACGGCCAGGTTCGTGCCGACGACCTGCTGCCGCTGCTGCTCGGCCACGCCAACCGGCCGGCGTTCCTCGGCCACCGCATCACCGCCCGCCGCGTGCCCGCGCTGGCCGACGATCCCGAGCCGATGTGGCTCGACCCGCCCTGAGCTGTGGGGTCGTGGCGAAACGGTCCGGCCCGGCCGTGCGACCACTCCGGTGAGCCGACCAGGGAGGCAACCGATGGCCAACGACGACGAGAGCGTGTTCCGCGCTGCCCGGAAGGCCGCCGGCCAGGCGCACAGCGAGCTGGAGAAGGCTCGGGACCGGGTTCGGTCGGCCGGCGCAGCGTTCGACGGAGCCGTCGGCGTGTTCTCGTGGAACTCGCTCGGCGACAAGCTGAAGCGGCGCGACGCGTGCGCGGCACATGCGAAAGAACTGCAGGCCGCGGTCGCCTCGGCGCAGGCCGCGCTCATCCGCGCCCAGGCAGCTTGCGACGCCCTACGCCGGGCCGCACAGCCCTGACCGGCGGGCTCACCGCGTCCAGCATCCCGTGACCGCACCTGCCGAGGTTGCACGCGCTCACATCCGCCGGTGAGCGAGCGCACGCTCACCGGCCACGGGGACACCCGGTGGCACGGCTGGGCGGCGACCGGGGCGGGTTGGGCGGCGAGGCGGGCGGGCGACGCGTCCCGGGGCGATCGCCGGCGGCGACCGGGCCGGGGGGCCTGGACCCGTGTAGGGGGCGGCCGCCCCCTACACCCTCGCTTTGCGCGGCCGGTTGCGGGCAGCGCGTCCGGGCGGCCGGGCTCATGGCCGGGGTCACCGCGCCCGACGAGCGGGCCGCGCGGGACGGCATCCTCGACGCGGTGTCCCCGTGACGAGGATGCACCGGTTGGGATCAAGCAGTCTTACACCGCGAACCCATGCGATTCACCGGATGTGACGTGTCCAGCGATAGGCGAAGAAGCTACTCTGAAGAGTGCGATCAGAGAATGAAATCATGAATTCGCAACTTCAGAATAGCACGGATGGCGAGGGTGTCGACATACCCCCCTACGAGCACGAGCTGGCTGCGGAGACCGGCCGGATCCGCCGCCTGCACGCGCTGCTCGCCGTCGAGGTCGCGGAGGCAACGGCCCACGCGCGGGGCATGCTGGCGACGCCGACGGGCGGGGAGCGCAGCGCCCGCTGGGAGCGCGACGTCTCCGTGCACCGCTGGTCGGAGCGGGTAGGCGCGCTGAACGCCGCCCGCTCGGGATTGTGCTTCGGCCGGCTCGACCACACCGACTCCTCCACGACCTACGTCGGCCGCATCGGGCTCACCGATCCCGCGCGGGAGGAGAGCGCGCTCGTCGACTGGCGTGCCCCCGCGGCCCGGCCCTTCTACTGCGCGACCCTGGCGACCCCACTCGGTGTGACCCGGCGCCGCCATTTCCAGCTCGCCGGAACCGCACCCGACGAGCGGGTCGTCGATTTCCACGACGACGTCCTCGACGGTCGCGCCGATTCCGGATCAGCATCCGATCCGGCATTGCTCGCCGCGCTGCAGGCGCCGCGCGGGTCGACGATGCGCGACATCGTGTCGACGATCCAGGCCGAGCAGGACGCGATCATCCGGCTGCCGCTGTCCGGTGCCGTCGTGATCGAGGGCGGGCCGGGAACGGGGAAGACCGCGGTGGCGCTGCACCGCGTCGCCTACCTGCTCTACACCCACCGCGAGCGGCTGGCGCGGCGCGGCGTGCTGGTCGTCGGGCCCAGCGCCGGGTTCATCCGGTACGTCGGGGGCGTCCTCCCCGCGCTGGGCGAGTCGGCGGTGGTGTTCACCACACCCGGGCGGCTCGCCCACGGCGTCGTCGCGACCGCCGTCGACGACGACGACGTGGCCCGCACGAAGGGCGACCTCGCGATGCTGGACGTGCTGCGCCGCGCCGTTGCGGACCGGCAGGAGCTGCTGGCGGCACCGATCGTGATCGAGCTCGATGACGTCGGCGTCGAGATCGATCGGGCGACGGCGGCGCAGGCCCGCGGCCGCGCCCGCGCCACCGGGCTGCCGCACAACGCGGCCCGGGCGACGTTCCGCGACACGCTCGGCAGCCTGCTCGTGACGCAGGGGGTCGAGCGGCTCGACCGGGATCTGGACGACCCGCCCGAGTTCGCCGAGCTCCTGCGCGATCTCCCTGAGGTCGAGCCCGCGGCCGCCGCGCGGGTGTCGGCCGAGCTGCGCCAGGAGCTGCGCGACGACCTGCGCGCGGACCTCGGCTTCCACGCGGCCGTCGAGCGGCTCTGGCCGGTGCTGACCCCGGCGCAGGTCCTCCGCGAGCTGTTCGCGTCCTCGGACCGGCTCGCCTCGGCCGGGGGTGAGCCCGGCCTGCTCCGGGCCACGGAGTCTCCGTGGACGGTGGCCGACGCGCCGCTGCTCGACGAGCTGGCCGAGCTGCTCGGGCCCCCACCCGGCGCACCCGCCGACGCGACCGAGCCGGACCGCCGCTACGCCGCCGAGGTGCTCGACATCCTGGAGGCGGCCGACCGCCAGCTCGTCGGGGAGGACCCCGACGAGGCGCGCCCGACCGACTTCGTCACCGCGGACGTGCTCGCCGCGCGGCAGGTGCCCGAGCACCTCGCGAGCGTCGCCGAGCGGGCGGCCGCCGACCGGGGCTGGCGCTACGGGCACCTCGTCGTCGACGAGGCGCAGGAGCTCTCCGCCATGGACTGGCATGTCCTGCTGCGGCGCTGCCCGTCCCGCTCGGTCACCGCGGTGGGCGACCTCGCGCAGCGCAGCGCCCCCGCGGGAGCCCGGGCGTGGACCGACGTGCTCGCCCCGCACCTCGCCGACCGGTGGACCTACCGGACGCTCACGGTGAACTACCGGACGCCCGCCGAGATCATGGCGCTGGCCGCTGCCGAGCTGGCGACGTTCGCGCCCGACCGGCAGCCGCCCGAGTCGGTGCGGTCGACGGGCGAGGATCCGTGGCACGTCACCGTGCCGGCGACCGACCTCGCAGCGCGCGTGCGCGCCGCCGTCGACGCAGAGGTGGCGCGGCTGGAGCACCTGCGCCCCGAGCGCCGCGGGACGCTGGCGGTGATCGCCACCGACGTGCACGAGCTCGCCGGCCTGCCCGCCGAGGTGCACACCCCGGTATCGGCGAAAGGTCTCGAGTTCGACGCCGTCGTGATCGTCGACCCGGAGCGGATCCGGCTACGCAACCCCGCCGACCTCTACGTCTCGATGACCCGCGCCACCCGGCGGCTCGGGCTGCTGCACGTCGAGGACCGGGTCAGCCGGTCCGCTCCGCGGTCTTCTTGAGCCGGGCCAGCGTCGTCTCCATCATCGTGCGGGTGTGCGCGACCCGGTCGGTGACGCCGGTGACGGCCTTCCCGATGGCGACGATCGCGGCGCCCCGGTGGTCGGTCCAGCTCTCGGTGACCTGGCAGCCGCCGTCGGTGGGGGTGATGTCGTAGGCCCACTCGGCGGCGCGCAGCGGGCCGAGGCGCGTCTCGAAGGCGAAGCGGCGCCCCGGGGTGGCGTCGGTGACGAGCGTGGTGGTGGGCCACCAGCGCAGGCCGGCGCGGTTGGTGCCGAGGAAGCGGGCGCCGACCCTGGCGCCGCCACAGCCGACCCAGCGACCCCCGGTGTTCTCCGGGCTCCACTCGCCCATCCGGGGCAGGTCGCTGACCAGGTCGTACACCGTCTGCGGACTGGCGGCGACGGTGACGGTCGCAGTGACAGGGGCGGTCGGGGTCACGGAGTTCTCCGGTTCGGCGAGGGGCGGGCGGCCGGTCGAGGCTGTCATGCGCGGCCCGCGGCATGGCGAGGCGGTCGGCTCGTTGGACACCGTGGGCGCGGCAGGGTTCGAACCTGCGACCGCTCGGGGGTAAGAGGAGCGCTCAACGTCGACTAGGGCCTCTAACTGCGACGATGCTGTTGGTGTTCATCACTTCGGGGTCTTTCGCCTCACCGTCTTTCGCGGGTGGCGAGTTCGCCGCGCAGGCGATGCTGTCGCGTCGGGTTCTCCGGGCGGGTCGGCCGCTCGGTCAGCACGATCCAGGCTTCCCAGGTGTTGCCGCGCGCGACCCGGCACAGTTCTTCCCAGCCCATGGCAGCTTCGGATGTCGCGAACCTCGCCTCCCACCCGCCCGGCCGCGCTGGTGGTGCGACACGGTCGCCGCGCTTGGCCGGCACGGGTCAGGCACCTTCCGGTGCCGGCACCGGGCCGAGGTCGTCATCGAGTGGCCGGGTCAGTTCCTCGACCAACGCGTGCTCGGCGTAGATCGTGGCGGTTGCCTTCCACTCGACGATCACCTGCGCGAGGACCGACCACTGGCCTAGTTCGGCGGAGGCCTGGACGGCTCGGACGAAGTCGGTCGCGAACCGACTCCGGCCCGCGCTCGGGAGTAGGTCCAGCCAGGGGAACTCCTCGGTGAGGGCGCGGACTGCGTCGTCGGTCGGCAGGTGGGCAAGCGCGTTGCGCAGCGCCCGGGCGGCGCTGAGTGCTCCGACCGCGGCAGTGCTGGCGCTGTCCTCGCGCACGAGCAGCAGCGGCACGCCGTCGCGACGCTTGACCCGTACGTCTCCCTGGTCGGCGAGCGCGGCCACCCCCTTGGGGTCACGCTGCAACTCGCTCCACTGCACCTCAGTCGTCACCACTTCATTCTGAACTTATTCAGAAGTTCGGCAAGGTCGGACTCGTCCTTCCGGCCGATGCTGGTCCGCGCGCATCCATGGCCACTCCGGTCGACCCCCGTCCGTCACGACGTCAAAGGATCTTCGCCGGGGTGCGAGATCCGGCGTTCGAAGTGGTCAGAGTGCAGATCCTCAGGAACCTGTCGGCTGTTCCCGCAGGTCAAACGTGGGCGCGGCAGGGTTCGAACCTGCGACCGCTCGGGTGTAAGCCGAGTGCTCTCCCGCTGAGCTACGCGCCCGGTGCGCCGGGGCGAGACCCCGGCACGACGATCCACAGAGACGATCTAGAGGACGGCGAAGGCTTTCCGCCAGGCGTCCTGGTCCCGCGGTTCGCCGGGGCCGTTCACCTCGGCGAACCGTACGGTGCCGGACGTGTCGACGAGGAACGTCCCCCGCACGGCCATCCCGGCGCCGTCGTTGAACACGCCGTACTCCTTCGCCACGGCTCCGTGCGGCCAGAAGTCGCTGAGCAGCGGGAACTCGTATCCCTCGGCCAGCGCCCAGGCCTTCAGGGCGAAGACGTGGTCGACGGACACCGCGAGGACCTGGACGTCGTCGTTCTGGAAGCTGGCCAGGTCGTCGCGGATCGCGCACAGCTCACCGGTGCAGATCCCGGAGAACGCGAACGGGTAGAAGACGACCAGCACGGCTCGCTCGCCGCGGAACGACGAGAGCGTCACCGCCTGCTGGTTCTGGTCCTTGAGCGTGAAGTCGGGCGCGTGCGTTCCCACCTCGGGGGCCATCGGCGTCTCCTCGGACATCGGCTACGGCGCCGAGCGTACTTGCCCCGGATGTCCGGCCCCGGCGCCGCCGTGTCCCGAACCGCGCACGTCAGCGGCGCGACTTCGCCGCCTTCGGCGCGACGAGCCGGGCCCCGGCCCACGCGTCCCCGACGCTGACGTTGGATGTCTGCGACAGCCCCGCCGTGGGGGCGACCTCGGCGATCTCGGACGGCTCGACGTGCCCCTGCCGGCCGGTCTTGGGGGTGAGTACCCAGATCACGCCGTTGTCGGCGAGCGGACCGATCGCGTCGACCAGGGCGTCGAAGAGGTCGCCGTCGCCGTCGCGCCACCACAGGAGCACGAGGTCGATGACCTCGTTGGTGTCCTCGTCGAGCAGCTCGTCCCCGCAGCGTTCCTCGACGGCGTCGCGCACCTCGTCGTCGACGTCGGAGTCCCAATTGCGTTCCTGGACGACCATGCCCGGCTCGACGCCGAGCCTGCCCGCGATGTCGGACGACCGTCCGCCATCCTCCGCGGCGACCACGCGTGCACCCCGTTCCTCGTCTGTTCCTGTCCCACCGCGCTGGCACGCCGGGAACCGCGCTCGTCGCGCGATGCGGAATCCGAACACGAGCACTCGCCCCAGCGCAACCGCCAGTGACGAGATCTCGTGACGAGGGCACGATAGGCGTATGACCCGGCAGAACGACACGCAGGACGGGACCTCGCCGCGGCGGGTCCACGTCATCCGCGACGGCCTCGCCGCCCACCTGCCCGACATCGATCCCGAGGAGACGGCCGAGTGGCTCGACTCCTTCGACGCGGTGCTCGACGCCGGCGGCCAGCAGCGCGCCCGGTACCTGATGCTGCGGCTGCTGCAGCGCGCGCGTGAGCGGCACGTCGGCGTCCCGTCGCTGACGAGCACGGACTACGTCAACACCATCCCCACCGACCGCGAGCCGTGGTTCCCCGGCGACGAGGAGGCCGAACGCGCCTACCGCCGCTGGATCCGGTGGAACGCGGCGATGACGGTGCACCGCGCGCAGCGCCCCGGCATCGGGGTGGGCGGCCACATCTCGTCCTACGCGTCGAGCGCGACGCTCTACGAGGTCGGGTTCAACCACTTCTTCCGCGGCAAGGACCACCCGGGCGGGGGCGACCAGGTCTACATCCAGGGCCACGCGTCGCCGGGCATCTACGCCCGCGCCTACCTGGAGGGCCGGCTCACCGAGGACCGGCTCGACGGTTTCCGCCAGGAGCTCTCCCACGGCGGGCCCGGCCACGGCCTGCCGTCGTACCCGCACCCGAGGCTGATGCCGGACTTCTGGGAGTTCCCGACCGTGTCCATGGGCCTCGGGCCGATGAACGCGATCATGCAGGCACGGTTCAACCGCTACCTCGGCGACCGCGGCTTCGCCAGCACCGACGACCAGCACGTGTGGGCCTTCCTCGGCGACGGCGAGATGGACGAGCCGGAGTCGCGCGGGTTGATCCAGAACGCGGCCACCGAGGGGCTGGACAACCTGACGTTCGTCGTCAACTGCAACCGCCAGCGCCTCGACGGCCCGGTGCGCGGCAACGGGAAGATCATCCAGGAGCTGGAGTCGTTCTTCCGCGGCGCCGGCTGGAACGTCATCAAGGTGATCTGGGGACGGGAGTGGGACGCGCTGCTGCACGCGGACCGCGACGGTGCGCTCGTCAACCTGATGAACACCACCCCGGACGGCGACTACCAGACCTACAAGGCCAACGACGGCGGCTACGTCCGTGACCACTTCTTCGGCCGCGACCCGCGGACGAAGGCGCTGGTGGAGCCCATGTCCGACGCGGAGATCTGGAACCTCAAGCGCGGCGGCCACGACTACCGCAAGGTGCACGCCGCCTACGCCGCGGCGCTGGAGCACCACGGCCAGCCCACCGTCATCCTCGCCAAGACCATCAAGGGGTACGGCCTGGGCGGGCACTTCGCCGGCCGCAACGCCACCCATCAGATGAAGAAGCTCTCGCTGGCCGATCTCAAGGAGTTCCGCGACTCCCAGCGCGTCCCGATCTCCGACGCAGAGCTGGAGCGCGACCCGTACCTCCCGCCGTACTACCACCCCGGCCCGGACACACCCGAGATCCAGTACATGCTCGAGCGCCGCCGGGCCCTGGGCGGGGCGCTGCCGCAGCGCCGCGTGCGGGCCAAGCCGCTGACGCTGCCCGGGGACAAGGCCTACGAGGCCGTCCGCAAGGGGTCGGGCCGCCAGGAGGTCGCGACGACGATGGCGTTCGTCCGGTTGTTGCGCGAGCTGGTGCGGGACAAGGAGGTGGGCGGGCGGTTCGTGCCGATCATCCCGGACGAGGCACGCACGTTCGGGATCGACTCGATGTTCCCGAAGGAGCAGATCTACAACCCCAACGGGCAGCAGTACACCTCGGTGGACGCCTCGCTGCTGCTGGCCTACCGCGAGTCCGAGCAGGGCCAGATCCTGCACGAGGGGATCAACGAGGCCGGCTCGATGGGCTCGTTCACCGCGGCCGGGACCTCCTACGCCACCCACGGCGAGCCGATGATCCCGGTCTACGTCTTCTACTCGATGTTCGGCTTCCAGCGCACCGGCGACTCGATGTGGGCCGCGGCCGACCAGCTCGCCCGCGGGTTCCTCATCGGCGCCACCGCCGGTCGCACGACCCTCACCGGCGAGGGCCTGCAGCACAACGACGGCCACTCGCTGCTGCTCGCGGCCACCAACCCCGCCGTGGTGAGCTACGACCCGGCGTTCTCCTACGAGCTGGCGCACATCGTGCACCGGGGACTGGCACGGATGTACGGCGGCGACGGCGCGGCGGCCGGGGCCGAGCTGGGCGGCGAGGACGTCATCTACTACCTCACCGTCTACAACGAGCCCTACGTGCAGCCTGCCGAGCCCGCCGACCTCGACGTCGACGGGCTGCTGCGCGGCATCTACCGCTACGCGGGGTCGCCCCGGCCAGAGGGGCCGCAGGTTCGGCTGCTCGCCTCCGGGGTCGCGGTGCCGTGGGCGATGAAGGCCCGCGAGCTGCTCGACGAGCGGTGGGGCGTGGGTGCGCAGGTGTGGTCGGTGACGTCGTGGGGTGAGCTGCGCCGCGACGGCGTGGAGTGCGAGCGGCACAACCTCGTGCACCCCGACCGGGAGCCGCACACGCCCTACCTGCGGCGCGTCCTCGACGGCTCCGACGCACCGGTCGTCGCGGTGTCGGACTGGATGCGCGCGGTCCCCGACCTGGTGCGACAGTGGGTGCCCGCGCCGTTCACGACGCTGGGCACCGACGGGTTCGGCCTGTCCGACACCCGCCCGGCCGCGCGACGACACTTCGCGGTAGACGCCGAGTCGATCATTGTGGCCGCCCTGGCCGCCCTGGCCGCCCGCGGCGAGGTAGACCGGACGAAGGTGGTCGAAGCGGCCACCGAGTACCGCATCGACGACCCCCGCTCCGCCGCCCCCCAAACCTCCGACCCGGGCGTGGCGTAGCGACCCGAGAACCGCACTTAGTGACCTGGATGCTGTTTTCGGACCCTCCTGACAGCATCCAGGTCACTAAGTGCGGTTGTGGGGGTGAGGTGGGGGGTGGGTTAGGTGGTGCCTCGGTAGGTGCCTATCGTCCAGAGGTTGCCGTCGGGGTCGCGGATGCCGAACTGGTGGGAGCCGTAGGCGGTGTCCTCCAGGGCGACGGTGACCGTTACGCCGGGCAGGGTCCGGACGCGCTCGTACGCGGCGTCGACCGTGGCGGGCTCGGCGGCGACGACGTACACCCACGCGGACCAGCCGTCCGGTTTGCCCTCGCGCGAGCCGAACATCACCCCGCCGCCGTCGGGCCAGCGGGCCTCGGCGTGCGTGACGGCGCCGGTGCCGTCCCGCACGATCATCGTGAGGGTGAAGCCGAAGCCCTCGGTGAGCAGCCGGACGCCCGCGTCGACGTCGGCGAAACCGACCGACGGCCACACCGACGGCGCGGGCGGGGAGTCGTAGGGGGAGTCGAAGGTCAGGACCAGCTCGGACGTCATCTCGGACATGGCCTCAGCGTGGCCGCTCGGGCCCGGCTTGTCGTGGAGGAATGGGAACGACGAACGGGACCGCCCGGGAGCGAACTGCCTGGTCGAGACTCTCGGCAGCGGGCCAGGATCACGGTACGCTCCGCGCGATGCCGGGGGCGAGCGCGCCCCGGCACCCGGTACGAGGAGAGCAAGAATGGCAGAGGGCACCGTCAAGTGGTTCAACAGCGAGAAGGGTTACGGCTTCCTCGCTCCTGACGGTGGTGGCGCGGACGTGTTCGTGCACTACTCGGCGATCCAGACGAACGGCTACAAGAGCCTCGACGAGGGCCAGCGCGTGTCGTTCGACATCGAGCAGGGCCAGAAGGGCCCGCAGGCGAGCAACGTCAGCCCGCTGGGCTGACCGGGCAGTACCCGGTCTCCACGACCGCCCCGTCGTTGCGCGGTCGGTGATCCATCGTGCCTGCGACGGTCTCGCCTGCGACGCAACGCCGCCTCGAGCTCGCCGCGGGCCGTCTCGCCACGGCGTGTCTGGCCGCGATGGAGCAACGTCAGCCCTGGTTCGCCCAGCTCGGGGCCGACCAGCGGGCGGGCGTGCGGGCGGTGGTCCAGACCGGCGTCGCGGACCTGGTGTCGTCGCTCGCGGAGCCGGGCAGCGCCGTGCGCTTCACCGTCGACGCGTTCCGCACCGCCCCGCGCGACCTCGCGCGGCGGCTCTCGCTGCGCCAGACCGTCGAGCTGGTGCGCGTCGCGATCGACGTGTTCGAGGATTGGCTGCCGCCGCTCGCGACCGACGAGGACGAGCGTCGCCGGCTGGTGGAGGCGGTGCTGAGGTTCGGCCGTGAGGTGGCCTTCGCCGCCGCCACCGCCTACGCGGCTGCGGCCGAGGCCAGGGGCGCGTGGGACGCCCGCCTGGAGGCGCTGGTCGTGGACGCCGTCGTGCGCGGCCCGAGTGCGGACGACCGCGCCGACGATCTCGGCCTCGTCTCCCGGGCCGCCGCGCTGGGCTGGGACCCGGCGACGCCGCTGCGGGTGGTCGTCGGGACGCCCGCGGCCGAGCAGCCCGACCGGTTGCTCGCCGAGCTGCGCCGCCACGGCTCGCGGTCCGGGCGCCCGGTGCTCGTGGGGGTGCAGGGCTCCCGGCTGGTGGTGCTGGTCGCCGAGCCGCCCAGGGGGGCGCAGATCGGCCGGTTGATCGACGGCTTCGGCCCGGGTCCGGTGGTGGTGGGGCCGCTCGCGCCGGACCTGCCCTCGGCGCACGGCAGCGCCCGCGAGGCCCTCGCGGGGTTGCGGGCCGCGCCCGGTTGGCCGGGCGCGCCCCGCCCGGTGCACGCCGACGACCTGCTGCCGGAGCGGGCGCTGGTCGGCGACCCGGCCGCGCACCGCAGGCTCGTCGCCACCGTGGTGGAGCCGCTGGCGGCCGCGGGCGGTGAGCTGCTGCGCACGCTGGAGACCTACCTGGAGGGTGGCGGGGCGCTGGAGTCGTGCGCCCGCACGCTGTTCGTCCACCCCAACACGGTGCGCTACCGGCTGCGCCGGGTGGCGGAACTCACGAGCCGGGCGCCCACCGATCCGCGCGACGCGCTGGTGCTGCGCGCGGCCGTGGTCGCGGGCCGGCTGGTCGGGGGATGACCTGCGGAAACCCTACAAAACCCTGGTCGGGCGACCTGCGGGGTTGACCACCGCAGGACGGCGTATTTAGAGGAAACCTCCAAATCGCGCCGGTCGAGTTGGTGCGTGCCGTCATCCCGCCACGGGGGCTGCGCGGTGTTCGCTGGTCGACGTGATCGCCCTCCTCGCCCCCGGACAGGGGTCGCAGACCCCCGGCATGCTCACCCCCTGGCTCGCCGACGCGCCGGACCTGGACGGCTGGTCCGACGCCGCCGGCATGGACCTGCGCCGGCTGGGCACCACCGCCGACGCCGAGGAGATCAAGGACACCGCCGTCACGCAGCCGCTCGTGGTCGCCGCCGCGCTGCTCGCGGCGACGCTGCTGCGCGACCGGGTGCCGCCGCGGGCGCCGGTCGCCGGGCACTCGGTGGGCGAGCTGGCCGCGACCGCGCTCGCCGGCGTGCTGAGCGCCACCGACGCGGTCGCGCTCGCCCGGGTGCGCGGCCGGGAGATGGCAGCCGCGTGCGCGCTGGAGCCCACCGGCATGTGCGCGGTGCTGGGCGGAGCGCCCGACGTCGTCGCCGCGCGGCTCGCCGAGCTCGACCTGGAGCCCGCCAACGTCAACGGCGCCGGCCAGGTCGTCGCCGCCGGCCCGCTGGCCGCACTCGCGGAGCTGGCCCAGAACCCGCCGGAGCGGGCGCGGGTGAAGGCGCTGCCGGTCGCGGGCGCGTTCCACACCCGGTACATGGCGCCCGCGGAGAAGGCGTTGCAGGCCCACGCCGAGACGCTCACCCCGGCCGACCCGACCCGCCCGCTGCTCTCCAACGCCGACGGCACCGTCGTCACCGGCGGAGCCGAGGTGCTGGCCCGGCTCGTCGCGCAGGTCACCCGCCCGGTCCGCTGGGACGCCTGCATGGCCGCCCTGCGCGACCTCGGCGTCACGGCCGTGATCGAGCTGCCGCCCGCCGGAGCGCTGGTGGGGCTGGTCCGCCGCGACCTCAAGGGCACCGCGACGCTCGCGCTCAGGACGCCCGACGACCTCGACGCCGCCGCGGCGCTGGTCGCCGAGCACGGAGGGGGATCATGAACCTGCGAGTGCTTCCGGGAGCACCGGGCGCGCGGGTGCTCGGGCTGGGCAGCTGGCAGCCGGCCCGCGTCGTCACCAACGACGAGCTCGCCGCCCGCGTCGACACGAACGACCAGTGGATCCGCGACCGCGTCGGCATCCGGAGCAGGCGGATCGCCGAGGAGGGCACGCTGCTCGTCGACATGGCGGTCGAGGCGGGCGCGCTGGCCGTCAAGGACGCCGGGCTCGTGCCCACCGACCTCGACACCGTGATCGTCGCGACCTGCACGATGCCCGACTCGATCCCGAACGCCGCCGCGCAGGTGGCCGAGCGGATCGGCGTCCCCGCCCCGGGCGCGTTCGACGTCAACACCGCCTGCGCCGGGTTCTGCTACGGGGTGGGTATCGCGTCCGACCTGATCCGCGGCGGCTCGGCCGGGCGCACCCTGGTGATCGGGGCCGAGAAGCTCTCCGACTGGCTGGACTGGGACGACCGCTCGACCTGCATCATCTTCGCCGACGGCGCCGGCGCGATGGTCCTCGGACCGGCGCCGGACGCCGCGTCGGTCGGGGTCGGGCCCGTCGCGTGGGGCAGTGCCGGTGAGCTGAAGCAGGCCATCCGGATCAACCACGACACCCACGGCATCGCCCAGGAGGGCCAGACGGTCTTCCGCTGGGCCACCACGAAGATCGCCCCGGTGGCGCTGCGCGCGATCGAGCTCGCCGGGCTCACCCCCGCCGACATCGACGTCTTCGTGCCCCACCAGGCCAACCTGCGCATCGTCGAGGCCGTCGCCCGCAAGCTGCGCAAGGAGGGGGCGCGCGAGGACCTGCGGGTCGCCGACGACATCGTCGACTCCGGCAACACCTCGTCGGCGTCGGTCCCGCTCGCGCTGGACCACATGCGCGCCGAGGGCCGCCTGCGCTCCGGGGACGTCGTGCTGCTCGTAGGCTTCGGCGCGGGCCTGTCCTACGCCGGTCAGGTCGTCGTCTGCCCCTAGCGGCTCACAGATCCCGCAGATGTCCGCAGAAATCCAGGAGAAGGAGAACCCACCGTGGCTGACAACACCGAGATCCTCAGCGGCCTCGCCGAGATCGTCGAGGAGGTCGCCGGCATCGACGCCGCCGAGGTGACCGCCGAGAAGTCCTTCGTCGACGACCTCGACATCGACTCGCT
>JBQTJE010000127.1:0-37263 GCA_052387455.1 Pseudonocardia sp.
GGGCCCCGGCTCCACTGCTGGGGGTGGGGGGCCGCCGCGCGTTGGGCCGGGTGACCAGGCGCTGTGACCAGGCGCTCAGCTGACCAGGCGCAGGATCAGCGGGTAGCGGAACTCCTCGCCGCTCGACGCCCGGACCGTCGCGAGGATCACGACGACCAGGTAGAAAGCGACGTAGCCGAGCAGCACGAAGCCGAACAGGCCGATCGTCAGCAGCGTCAGCAGCCCGCCGACGATCGCCACGAGCAGCGCGGTGATCTGGAAGTTCAGCGACTCGACGGCGTGGCGGCGGACGTAGGCCGAGTCCTTGCCCTTGACGAGCAGCACCACCAGCGGGGCGAGCAGGCCGAGGGCGACGTAGGCGGCGAGGAAGCTGCCGGCGTGCGCGGCCATCGCCCAGTTGCGCTCCTCGGGTGTGGTCGCGACGGGGCCGCCCGTCCAGGACGCCGGGCCCGGGGGTGGGTAGTTCACGCCACCAGTACACCACCGAACCGGCCGAACCGGCCGTGGTTCACCCGGGGAAGGAGCGCGCCGCGGCGAGCAGCGCGTCGTTCTCCTCGGGCAGCGCGACGGTGACCCGGCAGCCGTCCGGGTGGAACGGGCGCACGATCACCTTCTGCTCCAGGCAGTGCGCCGCGAACGCCGCCGTCCGCTCCCCGAGCGAGACCCACACGAAGTTGGACTGCGTCGGCGGCACCGTGAACCCGGCCGCGAGCAGCCCGTCGCGCACCCGGACCCGCTCGCGCACGACGTCGGCGACCGATGCCAACAGTTCCTCCTCGGCGTCGAGCGCCGCGACCGCCCCGGCCTGAGCCAGGGTGCTCACGCTGAACGGGGAGCAGACCTTGCGCAGCGCCGTCGCGACCTCGGGCGTACCGATCGCGTAGCCCACCCGCAGCGCGGCGAGCCGGTAGGCCTTGGAGAAGGTGCGCAGCACGACCAGGTTGGGGTAGGTGTCGACCAGGTCCAGGCCGTCCACGGCGTCGGGGTCGCGCACGTACTCGTGGTAGGCCTCGTCGAGCGCCACCAGCACGCCGGGGCCCACCGCGTCGAGCAACCGGACGAGCTCCGCGCGGGTGACGACGGTGCCGGTCGGGTTGTTCGGGCTGCACATGAACACCAGCCGGGTGCGCGGCGTGACCGCGGCGATCATCGCGTCGACGTCGTGGCGGAACCCGGTGTCGAGCGGCACCGTGACGGCCGTGGCGCCGGCGATCTGGGTGACGATCGGGTAGGCCTCGAACGAGCGCCACGCGTAGACGACCTCGTCGGCGGGCTCCCGGCAGGTGATGTTGACCAGCTGCTGGCACAGGCTCACCGACCCGCACCCCACCGCGATGCGTTCCGGGGCGACCTTGCGGGCCTGCGCGAGCCGGGCGGTGAGGCCGGTGACGGCGAGGTCGGGGTAGCGGTTGCCGGTGGCGGCGGCATCGGCGATCGCGGCGAGCACCGACGGCAGCGGCGGCAGCGCCACCTCGTTGCTCGCCAGCTTGATCGCCCCGGGGATGGCCCGGCCCGGCACGTACGCGGGGAGCGTGTCGAGGTCGGGGCGGATCGGAGTCATGCCGGTCACCGTAAGCGGTCCCGGCGAGCCCCCGTACTGCGGTTCTGCCAGGCTTGGCCCATGACCGATCTCCGCACCGAGACCGTGCCCCTCGTGGACGGGAGCGCCCTGCGGCTCACCGTCGCCGCGCCGGACAGCTCGATCCGCGGCGGGATCGTCGTGCTGCACGAGGCCCGCGGCGTCACCGACACGGTGCGCCTGCTGGTGCACGGACTGGCCGGCGACGGCTGGCTCACCGTCGCCCCGCACCTGTACCACCGCGACGGCGCCGACGAGGTCGACGGCTCCGACGAGCACGTGCAGCAGCAGGTGGACCGGCTGGAGGGCGAGCAGGTCCTCGCCGACACCGACACCGCCTTCGGCTGGCTCGCCGACCACGACATCAGCCCCGACCGCATGGGCATCATCGGCTTCGACCTCGGCGGCTCGGTGGCGTTGCTGGTGGCGGCGCGGCGCACCCTCGGCGCGGCGGTCACCGTCGCGGGCGAGGGCGCGGTCGCGCCCACCGGCGGGGTGCCGTCGCTGGTCGACGCCGCGGGCGAGCTCACCTGCCCCTGGCTGGGCATCTACGGCGAGCCGACGCACGGCGGCACCGATCCCGAGGTCGGCCGGTTGCGCGAGGCCGCCGCCAAGTCGGAGGTCGCCACCGACGTGGTGGTGTACCCGCGCAGCGGCCACCGCTTCGACGCCGACCCCGAGGCGGCCGCCGACGCCTGGCAGCGCACCCTGAACTGGTTCGACTCCCACCTGCGCTGACCGGCTCGCCCCGCCCGCACACACCTTCGGGCGCCGGCACACACGGCCCAACCTGTGTGCGAGCGCACGACGGTGTGCGTGAGCCCGGCCGGGACGGCGCGCGGGTCGGCTGGCGCGTCGGTGGGGGGGCTTGCATGCTGGCGCGTATGGCATCCGACACCGACGTCACCGACCCCGACGGCGCTGCTCCCGACGTCACCGCGCCCGAGGTTCTCTGGAGTCCTGACCCCGGCCGGGCCACCGCGATGGGCGACTTCCGGGCGTGGGTGCGCGAACACCGCGGCGTCGACGCGGCCGACCACGCCGCGCTGCACGCGTGGTCGGTGTCGGATCTGGACGGCTTCTGGTCGGCGGCGGCGGAGTTCCTGGGCGTGCGCTGGCACCACGCACCCTCGGCGACGCTCGGCGCGGCGACGATGCCCGGCGCGCAGTGGTTCCCCGGCGGCACCCTCAACTACGCCGAGCACGTACTCACCGACGGTCCCGGCCGCGCGGACGCCGACGTGGCGCTGGTCTTCGCCCGCGAGGACGGCGTGCGGCGCACCGTCACCCACGCGGAGCTGCGCGAGCTCGTCGGCCGGGCGCGGGCGGGCCTGGTGCGGCTCGGCGTCACCCGGGGCGACCGCGTGGTGGCGCTCGCCCCCAACTGCGTGGAGACGCTCGTGACGTTCCTCGCCGCCGCGAGCCTCGGCGCGATCTGGTCGTCGTGCTCGCCGGACTTCGGGGCGCGCGCGGTGCACGACCGGTTCGCCCAGACCGAGCCGGTCGTCCTGCTCGCCGTCGACGGCTACGTCTACGGCGGCAAGCGCTACGACATCCGTCCGGCCGTGGAGACGCTGCGGGCGCAGCTGCCGACGCTGCGCGCGACCGTCCTGCTCCCCTACCTCGACGAGGCCGCCACCCTGCCCGACGCCGTCCCGTGGGCCGAGCTCATCGCCGAGCCCGGCGCGCTCGCGTTCGAACCGGTGCCGTTCGACCACCCGCTGTGGGTGCTCTACTCGTCGGGCACGACGGGGCTGCCGAAGGGCATCGTGCACGGCCACGGCGGCATCGTCGTCGAGCACCTCAAGTCGCTGCGCCTGCACATGGACCTCGGCCCCGGCGAGCGGTTCTTCTGGTTCACCACCACCGGCTGGATGATGTGGAACCTGCTGATCGGCGGCCTGCTCGTCGGCGCCACGGTGGTGCTGTTCGACGGCAACCCCGGCCACCCCGACCTCGGCACCCTGTGGCGGCTCGCCGAGGAGCACGAGGTGACCTATTTCGGGGTGTCGGCGCCGTTCGTGCAGTCGTGCCTGAAAGCCGGCCTGCGCCCGGGCGCCGAGCTCTCGCTGGGCTCGTTGCGCGCCCTCGGCTCGACCGGCGCGCCGCTGTCGGTCGAGGGCTTCCGCTGGGTCGGCGACGCCGTCGGCGCCGGCATCCAGATCTGCTCGGTCTCCGGCGGCACCGACCTGTGCGCGGCGTTCGTCGGCGCGTCCCCCGACGTCCCCGTGTGGCTGGGCGAGATCTCCTGCGCGCAGCTCGGCGCCGCGGTCGTGGCCTACGACGAGCAGGGGAAGGAGATCGTCGACGAGGTCGGCGAGCTGGTGCTCACGAAGCCCATGCCGTCGATGCCGGTGTCGTTCTGGAACGACCCCGACGGCACCCGGCTGCGCGAGGCCTACTTCGAGGACTTCCCCGGCCGCTGGCGCCACGGCGACTGGGTGCGGGTCACCCCCCGCGGCTCGTTCGTCATCTACGGGCGCAGCGACTCGACGCTCAACCGCGGCGGCGTCCGGATGGGCACCGCCGACTTCTACGCCGTCGTCGAAGGCTTCGACGAGGTGCTCGACTCGCTCGTCGTCGACACCTCCGAGCTCGGCGCCCGTGAGGAGGGCGCGCTGCTGTGCTTCCTCGTGCTCGCCGACGGGGTGGCGCTGGCGGACGTCGCGCCGGGGTTGCGGCGCGCGCTGCGCTCCGAGCTCTCGCCGCGCCACGTCCCCGACCGGTTCGTGCTGGTCGACGCCGTCCCGCGCACGCTCAACGGCAAGAAGTGCGAGGTGCCGGTCAAGAAGATCCTCGCCGGCGTGGCGCCGGACAAGGCCGTGAGCCGCGGTGCACTGGCCAACCCCGACGCCCTGGCCCCGTTCCTGAACCTGGCGGCGACCCCCTGACGGCCCGGCGCGTTCCGGGGCGCCGCACTGGCGTTCTGCGGTCGGCACGGGCGTCCGGACGCCAGTGCCGGCACCACACCACCCGTGCGGAGTCGGCACCACCACGCGGGCGGCCGGGGTGAAGGCGCTCGACCGGCTCTAGTACCCTGGGACCTGCTGGTGGCCGAGAGGCCTCGGGAGGCTTCGCCTAGTCTGGTCTATGGCGCCGCACTGCTAATGCGGTTTGGGGTAACCCCCCATCCCGGGTTCAAATCCCGGAGCCTCCGCCCTGGCGTGGCCAACCCTCGGGGTCGGTCGCGGCGGAACACAACTCCACACTGCGCCCGTAGCTCAACGGATAGAGCATCTGACTACGGATCAGAAGGTTAGGGGTTCGAATCCCTTCGGGCGCGCAAGATCGATAGCAGTCCTGAACAGCACGAACGGTCAGGGTTCGATCGCTTCCGAAGCGGATAAGTGGATCACGATCTACGGTCTGACCACGAAGTCGCGACGCCACGGCGACGACCGCGGCGTCCGTCGTCCCGAGCGGGAAGTCGGCATAGGTCTCGACGAGATCAGCCATGCGGTCGTAGTCAGCGATCTGGAGATCGACCACCGAGAAGGTCCGCTCGACGATCGACCGCAGGAACCCGGCCTCGACGCGGGCGCCGCCGGCTCGCCCGAGCAGGTAACCGACCTCGGCGACGACCGGCGCCGGAACGAGGATCTCGCGACGAGCCAGGTGCAAACCGGTCAGGAGATCGGTACAGACCCGGTTGTGCTCGTCGTCACGGTCCGCCGCGGCGACCAACGGCCCGGTGTCGATGACGATCAATCAGGAACGCCCGAAGCCGTCGGCAAGCAGATCGTCGTGGTTACTGCCCAGGTCAGGGCGGCCGCTGGCGAAGGACCCGAACCACGACGGCGGCCACTCCGCAACCGGCTTGAGCCGCCGCTGCCGGCGGGCCTCCGCGAGCACGGCGGGGACACGCTCGTCGGGCAGCTCGTCCACGAGGCGTCTCAGCTCGTCACGCTCGGCGCTCACGAGCCGAGAATACCGAGCAGAACCGACAGGACCGTGGAGGCCGAACCGGTCAACACGATGATCTCTGGCCACAGTCTTGGCCACGAACTGCAGCACACCAGTGCCGGCGACCCGATCCGGCGCCCTTCCGGCGCCGTTCGCCGACGAGCCGGGCATGGGGCGTCGGCGACGCAACGACGGACAGGAAGGTCAGGGGTCCGAGTCCCTTCGGAGCGCGCAAGGTCGGAGGGCCCGCGCCGCGCCGATCGATCCCGGCTCCGGTCAGGCCTCGGGGAGCACGGCGGACAGGATGGTGAGCAGCCCCTGCTCGACCTCGTCCCGGGCCGCGGCCGGGTCGGTCGCGTGCCCGATGACGAGGGCGGCCTCGATCACCGCGCTGAGGACGAGCTGGGCGAGCACCGGGATCGACGGGGGCGGGTCGGTCAGGTGCCCCCGGTCCGCCGCCTCCTGGAGGCCGCGGGTCATCAGTCCGAGGCCGTGCTCGGCTTCGATGGATCGCCAGGTGGACCAGCCGAGCACGGCGGGGGCGTCGGTGAGGGCGATGCGTGCCACGTCGGGTCGCGTGCACAGGTCGAGGAAGCGGGCCAGCGCAAGCGCCATCCCGGCCCGTGGGTCGGGTGCGGCGTCGACCGCCGCGGCGATCTCGCCGGCGATCTCGGTTTCGAGCTCCTCGAAGACCCCGCGGAACAGGCCTTGCTTGTCGCCGTAGTGGTGGTGGAGCGCGCCACGGGTGACCCCGGCGGCGGCGACGATCTCCTCGGCCGGCACGTTCGCGTAGCCCCGCTCGGCGAACAGGCGCCGCCCGGCGGCGACGAGCGCGGCGCGTGTGGCGCGCGCCCGATCCTGCTGGCTACGCCTGGTCGTGCCCGCCATCTCTTTCCCTTCGGCAGCGGCCGCCATGGCATACATACCGTACGTATGTGACTTTCGGGAGGTTCGGATGCGTACTGCCTCCGCGGCCCTCGGCAGTGCTGCCTTCCTCGCCGCCGCGCCGGGGGTCGTCGCCGTCCTGGTGCCCTACGGGCTGACGGGCTGGGAGATCGACCTCGTCGCACCCCTGGCCGTCCGGGTGATGGGCTGGGTCCTGATCGCAGCGGGTGCCGCCGTGCTGGTCACGGCGTTCCTTCGGTTCGTCACCGAGGGCCGGGGCACGCCCGCGCCGGTGGCGCCGACGGAACGGCTGGTCGTCGGCGGGTTCTACCGCCAGGTCCGCAATCCGATGTACCTGGCCGTGCTCGGTGTCATCGCCGGGCAGGCGGCCGTCCTCGGCCGGCCGGTCCTGCTCGGCTACGGCGCCGACTACCTGGCGCACCGCAGCGCGGTCCCCGGGTGGCTGCCCCGCCTGCGCCCCTGGACCTGGCTCAGAACGGCCAGCGGTCGCCGAACCGGGCCGCGAGCCGCCCGTCCAGGCCCCACGTCCGGCCGGACGGGTAGATCGCCAGGAGCAGCAGCGGCAGCAGGTCCACCGGGTAGGTCCACAGGTACTGGGTGGCGTCGGAGGCCAGGTACATGACCCAGATCGGGCCGATCAGCAGCAGCGTGCCCAGGGCCGCGGCGCGGGTGAGCGCCCCGAACAGCAGCGCGAGGCCCGCGGCGATCTCCACGGCGGTGAGGAACCCGCCGAAGAAGCCGTAGTTGGGCAGCACCACCGACTGGTAGAAGGCGCCCAGCGGGCCGATGAAGGTGTTGGCGGAGGCGTCGTTGGCGATGAACTCGGCCTGCGGCAGCCAGAGCAGCCCGAACGTCGCGAAGCCGAGGTCGTAGGCGCCGACGTCGACGAGCTTCGCGAGGCCGTTGCTCAGCCAGATCAGGCCGAAGAAGATCCGCAGCACGGCGAACGCGCGGCCGAGGGCGTGGGGCGAGGCGGGGACCGTCGACGGGCGGGTGGTGCGGTGGGTCTCGGACGTGGCGTCGGGCATGGCGGGCTCACCTGTCTGCGGGTGACGATGGTGGTCGGGTACCCGGACCGGGTACGCGGCGTCACGCTCATCTGATGTTGAGGGTGGAGTCGGCCCCGCGGGGCCGGCCTTCCACGAGCCGCAGCAGCGCCTGCGCGGGCACCTCCAACGGCCGGGTCGTGCGGGTGACGAGCAGGTCGGTGTCGAGCCGGCCGCCGCGGACGGTGGGCCCGAACGGGCTCCAGAACGCGCCGTCGGCGGTGATGGTGAGCTCGGCGGGCAGGTCGTGCTGGGTGGCGTGCACGCCGAGGCCCTCGTCGAGGGCCCGCCCGCGGGCGATGACGGGCCGGATGACGTGGTCGTTGTCGGGGACGCCGAGCTCGCGGTGCAGCGCGCACAACCGGCCGTGCTCGGCGTCCCCGCTCGACTCGACGGTGGTGGCGATGCGGACGCTCACCCCGCGGGCGACCAGCGCGGGGATGGCGGCGACGACCTTGGCGAAGTTGTCCGGGGCGCGCATCTCGTCGTTGGCGTCGGCGTCCGGGCGGTCCAGCGAGATCTGCAGCGCCACCGGCCTGCCGGCCAGCACCTCGACGCGGTCGAGCAACCGGCGCGCGAACAGCGTGGCGTTGGTGAGCGCGACGATCGGCAGGTACCGCGACATCTCGGCGAGCAGCTCCGGCATGTCGGGGACCAGGAAGATCTCCCCGCCGGTCACCCCGAGGTCGGTGAAGCCCAGCTCGGCGGCCTGCCGGGCGACGTCGAGCATGGCGTCGCGGCCGAGCTCGCGGCGCGCGACCTTCGGGCCGGACTCCGTCAGGCAGTAGGTGCAGGCGATGTTGCAGTGGTAGTTGGCGTACATCCACACCCGGCCCGGCAGGGTGCCGGCGGCCACCGCGAGCCCGATCGGCCCCGTGCCGGTCATGCCCAGCCGTCCGCGGTCAGCCGGTCCAGGGTCTCGGCGCCGGTGGGCAGCGCGAGCGCGGTGGCGAGACGGTTGAGCAGCAGGGTGGCGCCGACGAGCGTGGTCAGCTCGACGACCTCGTGGTCGGCGAAGTGCGCGCGGACGCCCCGGCGGGCCGCGTCCGGCACCGGGTCGTGGCCGGCGACCAGGTCCACCCAGGCGATCAGGGCGAGCTCGCGCGGATCGGTGAAGGCGGCCGGCACGGGGGCCTCGGCGCGCAGCGCGGCGACCTCGCCGCGGGTCAGCCCGGCGTCCAGGGCGACGACGGTGTGGGCCTGCACGCAGTAGCGGCACCCGGCGAGCACGGACGTCCGGACGATCACGATCTCCTTGGTGCGCAGGCCGATCGCGGACGCGCCCAGGGCCGCTCCCAGGAACGGCAGGGCGACCTCGAGCAGCTCCGGCACCTGGGCGAGCGCGGCGACGATCGGCCCGGGGTCACCGCCCGCGTAGTACGGGCGCGCGAGCAGCGGGGCCTGGTCGGGAGGCAGCAGGAAACCGTGCGGGGTGTCGACGGCGCTGCTCACGAGCCGACCCTAGAGGCGACGGTGGCTCGGCGACCCTTACCGGACGGGGACGGCGCCACTAGCCTGTGCCGATGCTGATCCGCGCGGCGGACGTCCTCGGCGAGGTGCCGGGCACGGTCGCGCTGACGGCGGGTCCGGGGCACGTCGTCGAGCTGCCCGACCGCGCCCCCCGGCCGGCGTCGCGCCCCCCCGGCTGCCCGACCGCGCCCCCCGGCCGGCGTCGCGCCACCGCCCGGACGTGGGCGCGGCGCTGGGGCGTTGGCGCGGCGCGGGGGCCGGGGGCCGGGCGGGCGGGGCGCGGGCAAGACCGAGACCATGGCCGCGTGCGTCGTGTGGCTGGTCGCCACCGGGGCGGTGCTGCCCGAGCAGGTGCTGGGGCTGACGTTCACCCGCAAGGCCGCCCAGCAGCTCGGCGCCCGGATCCGCGCGCGGTTGCGGCGACTGTCCGGGTCGCGCTCGCCAGCCGCCGGGGCCGGCCCGTGGGGCGACGTCGTGGTCGGCAGGCACGCGACATGCACGAGACCTACCGAGAGAAGCGGCTCGCCGCCGTGCTCGCCTCCTGCGCGGGCGCCTCGGCCGACTCGATCGCCGACGCCCTGCTCGCCGACGCCCTGCCGGTGCTGGTCGTGGACCTCTCGGCGCTGGAGTTCATGGACTCCTCGGTTGTGCGGCTGGTCCTGGTGGCCGGCCACCGCCCCCGCGAGCCGGGCAGGCGGCCGGTCGTGTGGCTGGGCGAGGGGCCGTCGCGGCGGGTCTTCGAGCTGGTCGGGCTACTCGACAAGCTCGACGTCGAGGCGCCCGCCGCCGGCCACCGGCGCGGATCATGCGGCTACGGGGCGACGGGCACCCTGAGCGTGGCGGTGAGCCCGGACCCGACGGCCCCGGTGATCGCCGCGAGCTGCGTGTCGTACCCGTCGGCGAAGACGCCGTCGTCGGCCAGCGGGGTCTCGGCGAGCCTGCCGACGCTGTCCTCGTAACCCGGGGCGGCGTACACCTGCGCGCACGTGGCCTCCGGCAGCGCGAGCTGGGACGTGCTGATCGCGAGGTCGCCGTCGGTGGCCCGGTCCAGGGCGGGGAACACCTGGAAGTGGATGTGCGGGTAGCGGCCCCCGTAGGCCCCGGGGAAGACGGTCGTGAACCGCACCGCGCCGGCGGCGTCGGCGACCTGCACGCCGCGCAGGTAGTTCTGGTCCTCCCGCTCGTAGATCGAGTAGCGGCCCTCGCGATCGCAGTGCCAGACGTAGACGGCCGCGCCCGGCAGCGCAGCGCCCGCGGTGTCGGTGACGGTGAGGGTGAGCATCAGCGGCACGCCCTCGGCGGTCCCGGACAGCGCACCGACGCTGGACCGGATGTCGTTGCGGACGATGCCGGCCTCGTTCAGCACGTCGGGACCGTTCGTCCCGTTGCCCGGGAAGGGCCCGGCGGTCTCCTGCGCGATCTCACCGGCCGCGCCCTGCGCCACCGCCCCGGGCCCACCGCAGCCGGCCAGCGTCACCAGCCCGGCACCGGCCAGCAGGCCGAGCACCCGGCGGCGGCCCAGCAGCCGGGGCAGGTCGTGGCGCAGGCCGAGATCGTGCTCGTGGGTCATGGTTCGCTCCCTCGTGACGGGGTCGCGGCCCACCGTGCCAGCCGGACCTGATCCCGCACTGAAGAACTCTGGCGGTTCAGAGGTCGACGCGGGCGACCACCGGCCGGTGGTCCGAACCTGCTGCGTCGCGCCGGGCCCGCGGGTCGTCGCCGACCGACGGCATCGGCCCGGTGCCGTCGGTGCGCACCTGCCCGTCCCGCACCAGGCCGACGACGAGGTGGCTGACCAGGATGTGGTCGATCAGCTCGTCGCGGCCCCGGTAGCGGCGGCTGAACCGCTGCTCGGCGGGGATGCGGGCGGTGAGGTTCCACAACCGCTGCTGCTCGCCGCGGTCGGGCTCGGCGAACCCGGCGGTGCCGATCTCCGAGCCCGGCGGCCCGAGCAGGAGCTGGGTGGTGGCCGCGTCCGGAACGTCGTTGAGGTCACCCAGGACGATCACCGCCCGCTCCCGCCCCAGGTCGCCGAGCAACCGCGTCGCCTCGGCCCGCACCGTCGCCGCCTCCGCGGCGCGCCGGGCCAGCGCGTACACGGCGGCGCGGGCCCGCTCGCCCTCGTCACGCGGGTCGAACCGGGGTCGCCCGCCCGGCCCCGGCGGGTAGGACAGCAGCTTCGACTTGAGGTGGCAGGTGAGCAGGTCCACCGCCCGCCCGCCGACGTCCACCCGGGCGCGCAGCGCCGCCCGGCCCATCCCGGTCGCGGGCGGGCCCTCGTCGGCGACCTGCACCGGCGCCAGGCCCGGCGGGAACGCCGTCACCGGCTCCACGCTGGTGAGTGGCAACCGCGACAGGTACCCGCAGCGGATGGGCCGCTCCCCGGGCCCGACCGGCGCCGTCGCGACCGTCCAGCCGCCGCCGGCGGCGTCGGCGAGGTCGGCGAGCGCGTCAGGGTTGCCGACCTCCTGCACGGCCAGCACGTCCGGCTCGATGTCCGTGATCGTCCGCGCCAGGGAGGCGAGCTTGGCGCGGTAGGCCGCGTCGCTGCTCGGCCCGCCCGCGTCGCCCGGACGGAACAGGTTCTCCAGGTTCCACGTGCCGATGCGCACCACCCGTCCAGGGTGGCCGAACCCGCTCCGAACCGCGCCAGGTTTTGCGGGCAACGGGCCGGCGGCTGGGCGGTCACGGGTCGACCGGTGGGAGCCGCGCCGCCGCGTCCTGCTCCGCGCGCAGCGCCGAACCGGGCGGGCCGCCCGCGTCGGCGAACATCTTGGCCAGGCCCCGCTGCGCGGTCAGGTAGGCGTCGGTGAACTCCCCGGGCCGCATCCGGTCGAGCCGCCCCACCAGGCCACGGCCTCGGCCTCGGCGGCCCGCGCCTCCTCGGCCCGGTCGAGCGCCTGCAGGACGATCGCCCGGTTGTGCAGCGACCCGGCGAGCAGCACGGTGTACCGGACCGGCTCTGCGATGGCGAGCCCGCGACGCAGGGTGACCGCCTCGTCGATAACAGCGAGCGCCTCGGCGTGCCCGTCGACGATCGACAGAGCGGCGGCGAGGTTGTTGGCCGACAGTGCGATCTCCGGGGCGTAGCGGTCCGGCCGCTCGACGGCGAGCTCGCGGCGGATGGCGAGGGACTCCCTCGCCGCATCGACCGACTGGTGGTGCTTGCCGACGTCCCCCAGCCGGTTGCCGAGACTGCCGAGTGCCTCGGCGAGATCGCTGCGGTAGCGGACCGGAGCTTCGTGGGCGAGGGTGCGGCGGATCGCGACCGCCTCCTCGGTCAGGGCGAGCGCCTCGGGATGCGCACCGATTCCGGCCAGGCTGTTGCCGAGGTTGTTCAGCGTCTGGGCCAGGGAGCCGCGGTAGCGCGCGGGTTCTGCCTCGGCGAGCTGCCGGTACAGGCCGGCGGCCGCGCGCAGGAGCTCGACCGACTCGCGGTGCTCCCGCAACCCCTGCAACAGGTGCCCGCAGTTGGCGAGCGCGGCGGCCAGCGAGGCCGAGTAACGTCCGGGCCTCGCCCTGGCCAGCAACCGCCAAACCGCTACCGCCTCGCGCGACGCCTCGGCGCCTGCCCGGTACTCGCCCACGTCTTCCAGGCAGCCTGCGTAGCAGTCGAGCGCCGACGCGAACCGGGCCACGTGCCGGGCCGGGTCGGCCGCGACCAGGCGCCTGGCAAGCGTGACGGCCTCCTGCGCGACGCCGAGCGCCGCGCGCTGCCCGCCGACGCCACGGGTCCGCCAGCCGAGCTCGGTCAGGCGCCCGACCAGGTCCGGCTCGTACCGGAGGGGTTCGCCGTCGACCAGGACCCGCACGAGGTCGACGGCCTCGCCGGCGGCGGTAACCGCGCCGTCGTGGTCACCGACGTCGGCCAGGCCGTTGCCGAGCGCGCTCAACGACCGTGCGAGCCGCCCGACGTACTCCGGTCTCGCCGCGGCGAGCACGCGCCACAGGCCCACCGCCTCCCGCTGGACCGCGACGGCGGCGTGGGAGTCCCCGACGTCGTGCAGGCCGCCCTCCAGGTCGTCGAGCGCGGCCGCGAGCCGTGCCTTCTCCGCGTCGCCGCCGGCGCGCCCGGCCTCGGCGCGGGCGTGCTCCACGACGAGGCGGTGCAGCTGCACCCGCACCCGGTCGAGCCCGGCGCCGTCGGTCACCACCAGCAGCCGGACGACCGCGTCGAGCGGCGGCGCGGCGCGCGCCAGCGCGTCCAGCAGGACCGCACGTACCGCGAGCTGCGCGCGCGGCCCGGCGAGCGCCGCCGCCTCGACGGCGGCGACGGCCCGGTCCGGGGTGGGGAGATCCGAGCCCTGCGCCGGCTCGACCAGCGCCGCCGCCAGCAGCGCCGCCGCGGCCGGGAACCACGCCGCCGCGCGGGCCAGGCCGGCCAGCGCGCCTGCGTCCGTGCCCGGCCCGCCGAACACGGCGTCCACGAGCGCGCGCCGGTCGGGCTCCGCGCACCGGGCGACCAGCGCCGCGGCCAAGAACTCCGGGGACGGTGCCGGCAGCGGCGCACCGCCCGCCGCCGAGCCGGGATACAGGTGCGCCGCCCACGCGACCACCGCAGGCGCCAGCGCCGTCGGAGTGCACAGGGCCGGCAGCCTGCGCACGATCTCGACGGCCCGCTCGACGCTGGTCGGGCCGGCGAGGACCAGCCCGAGGACCGCCTGCGCGAGGACGTCGTCGGTGACTCCGGGCGCATCGAGCTTCCAACGCGGATCCGCAGCCGACTCGGCCCACCGGCGCTGCTCGTGCCCGACGAGCCGGGCCGCCAGCTCGCCGCTCCCGGCGACCCGCACGGCGTCCACGTCGGCCCGGGTCCCGCCCGCCGCGGCGGCGAGCACCGCACGGGTGGTGGTGACCATCATCGGCTCGCCCGGCTCCCCGACGGCCCCGACGTCCGGCGGGTCGTACCCGGCGTCCCCGTCGAGCGCCCGGCGGTACTCGCGCAGGGCGGCGACGAACCAGCGACTCCGGTCGCTGTCCGCCCCCGCCACGCCGACCTGGGTGACCGGCCACTCGCGGGCGAGCCCCGCGCTAGCCGCGCCCGGCACCCCGGCCGCCGTCGCGGGATAACCTGGCCCGGGTACGGCGGAGGGGTGACGATGGATCTGCAACTGGTGGGTGCGACGGTGCTGGTCACCGGCGCGGGGCAGGGGCTTGGGCGGGCGATCGGGCTCGGCTTCGCCGCCGAGGGGGCGAACGTCGCGTTCCACCACCACTCCTCGGGCGAGGGGGCCGCGCTCGCCGTCGCGCAGGCCCGGGAGCTCGGGGTGAAGGCGCTCGCGGCGGGCGGGGACCTGCGCGACGCCGCCGCCGTCGAGGCGATGGTGGAGCAGGTCGAGGACGCGCTCGGGCCGGTGGACGTCCTGGTCAACAACGCGGCCGCGACGAAGGTGCAGCGCTTCCTCGACTCCACCCCCGCCGACTGGGCACCGCAGATCGACGTCACCGTCACCGGGACCTTGCTCGTCACCCACGCCGTCGCGACCCGGATGGCCGAGCGGCGCCGCGGGGCGATCGTCAACCTCATGGGCGACTCGGGGCGGGTCGGCGAGTCGGGCCTGCTGGTGACGGCGACGGCGCGCTCCACGACGGTGGGGCTCACCCGGTCGCTGGCCAAGGAACTGGCGCGCTTCGGCATCCGGGCCAACGCGGTGTCCCTCGCGCTCGTGCGCACCGACAGCTTCGAGGCACACGCCGGCGGCGACTCCGACGACGACGCCAGGATGGCGAAGATCCTCACCCAGTACCCGCTGCGCCGCCTCGGGCGGCCCGACGACATCGTGCCGATGGTGCTGCTGCTGGCCTCCCCGCTGTCGTCGTGGACCACCGGCCAGGTGGTCTCGGTCAACGGCGGGTACGCGATGCCGTGAGCGGTTCCCTGGGTTCCAGCCCGCGCCGCAAGGAGGACCGCAGGCTCGTCACCGGCCACGGCCGGTTCGTCGGCGACCTCGCGCTGCCGCGGATGCGCCACGTCGCGTTCGTGCGCAGCCCGCTGGCCCACGCGACGATCATCGGCATCGGCGTACCCGACGGCTACCGCGTCTTCACGGGTGCGGACTTCGCGGGCGTCGCGCTGCGCGCCCGGTCGGCGCTGCCGTCCTACGTGGAGACGGCGCAGCCGGTGCTGGCCCACGACGTCGTGCGGTACGCGGGGGAGCCGGTCGCCGCCGTCGTCGCGGCCGACCGCTACCTCGCCGAGGACGGCGCCGAGCTCGTCGACGTCGAGTACGCGCCGCTGCCCGTCACCGTCCGCGCCTGGGACCCGCCCGCGCACCCGCTGCACCCGCAGGCCCCCGACAACGTGCTGCTGCACCGGTCCTTCGACGCCGGGTCGGTCGACGAGGCGCTGGCCGGGGCCGCCGTCGTCGTCGAGCGGGAGCTGGTCACCAACCGGCACGCCGGCAACCCGATGGAGTGCCGCGCGGGCGTCGCGCTGTGGGACCCGCACGACCGGCGGCTCACGTTCTGGTCGAGCACCCAGGTGCCGTTCCTGGTCCGCAACATGGTCGCGGAACTGCTCGACCTGCCCGAGGGATCGGTGCGCGTCGTTGCCCCGGATGTCGGCGGCGGGTTCGGCGTCAAGGCCGTGCTGTACGCCGAGGACGTGGCGCTGTGCCTGATCGCGCGGGCGCTGCCGGGGGTGCCGGTGAAGTGGGTGGAGGACCGCGTCGAGCACCTCGCCGCCGCCTGCCATGCCCGCGACCACCGCTACCTCGTCAAGGCCGGCTTCGCGACCGACGGCACGCTGCTCGCGGTCGACGCCGACGTCACCTGCAACGTCGGCGCCTACTCCGTCTACCCGTGGACGGCCGGGATCGAGGCGCTCATGGCCGGTGGGCTGCTCACCGGCCCGTACAAGCTGGAGCACTACCGCTGCCGGGTCCGCGGCGTCGCCACCAACACCACCCCCGCCGGGCCGTACCGCGGGGTCGCGCGGCCGGCGAGCGTGTTCGCGATGGAGGCGCTGCTCGACGCGGGCGCGCGGGAGCTGGGGCTCTCCGCGGTCGATGTCCGGCGGCGCAACCTCATCCGGCCCGAGGATGTGCCGTACCGGATGCCCACCCGGCTCGTCGACGACTCCGGGCACTACGTCGAGTGCCTGGACAAGGCGCTGGAGGTGGTCGGGTACGACGAGCTGCGGGTCAGGCAGGCGGCCGGCGAGCCGATCGGCATCGGGATGGCCTGCTACAACGAGTTGACGGGGCTGGGCCGCGCGGCGTCCGCCGGGCCGCGGATGCCGTTCCGCACCGGGCACGACGCGTGCACCGTGCGGGTCAACCCGGACGGCCGGGTCACCGTGCTCACCGGCGTGACGTCGCAGGGGCAGGGGTTGGAGACCACGGTCGCGCAGATCGTCGCGGACGGGCTCGGCGTGGCCTACGACGACGTCGACGTCCGGCTCGGCGACACCGACGAGGCGCTGTGGGGCTTCGGCGCCTTCTCCTCGCGCCAGGCCGTGATCGGCGGTGGGGCCGCGCACCGCACCGCGGAGGCCGTCCGCGACCAGGTGCTGCGGCTCGCCGCCGGGTTGCTGGAGGCCAACCCCGCCGACCTGCGGCTCGCCGCCGGGCAGATCTCCGTGGTCGGGGAGGCGGCGCCGCGGATCAGCCTCGCCGAGGTGGCACGGGTGGCGTACCTGGAGTCGAACCGGCTCCCCGACGGCATCGAGCCGGGCCTTGCCGCAACCCGGTTCTACGACCCCGTCCGCGGCGCGTTCGCGGCCGGCGCGCAGGTGGCGGCCGTCGAGGTCGACCGCGCTACCGGTGAGGTGCGGATCCTTCGCTACGCCTGCGTCGAGGACGCCGGGCGCGCGATGCACCCGCAGATCGTCGACGGCCAGATCCTCGGGTCGGTCGCGCAGGGCATCGGCGGGGCGCTCTACGAGCACCTGGTCTACGACGACGACGGCAACCTCGTCACCGGCACCCTGCTCGACTACCTCATGCCCACCTCCGCCGAGATCCCGGACGTCCGGATCGGCCACGTCGCGCACCCCGCGGCCAACCCGCTCGGGGTCCGCGGCGTGGGCGAGGGCGGAACGCTCGGGCCGAACGCCGTGCTGGCCGGCGCGGTGGCCGACGCGCTGGGCGTGGAGATCACGACGTTGCCGGTGGCGCCGGCGGTGGTCTGGGCCGCGCTCGCCGCAGCGGGTGCGGCGGGCGTCCCGACCTCCGCCACCCCGCGCGGTGATCATCGTCTCGGGACCGCCGACCGTGCCACACGCGGGTCGACGTCCCCGATCGACGATCATGGAGCCGGCGCCGGCCCGGGGGTTCGGCCGTGAAGTGCGCGCCGTTCGACTACGTGCGGGCGGCGACGGTCGCCGAGGCGGTCGCCGCGCTGGCCGCCGCCGACGGCGAGGGGAAGATCCTCGCCGGTGGGCAGAGTCTCGTGCCGGTGATGGCGCTGCGGTTGGCGCGCCCCGCGGTCCTGGTGGACGTCAACCGCATCCCCGGGCTGGACGCCGTCCGCCCGAGCGTGCACCCACGCACGCCCGCGGCTGACGGAGCGCACGCTCGGCGCCCCACCCCGGCTACCCCGGCGGTGGATGTCGGCGTGCTCACCCGTCACCGCGACCTCGTCGCCCAGCGCCACCACCCCCTGCTCGCCGAGGCGGCGCGCTGGATCGGGCACGCGGCGATCCGCTCCCGCGGGACCGCGGGGGGCTCGATCGCGCACGCCGACCCGGCCGCGGAACTCCCGGCCGTCGCGGTGGCCACCGGTGCCACGGCCACGGTCGCGGGACCCGGCGGCGTCCGGGAGATCGCCGTCGAGGAACTGCTCGTCGGCGCGCTGACCACCACCCTGGCCGAGGACGAGATGCTCGCCGGTCTGCGGTTCCCGGTGCCGCAGCGCTGGGGGTTCGCCGAGTTCGCGCGCCGCCACGGCGACTTCGCGCTGGTCACGGCCGTGGTGGCGGAGATCGACGGGTTGCCCCGGGTAGTGCTGGGCGGCGTCGGGCCGGTGCCCGTGCGGGCCGCGGCGGCCGAGCGGGTGCTCCGCGACGGCGGCACGGCCGGGCAGGCCGCCGCCGAGGCCGCCGCCGAGCTGCGTCCCACCGCCGACCTGCACGCGCCCGCCCCGTACCGCAGGGCGCTGGCCGCCGAGATGATCCGCCGGGCGCTCGCGCACGCCGGCGTCGGGAGGGACGACCGATGGAGCTGACCCTGCACGTCAACGGCGAACCGGTGCAGCTCTCCGTCGAGCCGCGCCGCACGCTGGCCGACGCGCTGCGCGAGGACCTCGGCCTCACCGGCACCCACCTGGGCTGCGAGCACGGGGTGTGCGGGGCGTGCACGGTGCTCGTCGACGGCGAGCCGGTGCGGGCCTGCTTGATGTTCGCCGTGCAGGCCGACGGGTGTGCGGTGACGACGGTGGAGGGCCTGGCCGGCGACGACGGCGGGCTGCACCCCGTGCAGGAGGCCTTCGTCGCCCGGCACGGGCTCCAGTGCGGCTTCTGCACCCCGGGCATGCTGCTCACCGCCGTGCACCTGCTGGCGACGCACCCCGGCCCCGACCGTGACACGATCCGCGCGGAGATGGCCGGCAACATCTGCCGGTGCACCGGCTACCAGGGGATCGTCGACGCGGTGGAGGCTGCGTCAGCCCGCCGGCCCGGCTGACGCCCGGGGCATGTCCGCGGCGGTGGTGACCTCGGTGATCAGGCGCGCCACGAGCTGCGGATCGTCACTCATCGGGACGTGCCCGATCCCGCGCTGGCGGATCAGCTCCGCGCCGGGGAGCTTCGCCAGCATCGGCGCGCCGAAGTGCGCGAAGGGGATCATGCGGTCGGGCTCGGCCCACACGAGCCGGATCGGGTAGTCACGCTCGATCGGCAGCGGGGGCAGCGGGGTGCACCCGAGCACCCGCAGCAGCGGTGCGGCGATCGTGGCCCCGGCGCTCGCCCGCAGCATCGACGCCACGACGTCGGCGGGGACCCGCTCCGGGTGCGCGACCTGCGACCACAGCAACGCCCGCCGCAGCCGCGGCCGCGCGACGATGCGGTCGACGTGCGGCAGCAACCGGTTCAGCACCGCCAGCGAGAGCCCGATGCCACGGGTGACGCCGGCGAGGCGGCGTCGCGAGCGGTACGCCCCGGCCGGGCTGAACAGCACCAGTGACCGGGCCCGGCCGCGCCGCGCGAGCTCGATCGCGACCCAGCCGCCCAGCGAGTTGCCTGCCAGGTGCGCCCGGTCGATGCCGAGCCGGTCCAGCTCGGTCGCGACGGCGTCGACCAGGGCGTCCAGCGATGCCTCGGCGCCGTCGGCGAGCGGGGCGCCGCCGCGGTGCCCGAGCAGGGTGAGCGCGAGGACGTCGTGGTGGGGTTCCAGGTGCGGCAGCAGCGGCTCCCACATCCGCCAGGTGCCGGTGATCCCGTGCAGCAGCACCAGCGGGGTGCCCGAGCCGGCCCGGTGGTGGGGGCGCGGCGGGGGTTCGACGAGCCGCAGCACTGGCCGTCCCCGGTGCTCCCGGGCCGCGCGGCGCGGGGCCGGCCGCTCCGCCGCCCGCTCCGGTGCCCGCTCCGCCGCCCGCTGCGGTGCCCGCGTCGCCGACCACCTCGTCGTGGCCCATCTGGTCGCCGCCCACGCCGCCACCGCGGTGGCGCCGGCCGCGGCCCCGATCCGCACCACCGACCCGCGTCCCCGCCTGCTCATCCCGCCATGCTTGCGGTCCCTCGGCGACCTGCGCCAGGTGACATCGCGTGCGGAACTGTCGGACCTGATCGCTAGCGTCCCCCTCGCCCGGTGCGGGCTGGGAGACGGAGGGGTGCGTGGACACGGATCCGGAGCAGCGTGGACCCGTCTACGACGACGCGATGAAGATCCTCACGGCCGACGACCTGGACGCGGTGCTGTCGTTGGTCGGTGTGCGCAGCCGCGGCGCAGAACCACTGAACGTCGAGCTGGCCGGATCGCGGCGGGTGGACCTGCTCGCCCGCACCGGGGACGGTCTGGTGCACGTCGAGTTCGTCAAGGATCGCTCCCCGGACCTCGACGTGCGGATGGTGGAGTACTGGGCGCGCATCCGCCGGCGGGAGCGAGGCCTCCCGCTGCGGCAGTTCGTGCTCGTCCTCGGCGACGGCGTGCCCGTCCCGGACCGGTGCCTCAGCGCCGACGGCCTGCCGATGCTCGCCTGGACGGTGGTGCGGGTCGCCGATCTCGACCCGGCCTTCCTGCTGCGGACACCGACCACGGCCGCGGTCGCCGCGCTGGCGTGGGGCGACCAGGACCAGCGGATGCGGGTGCTGGTGGCTGCGGCCGGTCTCATCTCGGCCGCCGACCCGGACCGGGCCCGGTCCCTGCTGGACGCCGCCGCGACGTTGGGCTCGATCGTGCTGCCGCGGCGTACCATCGACATCGCCCTGAGAGGAGCTGACATGCCGATCGTCATCCGGGACACCCCGCTCGGGCGTGAGCTGGTCGAGGAAGGCCGCCAGGAAGGCCGCCACGAAGGCCTCCAGGAGGGCCTCCAGGAGGGCGAGCGCCAGGCGGTACTCCGGCTGACCCGCGTGCTGTTGCGGCAGCGGTTCGGCGATGACCCGCGCATCGACGGCGCCGCGCACCGGCTGGCCGAGCTGCCCGACGAGGAGCGCGTGGCCCGGATCGCCGCTGCCGGGTCGCTGCAGGAGCTGACCGGCTGAATCGGTGACGGGTGCAGCCGGCACCGAGTCCGATCAGAACCTGCCGGTCCGAACAGGCCGATCAGAACAGGTCGATCAGAACAGGCCGCGGAACCATTCGACGATCCGGTCCCACAGCCCCTGCGCGTCCGGCAGGTCGGGCAGCTCGGGCAGCGCCGTCGGCAGGCCCAGGTCGGGGAGCTGCGTCGGGACGGCGGTCGGGAGCCCGGTCGGGAGCCCTGTCGGTAGCTCGGTCGGGAGTGCCGTCGGCGGGGTGGGTGGTGGCGCGACGGTCGGTTCGGTCACCGTCGTGGTGGGCGCGGGGGCGACGTCGGACGCGGTCGGCGCCACCGTCGGGATCGGCGACTCCGACGGGGCGGCGGTCGTGGTCGGCGCCGGCGGGGCAGCGGCCGGCACGGGGTCGCCGCGTAGCAGCGCCACACCGCCGAGCACCAGCAGAGCGACGAGCAGGGCGGCCCCGCCGAACGCCCACGCCGCCGTCCGGCTCACGCCCCACAGCGGTTCGGGCTCGGCGACCGGCTCGTCACGGCCCACCCACGCGAGCATGTCGACCACCTGCCGCGCCGTCGGCCGGCGGTCGGGGTCGGTCTCGGTGGCCGCCAGCAGCACCCGGCGCAGGGCTCGGGGGATGTCGGTGGGGACGGCGCCTGCGTCGGAACCGGTGAGCGCGGCGGTGAGCGCGGCGCCGAGGTCGTGGACGTCGTCGGCGGGCCGGGCGCGCTCGCCGCCCTCGACGTCGACGAGCTGCACCTGCCCGCCGGGGGTGAGCAGGACGTTGGACGTGGTGACCGCGCCGTGCGCGCGGCCGCGGTGGTGCAGGTGCGCGAGCACCGTCGCGAGGTCGGTGCCGATGCGTACGACGTGGCGCACGGGCAAGGGGTCGCCGACCGTGCGCTCGCGCAGCGTCGGGCCGCAGGCCGGCGTCAGGGCCAGGCGCTCGCCCGGCGGCGGCGGCGCCGGAGCGTCGACCTCGAAGGCCGGATCGACCTCGAAGGACGGGTCGGCGGCCTCGGGTGCGGCGCCGGCAGGTGGTCCGGCCGGGGGGCCGGCGACGGGGTGCTCGGCCGTCACCGGCTCGGCCGTCACCGGCTCGGCTGCGACGGGCTCGGACCGGTCGGGCACGGGGAAGGCGGGCACAGTCCGCTCCGCGTGGTCGTCGTCGCGCTGCCTGCCCGGCCCGGCGTCGGAGCGCAGCGCGTGACGGCTGTAGCCGCCCGCCGGGATCGCCGGAACCGTGCCGTCGCCGCCCTGCCCGCTTCCGTGCACGCGCCCTCCCCCGGTCGCCGTCGGCGGGGAACCTACCCCCGCGACCCGCCATCGGGCGTGCCGATCACCCGACGGCGCCCCGGCCGACCGCGACGTCCCCACCGATCGGGTAGGCACCCCTCCGTCCGGACCTGCCCGACCGGGCCGACCCCGGGCGAACCGGCGCCGCGCGGCCTAGGCTCGCGAGCCATGGCAGGACAGTGGTTCGAGACGGTCGCCGAGGCGCAGCGCCGGGCGCGCAAGCGCCTCCCGCGGTCGGTGTACATGGCGCTGATGGCCGGCACCGAGCAGGGCCTCACCCGCGACGACAACGTCGCGGCGTTCGACGAGATCGGGTTCCGCCCGCACATCGCCGACCTGCCCCGCGAGCGCGACCAGTCCACCCGCGTCCTCGGCCAGGACATCTCGATGCCGGTGCTCATCTCGCCGACGGGTGTGCAGGCCGTCGACCCGGAGGGGGAGGTGGCCGTCGCGCGCGCCGCCGCAGCCGAGGGCACGGGGATGGGGCTCAGCTCGTTCGCGAGCCGCTCGGTGGAGGATGTCGTCGCGGCCAACCCGAAGACGTTCTTCCAGATGTACTGGGCGGGCGACAAGGACGCGATCCTGGCGCGGGCCGAGCGGGCGCGCAAGGCGGGGGCGCAGGCCCTGATCGTCACCCTGGACTGGACGTTCTGCCACCGTCGCGACGTCGGCAGCCCGTCGATCCCGGCGCGCCTCGACCTCAAGGCGATGCTGAAGTTCGCCCCGGAGGGGATCGTGCGCCCGTCGTACATGGTCCGGTGGCTGCGCTCGGGCAAGCTCCCGGAGCTCACCGTGCCGAACATGGTGATGCCCGGCGAGCAGGCCCCGGGCTTCTTCGACGCCTACGGCCAGTGGATGTTCACCCCGCTGCCCACCTGGGAGGACCTGGCGTGGCTGCGCGGTGAGTGGGGCGGCCCGTTCATGATCAAGGGGATCATGCATCCGGACGACGCCCGCCGGGCCGTCGACGCCGGGGCGAGCGCGATCTCGGTGTCCAACCACGGCGGCAACAACCTCGACAGCACGCCCGCGTCGATCCGCGCGCTGCCGTCGGTGGTGGCGGCGGTCGGTGACCAGGTGGAGGTGCTGCTCGACGGCGGCATCCGCCGCGGCGGCGACGTGGTCAAGGCGCTGGCGCTGGGCGCCCGCGCGGTGATGATCGGGCGGGCCTACCTCTGGGGTATGGCCGCGGACGGCGAGGCCGGCGTCAAGCGGGTGCTGGAGATCCTGCGTGCGGGCGTCGACGAGGCGCTGCTCGGGCTCGGAAAGGCGTCCATCCACGATCTCGGGCCGGGCGACGTCATCGTGCCCGAGGGGTTCCGCAAGGGGCTCTAGACCGCTGGCGACCGCCGACCGGGGTACGCTCGGTCTTTCTCCACCTCTGGGGCGGAGGCGGTGACGGTGACGACGACGGGCGACGGCCGGTCTCCCGCGGAGAGCGGCAGCGAGCGCATCCGGCGGGCGGCCTACGAGCTGTTCAGCCGGCACGGCGTCCGCGAGGTCGGCGTCGACGCCGTGGTCGCCAGGGCCGGCACGGCGAAGATGACGCTCTACCGCAACTTCCCGTCCAAGGACGACCTGATCCTCGACTTCCTGCGCCGCCGCGAGGAGCTGTGGACGGTCGGGTGGCTCCAGCACGAGAGCGGCCTGCGCGGCCGGCGCCCGCAGGACCGGCTGCTGGCGATCTTCGACCTGTTCGGTGAGTGGTTCGTCAAGCCCGACTTCGAGGGCTGCGCCTTCCTCACCACCCTGATGGAGATCACCGACAGCGCCCACCCGGTGCGCGTGGCGTCGGTGGCACACCTCGCGCGCATCCGCGGCTACCTGCAGGCACAGGCGCAGGAGGCGGGCGTCACCGATCCCGAACGGTTCGCGCGGCAGTGGCACATCCTGATGAAGGGGTCGATCATGGCGGCGCACGAGGGCGACGCCGGCGCGGCCGGGGTGGCCCGCGAGCTCGGCGTGCTGCTGCTGCGGGCGCGGGGGATCGACGCCGAGTAGCCCGGTGGCCGGGCACGTGGAACGGGCCCGGTCCCACGCGCCGTTGCGCGGAACCGGGCCCGGGGTTCGGGGTGTTACAGGTACCGGGTGTTACAGACAGTGCGCGTTACAGGCCGAGCTTCTCGGCCGCGAGCCGGGTGCCCTCCACCCGGTTGGTGATCTTCTGGAACGCGACGTCGCGGGCGTAGTCCGGGGACCCGTGGTTGGGCTTCTCGTCGATCGAGAACGGGGAGAAGCCGCAGTCGTCGGTGGAGCCGATCTGCTCCTTGGGCATGAAGTTCGCCGCGCGGATCAGCTGGTCGGCGACCTCCTGCGGCGACTCGGGCCGCGGCGACTGCGTGACGATCGTGCCGATGTAGGCCATCTGAGTGACGCCCTCGGCGTCGCTGCGCAGGTTCTGCCCGATCGACTCGTACACCGGGTCCTTGTCCCGCTCGCTGGCGAGCTGAATGAGGAAGTAGCCGGCGTTGATCTTGAACATTTCCGGCAGCAGGTTGTTGTACGGAACGTCCGCGGAATGCACGGAGTCGCGGTCGCCGCCGGGGCAGGTGTGAATACCGATGTTTGTGCGCTCCTCGGCGGAGAAGCGCGCCATCACCCGGTTGTTCAGCTCGATGAAATGCGGGAGCAGCCCGGCGCCGGTCCACGGGTTGCGCGGGTCCTCACGGGTCGCGAGGCGACCTTCGGTGAAGTCCACCGAGACGCGCACGGCGCCCGCGGCGAAGGCCTCGCGGATGTCGCGCTCGCACTCGTCGATCAGCGCGGCCTCGAAGTCCTCGCGGGTGTAGCCGTCCACCGGGTCGCGCAGCGGGTAGAGCAGGGCCAGCATCGACGGCGCGATGACGGCCTGCTTCATGGGCTTGCTGGCGTAGCCGATGGACTTGCGCAGCGCGTCGGCGGCGTACTGGTTGTAGGCGAACGGGCCGCGCTCCAGCTTCGGCAGCTGGCGGCCGTGGCCGTCGGCGAAGATGGCGAAGAACTGGCCGCCCGGGCCGAGCGACGGCGCGAGGCCGGTGCCGGCCAGCGTCGTGGCGATCGGGTAGGTGGCGAAGCTCGACCAGCGCTGCTCGCCGTCGGAGATGATCGGCGAGCCGGTGGCCTCGTAGCGCTCCACCGAGTCCTTCGCGGCCGAGTCCTGCTCCTTCTCCAGGTCGGCCTCGCCGATCTCGCCTGCGTCGAACTTCGCGTACGCGGCCTGGAGCCGCGACGGCCGCGGCAGCGAGCCGACGGGCTCGGTGGGAATCCCGGTCGCGGTCCGCGGATCGTAATCGGCCATGGACGATCTCCTCCTTGAGATCTGCTGTCCGGGCGCGCCGCGCTACGGCGGGCGTCTCGGCGAGCACTGAATGGGCATGGCGACAGGACGAGGCGATACCGGCCCGCCCCGGCAACTCAACGGGAGAGACAGGTCTGTCTCAGCCTCGGAAAAAACAGTAGTCCTGTGCGCATGAGTGGTCAACGCAGGAAAACGGGTGGTTCTCGCGCTCCGTTCGGGGGGTGAAAGCGGTCACAGTGACCGGCTGCGCGCGCACCCGGCGGCGGCGCCGGACGGTGCGCGCTACGGTGCCCGCCGTCGTCCCCGAACGAGCGTCCCCGAACGAGAGGCCAGCGCGATGAAGCTCGCCACCGTCCGCACCGACCGCGGCACCCGCGCCGTCCGCGTGGACGACGACGGCGCCGTCGATCTCGGGCACGCCGACGTGCGCGCGGTGCTGCAGCGGCCCGACTGGCGCGCCGAGGCGGCCGCGGCCACCGGGGAGCCGGTGGCGCTGGAGGGGCTGGACTACGCCCCGCTGGTGCCGGCCCCGGAGAAGATCATCTGCGTGGGGCTCAACTACCGCGACCACATCGTGGAGATGGGCCGCGAGCTGCCCGCGTACCCGACGCTGTTCGCCAAGTTCGCCCGCACGCTCGTCGGCGCGCACGACCCGATCACGCTGCCCGCGGGTTCGGACAGCGTGGACTGGGAGGCCGAGCTGGGCGTCGTCGTCGGCGCGCCGGTGCGCCACGCCACGCCACGCCAGGCCGCGGCCGCGATCGCCGGCTACACCGTGTGCAACGACGTCAGCGCCCGCGACTTCCAGAACCGCACCCTGCAGTGGCTGCAGGGCAAGATGTTCGAGGCGAGCACGCCCGTGGGGCCGTGGCTGGTCACCGACGTCGAGCCCGGCCGGATCTCCTGCGCGGTCGACGGCGAGACGGTGCAGGACTCGCACACCGGCGAACTGGTGTTCTCCCCGGTCGACCTCGTCGCCTACGTCTCCGCGATCGTCACCCTCGTGCCCGGCGACCTGATCCTCACCGGCACCCCCGGCGGGGTCGGCGCCGGCCGCACGCCCCCGCGGTTCCTCGCCGCGGGCAACGAGGTGGTCACCGCGATCGAGGGCGTCGGCGAGTGCCGCAACGTGTGCATGATGGCGCTGCCGGGCGCGGTACCGCCGCCCCGGACGCCGTGACCAGCCCCGGAGGACGCGCATGGCCACCCCCATCGCCGAGGGTCTCGTGCCCTGGCCCGACGAGTTCGTGGCCCGCTACGTCGAGGCCGGGTACTGGGAGGGCCTGCCGCTCGGCGCGCACCTGCAGGCCGCGGCGGACCGCACCCCGGACGCGGTCGCGGTCGTCGACGGCGAGGTCCGGCTGACCTACGCCGAGCTGATGTCGCGCGGGGACGCCGCGGCGTCGCGGTTGGCGGATCTCGGCGTCCGGTCCGGCGACCGGATCGTGGTGCAGCTGCCCAACTGCTGGGAGTTCGTGACGCTGCTCGTCGCGTGCCTGCGTGCCGGGGTCGTCCCGGTGATGGCGCTGCCCGCGCACCGGCGCACGGAGCTCGCCTACCTCGCCCAGCACGCCGAGGCCGCCGCGATCGCGGTCCCGGACCGGTTGCGCGACTTCGACCACCAGAGCCTCGCCCACGAGGTCGAGGGCCCGTCGACGGTGCTGTGCGCGGGTGACGAGGTGGCCCCGGGCAGCGAGTGCCTGCGCACGCTCTGCGCACCGGCGCAGGACCCGGCCGCCGAGCGGGCCCGCTGGAACGCCGCCGCGCCGGGCAGCCGCGACGTCGCGGTGTTCCTGCTCTCCGGCGGCACGACCGGGCTGCCGAAACTGATCGCCCGCACCCACGACGACTACGCCTACAACGCGAAGGCCAGCGCCGAGGTCTCCGGGATCGACGCCGGCACCGTCTACCTGGTGCTGCTGCCCGCGGGCCACAACTTCCCGCTGGCCTGCCCCGGCATCCTCGGCACGCTGGTCAACGGCGGCCGGGTGGTGATGCTCGGCTCGCCGGACCCGGCGCGGGCGTTCGCGACGATCGCGGCGCAGGGCGTCACGCACACCTCCGTCGTCCCGGCGGTGGCCGGGCGGTGGCTGGAACACGCGGTCACGCACGGGCCGCCGCAACCGCTGCGGGTGCTGCAGGTCGGTGGCGCCCGGCTGGCCGACGAACTGGCCCGCAAGGTCGGCCCGGTGCTGGGTGCGCGGTTGCAGCAGGTGTTCGGGATGGCCGAGGGGCTGCTCAACTACACCCGCCTCGACGACCCCGACGACGTCGTGTGCCGCACGCAGGGCCGCCCGCTGTCGCCCGACGACGAGGTGAAGCTCGTCAGCGGCTACGAGCGGCCCGTTCCCGCGGGCGAGGTGGGCACGCTGATCACCCGCGGCCCGTACACCCCGCGTGGCTACTACCGGGCTCCCGAGCAGAACGCGAAGGCGTTCACCCGGGGCGGGTGGTACCGCTCGGGCGACGTCTGCCGGTGGACGCCGGAGGGCTACCTGGTCGTCGAGGGCCGGGACAAGGACATGATCAACCGAGGCGGGGAGAAGATCTCCGCCGAGGAGGTGGAGAACCTCGTCTACCGGCTGCCGTCGGTGTTGCAGGTGGCGGCGGTGGCGATGCCGGACCCGGAGCTGGGCGAGCGGGTGTGCGTGTACGTGGTGCCGCGCGACGGCGTCGAGGTCACCCTCGACGGGATCCGGGAGGGGATGGGCGACGTGGCGCGGTTCAAGCTGCCCGAGCACCTGGTGCTGGTGGACGAGCTGCTCACCACGGCGGTCGGGAAGGTCGACAAGCGGGCGCTGCGGGAGGACCTCGCCCGCCGGGTGGCGGAGGCCGGGTAGCGCAGGCCGGGTAGCGCAGGCCGGGTGACGGGATCCGACGGGTGCAACCCCGTTGCAACCCGTGCATTCGCCGCGCGGATGTAGTGAGGTGACCCTGAACCGTATCGCCGCAGGAGGAGCACCGTGAGCCAGACGCTCGAACGCCCCGACACGACGACCCCGGCCGGCCGGGCCGCGGCCTGGCTGGCCGACTTCCAGGACGCGCTGGCCGCCCGCGACGTGGACCGCGCCGCCGGCATGTTCGCCGCGCAGAGCTTCTGGCGCGACCTGATCGCGTTCACCTGGAACATCAAGACCGTCGAGAACCCCGACGGCGTGGCCGACATGCTCAACGCCACCCTCGACAGCACCGACCCCACGAACTTCGAGTTCACCGAGGAGCCCGCCGAGGCCGGCGGCATCACCACCGGCTGGTTCTCCTTCGAGACCGGCGCCGGGCGCGGCAAGGGCCTGCTGCGGCTCAAGGAGGAGGACGGCGCGCTCAAGGCCTGGACGTTCCTCACCGCGCTCGAGGAGCTCAAGGGCCACGAGGAGAACCAGGACGACCGGCGCCCGCACGGCGTCGAGCACGGGGCGTTCAAGGACCGCGTCACGTGGAAGGAGCGCAAGCAGGCCGAGGCCGCCGACCTGGGTCGCGCGGAGCAGCCCTACGTCGTGGTCGTCGGCGGCGGACAGGGCGGCATCGCGCTGGGTGCTCGGCTGCGCCAGCTCGGCGTCTCGCACGTCGTCCTCGACCGCCACCCCAACCCCGGCGACCAGTGGCGCAGCCGCTACAAGACGCTCTGCCTGCACGACCCGATCTGGTACGACCACCTGCCCTACCTGCAGTTCCCGCGCAACTGGCCGGTGTTCTCGCCGAAGGACAAGATCGGCGACTGGCTGGAGTCGTACGTGAAGGTCATGGAGGTCAACTACTGGTCCTCCACCACCTGCAGGTCGGCGTCCTACGACGGCGACGAGTGGACCGTCGTGGTCGAGCGCGACGGCGAGGAATTGACCCTGCGCCCGAAGCAGCTCGTGCTGGCCACCGGCATGTCGGGCCGGCCGAACATGCCCGACGTCCCCGGCCGCGACCGCTTCCCCGGCGAGGTGCTGCACAGCTCGCAGTTCGCCGGCCCCGAGGCGTACCAGGGCAAGAAGGTCGTGGTCATCGGGTCGAACAACTCCTCGTTCGACATCTGCGGCGCCCTGTGGGAGGCCGGCGCCGAGTCCGCGACGATGGTGCAGCGCTCGTCCACCCACATCGTCAAGTCCGAGACGCTGATGGACATCGGGCTGGGCGACCTGTACTCCGAGCGCGCGGTCGCCGCCGGCGTCAGCACCTGGCACGCCGACATGATCTTCGCGTCGCTGCCGTACCGGATCCTGCACGAGTTCCAGATCCCCGCCTACGCGGCGATGAAGGAGCGCGACGCCGAGTTCTACGACCGGCTGGAGCGCTCCGGTTTCCGGCACGACTGGGGCGACGACGAGTCCGGCCTGTTCATGAAGTACCTGCGCCGCGGCTCGGGCTACTACATCGACGTCGGCGCGGCCGACCTCGTCGCCAACGGGGACGTGCACCTCGTGCACGGCCAGGTCACGTCGCTGACCGAGAACGGCGTGCAGCTGGAGAACGGCACCGAGCTGCCCGCCGACCTCGTCGTGTTCGCGACCGGCTACGGCAACATGGTCGGCTGGATCGACGAGCTGCTCGGCACCGAGGTCGGCGACAAGGTCGGGAAGGTGTGGGGCCTGGGCTCGGACACCACCAAGGACCCCGGTCCGTGGGAGGGCGAGCAGCGCAACATGTGGAAGCCGACGAACCAGGAGGCGCTGTGGCTGCACGGCGGCAACCTGCACCAGTCGCGCCACTACTCCCTGCCGCTCGCCCTGCAGCTCAAGGCCCGCCAAGAGGGCATCCCGACCCCCGTCTACGACCTGCAGCCCTCGCACCACCGCAGCTGACGGCCCCGAGTTCTGGCAGCAAAGCCACTTTCACGCCACCAGATGGCGTGAAAGTGGCTTTGCTGCCATTCACGGCCGCCGAGGCCGTCAGGTCAGCGCGACGGGCAGCGCGGCGAGGCCGTGCATCAGCATCCCGGGCTTCCACGTCAGCTCCTCGGCGGGCACCGCCAGGCGCAGCGCCGGGAACCGGGCCAGCAGCGTGCCGAGCGCGATCTGCCCCTCCACCCGGGCCAGCGCGGCGCCGACGCAGTGGTGGATGCCGTGGCCGAAGGCCACGTGGTGCAGCTCGCCCCGGGTGATGTCCAGCCGCGTCGGGTCCTCGACCCATGACGGGTCGCGGTTCGCCGACAGCAACCCCGCGAACACGACCTCGCCGGCCGGGATCGTGGTGTCGCCGACCGGGACCGGGGCGGTCGTGATGCACGGAAGGGTCACCTGCAGCGGGGACGCGTAGCGCAGCAGCTCCTCGACGGCGGCCGGGAGCCGGTCGGGCTCGGCGCGCAGCAGGTCGAGCTGGTCGGGATGGGTGAGCAGGGCGTGCATGCCGTTGCCGATCAGGTTCACCGTGGTCTCGTGGCCGGCGACGACGAGGGCCATGACCATGCCGACCAGCTCGGTCTCGGAGAGCTTGTCGCCGCCGTCCCGCACGGCGATCAGATCGGAGAGCAGGTCGTCGGCCGGCGCCGCGCGCTTCTCGTCGACCAGCTGCCGGATGTACCGGTCCATGGCGACGTAGGCCTCGACGAGGGTCTCGACGCCGGCGAACCTCCCGGCCATCACCGTGGACGTCCACCCGTGGAAGGCGTCGCGGTCGGGCTCGGGCACCCCGAGCAGCTCGCAGATCACCGTCATCGGTAGCGGGTAGGCGTAGCGGGCGACCAGGTCCGCCTCGCGCTCGCCGGCGAGGGCGTCGAGCAGCGCGTCGGCGATCTGCTGGACGCGGGGGGCGAGCTGCTCCACCCGGCCGCGGGTGAACGCCGCGGTGACCAGCCGCCGCAGCCGGGTGTGGTCGGGCGGGTTGCGGTAGACCAGGAGGCTTCTCGTCGCCTCGCGGACCGCGGGCGGCAGCAGCTCGGCGATCGGGCCGGCGAGCGTCGGGCCGCGGCCGACGCGCGGGTCGGTCAGCACCTGGCGGACCTCGTCGCGACCGGTGACCAGCCACGCCGCGACGCCGGTGGGCAGGGTGACGCGGTGCACCGGACCGGTGCGGGCCAGCTCGGCGTACACGGCGTAGCGCTGGCCTGGTGCGGTCGCGCCGAACGGGTCGGCGGTCTGGGTCGATGTCATGAAAGAAGCTCCCCCTCTGGTTGCCGGCACCGATCCGACCACGGGAAAGCGCCCGGACGCCTGAGCACGCCGTACTCAGATCCCGCGCATGCTCCTACGCTGTCCACCATGGCCGGGACCTGGCCGCTGGTCGGCCGCAGGGAGGAGCTGACGCTGCTCGCGGCCGCCCTCACCGACGACCGCACCCGGGGAGTGGTGCTCTCCGGGGCCGCCGGCGTCGGCAAGACCCGGCTGGCCACCGAGCTGGTCGAGCGGGCCGCGAGCGCCCACGGCCGGGCGACGGCGTGGGCGTCGGGCAACCGGTCGTTCGGCGACATCCCGTTCGGGGCGTTCGCGCACCTGCTGCCCGGCAGCGACGTGGCCACGATCGGCCCCCTGGACGTGATGCGCCGGGCGCGGGCAGAGCTGGTCCGGCGCAGCGGCGGCCGCCCGCTGCTGCTCGGGGTCGACGACGCGCACCTGCTCGACGAGGCGTCGGCCGGGCTCGTGCACCAGCTCGTGGCGTCCGGTGCGGCGTTCGTGGTGGTGACGGTGCGGGCCGGCGAGCCGGCTCCGACGAGCATCCGGGGCCTGTGGCGCGACGAGCTCGCCGAGCGGTTCGAGCTGCGGCCCCTGACCTGGCACCAGGTCGGCGAGCTGCTCGCCGAGGCGCTGGGCGGGCAGCTGGACACCTCCACCGCGCACCGGATGTGGGAGGCCAGCGCGGGCAACGTGCTGCTGCTGCGCGAGCTGGTGCTGCTCGGCAGCGCGTCGGGCCGGCTCGCGCAGCGCCACGGCGTGTGGAGCTGGCAGGGCCCGCTCGCCGTCGAAGCCCGGCTCGTCGAGCTGATCGACGACCGGCTCGCCGGCCTGCCCGCGCAGCCGCGGGCCGCGATGGAGCTGCTCGCGGTCGGCGAGCCGCTGCCCACGGCGGTGTTCGAGGGTCTGGTCGGCGCGGACGTGGCCTGCGCGCTGGAGGCCGCCGCGCTGCTCGTCGCCGACGGGCCCGCCGGGACGGCCCGGGTGGCCCACCCCCTCTACGCCGAGACGCTGCGGGCCCAGCTGCGGCCGCTGCGCCACCGGTCGCTGTGCCGCGCGCTGGCCGCGGCGAACGCCGGCGACTCGCTGCGCGTGGCGATGTGGCAGCTCGACGGCGGCGGCGAGGCCGACCCGGCGACGCTCACCGACGCCGCCCGGCGCGCCGTCTGGCTCTACGATCACCCGCTCGCCGAGCGCCTCGCCCGCGCGGCGGTGGCCGCTGGCGGCGGCCCCGCGGCGGCCCTGGTCCTCGCCGAGACGTTGCAGGCCCAGGGCAAGGCCGCCGACTGCCGGGAGGTGCTGACGGAGCTCGATCCGCGCGACCTCGACGCCGAGCTGGTGGCGCCGTGGGCGGTCGTGGCGTCGAACAACGCGTTCTTCGGCCACGGCGACGTCGACGGCGCGTGCGCGATCCTCGTCGAGGCGCAGGCGGCGGCGCCGTCGGACGACGACCGCGTCGTCCTGCTGGCCCACCACGGGTACATCCTGTACTTCAGCGGCCGGCTCGCCGACGCGCTCGGCGTCGCCGAGCAGGCGCTCGACCGGTCGGGGGTCGGCCTGAAGAGCCGGCTGCTGCTCGGGCGCAGTGCGATCCTGACGCTGAGCGCCACGGGGGCGACCGACCGCGCCATCGCGATCGCCGACGAGCTGCTGCGCAGTGCCTCGTCGGCCGAGCTGGAGCAGTCGATGCTCGTCGATCGGCTCCGGCTGACGCGGTTGGCCGCCTACTGGTACGGCGGCCGATGCCCGGAGATGGAGGCCTCCGCCTCGGCGCAGTACGAGGCCATGGTCGCCGCGCAGGCCCATGACCTGCGTGGCACCATGGCCGGCCTGCTCGGGCGCGCCCTGTTCGGGCAGGGCCGGATGGCGTCGGCCCGCAGCCGGCTGCGCGAGTCGGTGGCGCTGCTGACCGCGCAGGACGTGGTCGGTGCGCTGCCGTTCTTCCAGACCATGCTCGCCCGCGCCGCCGCGCACCTGGGCGACCAGGTCGAGGCCACGGCGATGCTCGCGGCGGCGCGGCGGAGCTTCAACCCGGCCGTCCGGGTCGCGGCGACCGAGCTGCTGCTGGCGCAGGCGTGGGTGGCGGCCGGGGCCGGGGAGATCAGCACCGCGCGGGACCGCGCCCGCGAGGCCGCCGACCGCGCCGCGGAGGCCGGGTCGCCCACCCGGGAGCTGGACGCGCTGCACGACGCCGTCCGGTTCGGCGAGCCCGGCCTCGCTCCCCGGCTCGCCGAGGTCAGCGCCCGCATCGACCATGCGGTCGGGCCGGTCTGCGCCGCGCACGCCGCCGCGCTGGCCGCGGACGACGGTGCCGCGCTGGAGGGGTGCGCCGAGCGCTTCGCCGGGCACGGCACGCTGCTGCTCGCCGCCGAGGCCGCGGTCGAGGCCGCCGAGGCGCACGCCCGCGCCGGCCGCCGCGCCGCGGAGCTGTCCGCGCTGGACCGCGCGCGGCGCTGGGCGGAGCGCTGCGAGGGTGCCCGCACCCCGGTGCTCGCCCGGGCCGGGCAGTCGCCGACCGCCGCGTGGCTCACCGCACGGGAACGCGAGGTCGCCGCGCTCGCCGTCCAGGGCCTGTCCAACGCCGAGATCGCGCAGCGGCTCGTCCTGTCCCGGCGGACCGTGGCCAACCACCTCAACAACGCCTACGGCAAGCTCGGCATCAGCCGCCGCGCGGACCTAACCGCGCACCTCACGTAGCGGCCAGCCCCCGCCGGCGACGTCGCACAGGTTCGGTCGACGTCGCACAGGTTCGGCGCGCTGCGAGGTTCGCCGAACCTGTGCGAGGTCGAGCGAATCACTCGCGCACCAGCGTGACGATCCGGGCCAGGGACGGCGCGCGGGGGGTCGAGCCGAAGCCGAAGCGGACGGGCGGGTCGACCGGGGCGAGCGCGCCCTGGTCGGCGCCGTCCCAGGTGAGGGTCGCGGCGGTGACACGGTGCAGGTCGAGCGCCGCGTAGTACTCGGTACGGCCGTTGCCGGCGCTGCCTGTGGTGCGCACGCCCGGTAGCACCCGACGCGCCACGACGTCGACCGCCCCCACCCACCACGGCGCGGTCGCGAGCCGCCGCGGCACCGCCCGCAGCAGCCACCCGAGCGGCGCCCGCCTGCCGACGTCGAAGCTCAGCGCCAGCGGCCCCGCGGCCACCCGCCACCGCGTCCGGGCCGCCTGCCCATGATCACCGTTTCGGGACGCGGAGCCGCCCCCAGCACGGCCGGCCGTCCCCGAACGACGATCACCGCGGCGCCGACGGCACGTAGCCGCCTCGACGACCGCCGCCTCGACGACCACGGTCACCGCGACGACGCGGACCTCGTCGAACCGGTAGGTGCCCGCGACGAATTCGGCCACCTCGCGGGTCGGCGCGAGCAGCATCCGGCGCCCGTCGGGGTGCTCCACCATCACGTCGGCGAACGGCCCGAACGGCGAGTGTGGCCAGTGCCCGACCACCACCCGCAGCCCGCCGGCCGTGCCGAGCCCCGCGATGCAGCCGTCGAACCGGGCGTCCGCCGCCACGCAAACCTCCCAGGTCCGGCCCGCGAACGTCGTCAGACCGCGTGCGGAAATCTACGATCTACCGGACAAGGAGGCTCGATGACACGGATCGCTCTCTGCGGTGGCACCTACTCCAACCCGTACGCGCTGCGCGCGTTCGTCGACGACGCCCGCCGCCGCGGGGCGCAGCGGCTGTTCTGCCTGGGCGACTTCGGTGCGTACGGCGCCGAGCCCGAGGCGATCTGGCCGCTGCTGCTCGACAACGGCATCGAGTGCATCGCCGGCAACTACGAGGTGGCCATCGGCAGCGGGCAGGAGGACTGCGGCTGCGGCTACACCGACGACGCGGACAACGCGTTCGCCGCCATCGCCTACGACTACACCTTCCGCAACACCTCGCGCGCGTTCGCGGAGTGGATGCGGACGCTGTCGATCGAGCACCGGGAGACCGTCGACGGGGTCGACCTGCACCTCGTGCACGGCTCGACGCTGGCGAACAACGACTTCTGGTGGGAGTCGCTCACCGATCTCCAGCACTCCTTCCGGGTCGCCGAGTCGGGCGCGGACGTCATCTGCTGCACCCACTCCGGGCTGCCGTGGCAGCGCCGGTTCCCGCGCCCGGACGGCGGCGAGACCCTCGTCGTGAACGTGGGGGTGCTGGGCCGGCCGGCCAACGACGGTGGCCAGCACGTCTGGTACGCGCTGCTCGACGTGTCCGACGGGCAGGCGAGCGCGGAGCTCGTCGAGCTGGAGTACGACTGGCAGGCGCAGGCGGCGTCGATCCGTGCGGCCGGGCTGCCGGAGGCGTTCGCCGGGGCCATCGAGACCGGCTGGTGGACGACCTGCCTGGAGGTCGTGCCGCCGCTGGAACGCAGCCGCGGCCGCTACCAGCTCTACAAGTCCGCGATGCCGGACTTCTCCGGCGCCGACGTGTCCTGGGGCGAGCTGCCCGAGATCGTCGACGACGGGTTGCCGGTGCTGCCGCTGTTCGGGTCGGCGCTGTTCCCGTCGCGGCTGTGGCTCTACACGAACTTCCACTGCAACCTGGCCTGCGACTACTGCTCGGTGGCGTCCTCGCCGCAGGCCCGCAAACGCGAGATCGACATGGCGCGGTTCCGGGCGCTGGTCGACGAGGCCGTGGCCGAGGGCTTCACCGAGCTGTACGTCACCGGCGGGGAGCCGTTCCTGCAGGCCGACATCGTCGACAAGCTCATGTACGCCACCGAGCGCCTCGACACCGTCTGCCTCACCAACGGGATGCTCTACCAGGGCTACCGGCGCGAGCAGCTGCTGCGGTTGGCCGGGCGGGCGCGGCTCACGCTGCAGACCTCCATCGACGCCGCCGAGGCCACCTTCCACGACGCCAACCGCGGGCGCGGCTCGTGGGCGAAGGCGATGGACGGGCTGGACACGGCGCTGTCGCTGCGGCTGCCCGTGCGCGTCGGGATGACCGAGACGCCGCAGAACACCGAGCAGGTGGAGCCGTTGCGCGAACTGCTGGCCGGCAAGGGGATCGTCGGGCGCGACTTCGCCGTGCGGCCGCTGGTGAAGCGCGGGCACTCCGACGACGGCGTGGTGATCGGCGAGGACAACACCGTCCCCGAGCTCACCGTCACCGCCGACGGCTGGCACTGGCACCCCGCGGGCGCCGACCTCGAGACGTCCCCCGACTTCTTGATCGGCACCCCCGAGGTGTCGCTGCGGGAGGCGAAGCGCCGGGCCGTCGAGCTGTTCCTGGGGTTGCGGCAGAGTGACGGTTCGCTGCCGCTGGTCTACAACTGCGCGGTCTGACCTGCCAGCTCGGCCTCCGCCTCGATCTCGACGACCCAGCGGGGGTCGAGCAGGCCGGCGACGACCACCATCGTCGCCGCGGGGCGGATCTCGCCGAACGCCTCGCCGTGCACCGCGCCCACCGCGCCGGCGACCGCGGGATCGGTGACGAACATCCGGGTCCGGACGACGTCGTGCAGGCTCGCGCCTGCTGCCGCCAGTGCTTCGGTGATGATCTCCAGGCAGCGCCGGGCCTGGACGGCCGGGTCGGGGTCGCACGACCCGTCCGGCCACACCGGCGCGGTGCCCGACACCAGCACCCGGTCGCCGATCCGGACCGCTCGGGAGAAGCCGATCGTCGCCTCGAACGGGGAGCCCGACGCGACCCGGATCTCAGGGCGCGGTGGGGGCATACGCCTTCGCCACCTCGTCCACCTGCTCGTAGCCGATGCGCAGCAGGAACGAGCTGTTGCGGCCGTAGGACTTCATGCCGAGCACGAAGAAGTTGGGCTCCGGCGAGCGCAGCACGTCCACGCCGACGGACTCCTGGGCCAGGCAGTCGGCGGGCCCGTCGCCCGCGGCGGCGAGCAGCGCCGCCGACAGGTTCATCGGCGCCGCGCTGGCGTAACACTCGTGCACCTGGAGCTGGCGGTAGAGCGAGGTGTCGCCGAGGAACCCGGTGAGCCCGACGATCCGGTCGACCACGATCTCCTCGGTGCCGCCGTCCTCGCCGCGCAGCGTGACCGACACCGCCGGGCCCGACGGGGCCAGCGACTCGACCACCACCGAGGTGCGCACC
>JBQTJE010000128.1:0-40118 GCA_052387455.1 Pseudonocardia sp.
CAACGACAACCGCGCCACCTCGACGACCAGGCCCCGTCCGGCACCTTGCCGACGGGGCCTGCTCACATCGCCTACATCGTCACCGCCGATGACGCCGCCGTCGTCACCCTCAGCGGCGGCCAACACCCGACCAGCTGCGCACCAGCCTGCGCGTGCTGGGCAACCGCGAACTCGTCGCGAGCTGCGCCGCCCGACGGCCGGACCGCGGCGCCGCCGCCGATCCGGCCACCGCCACGATCATCGCGCTGCGCGCCCTCGCGCGGCGCCACCAGCAGCTCACCATCGAGATCGACGACCTCGACGCGCTCATCGCGCCGCTGGTCGCCGAGGTCAACCCCACTTTGTGCGCGCTGCTCGGGGTCGGCCCCGACGTCGCGGGGCAGCTCCTGGTCACCGCCGGGGAGAACCCGCACCGAATGCGTTCCGAGGCGGCGTTCGCGATGCTCTGCGGCGCAGCCCCGTTACCGGCATCCTCGGGGCGCACCCTGCGTCACCGACTCAATCGCGGCGGTGACCGCCAGGCCAACGCCGCGCTGCACCGGATTGTGCTCTGCCGGCTGCGCTGGGACCCCCGCACCCGCGCGTTCGTCGAGCAACACACCGCCAAGGGCAGGAGCAAGAAAGAGATCATCCGGATCCTCAAGCGTTACATCGCCCGCGAGGTCTACGCGGCCCTGCTCACACCCCACCCTTCCTCCGCCCCGGCCAGCCCTTCCGCCGCGTAGGAGGAGTCCACGTGGAGCGCCCGCAGCGCAGCGAGGACGAACGACGTTGACACCGACAAGCGACGGAAGACGATCAATCGGGGAGGACGGCCCACGCCATCGGTCCAACAGCAACGATCTTCAACTACCGCTTGACATCCATAGGAGCATCCAGTGGTAATTACGCTCCGCTACTTTCTCTCGGCGCGTCTGGCGGGTTCGTGGAATGGACGTGGCGTGAACTCATTCCACGACACGCCCGTCAGGTCGAATCCTTCAGGCGCCCACCTGCGTCGAGAGGCACTCGGCGATCACGTCTTCGCAGGTAGCGGCCCTGTTGGTCGATCGAACGCGAGTATTCGAGGATGCGGGAGTACCGCCCGGTCGGGGCGGTACTCCTGGGGCTCTGCGGTGCACGCCGTGCTCCGACGCCGGCACGTCCGGGACGACAGCGAGCCCAGCGCGCCGAGGAGGTCGCCCTCCGACAAGTGGTTGCCGGCGGCGCTCCTCACCGCAACCCGGGGCGGATGCGCCGCCGTACCATCGACGCGTGACGTCCAAGGACCAGCTGCTACAGCTCGTCGAGCACCTGCCCGAAAAGCAGGCTGCCGAGCTGCTGCAGCTCGCGACTGAGCGATACGGAGTTCCCGATCAACGCCGGCCGATGCCTGCGTTCGTCGGCATCGGTGCCAGCGGCCGCTCCGACATCTCCGAGCGGGTCGACGAAATCCTTGCTGACGGGTTCGGGCGCGACTAACTCATCGTGATCCTTGTGGACACGGCGACGCCCTTGCCGACCGCCGCAACGCCCACCACGAAGCCTGCGTGCGCTGGTTCATCGCCGCTCCCCGACCCCTCATCGTTCCGCCGATGGTCGTCGCCGAGGCGGGCTACTTGATCGGCAGCCACCTCGGCGCCGCCGCCGAGGTGGCGTTCCTCGACGAGTTCGGACCTGGCAAGGCGATGTCACTCGGCGACTTCCCCAGGCGGACGTGGCGCGGATGGCCGTCCTGGTTCGTCAGTACGCCGATCTACGGCTCGGTGGCACCGTCGCCTCGGTAATCGCGAGTGCGGAGCAGCTGGGAGTCAGGGACGTCGCGACCGATCCCGGCGCCCCGCCGGCGTTCGTCGAGTCCCTGTGGTTGGCTCCTTGGACCGTTGTCGGTGGCGTCGCGTCGGGTGTCGGGCTCGGCGTCGGGCTGATCGTCACCGGGGGAAAGTTGGGGAACGGACTGCCTGATGGCCCGGGAACCTCGTGCACGGGCTGAACCTGGCCCTGCAGACCGCCGTGACGATGGGGCCGGACCGGCCGACGACGACCATCACCATCAGGCGACGAACCCCGCGCTGCCAATAGCAGTTAGTGCCATACTCTTCGCATGTCGAGCAGAGGCGACATCCTCCGAGAGGTGATGGCGGGGACGGGCACCACCCAGTCCGAGCTGTCCCGGACCAGCGGTGTCCGCCAGCCCAGCATCAGCCAGTTCCTATCTGGGCGGACGCCGATGAGCGACGACATGCTCGACCGCCTCCTGTCGTGTATGGGATACCGACTGGAGGTCACCCGGAGGCCGGTCAGACCAGACTTGGGCCGCTCACCTGAACGCTCCTGGCGTCTTCACCGACAGTTGTCGAAGCACCTGACATCCCACAGCCTCGATGCCTGGCGCCCCACCGTGCAGCGCAACCTCGACCGCCTCCGGCTGAGCGTGCGAGGGCGACCGCACCTACCCAACCTCGACCGCTGGCAGCGCCTCATCGACGAGCGCGACCTTCCGGGACTACACCGGGTGATGAACGGCCTCGACATCGATTCCGTACAGATGCGCGAGGTCTCACCCATGGGTGGCCTGCTACCCCCGCACGAACGAGCCGAGGTTCTGCGACGGGCCGGCTGATGCGACGCGACCAACTCGAGCACGCCATCCGCACGGCGTGTCAGATCATCGAGCACCCGGCGGTCGTTGTTGTCGGGTCACAGTCGATACTTGGCACCTTCACCGAGGACGAATTGCCGCTCGAGGCGACCATGTCCGTCGAAGTCGACATCCTTCCGCTCGCCCCCGACGGCGAAACCGGCCGCCTCGCCGACCTCATCGAGGGCATCGCCGGCGAATGGTCGCCCTTCGAGGAACAACACGGCTTCTCGATCGACGGCGTCGACCACTCCACCGTCGTCCTGCCCGACGGCTGGCGCGACCGCCTCGTCAGAGTCCAGAACGCCAACACTGCCGCACCCGGCGGCCGGCCCCGCTACACCGGATGGTGCCTCGACAAGTCCGACCTGTGCGTCGCCAAGCTCTGCGCCCTCCGCGAGAAAGATCAGAACTTCGTCGCTGCACTGCTCGACGCGGGGCTCGTCGACCGCGACGTCGTCGCCGAGCGGCTGGCGTCCGTGCCCGTACAACATCAGCAAGCAGGCGAACGAGGCCTCGCCTGGCTCACCGCACGACACTGAGCAAGCCTGGTCCGGGCCCGCCACGTCGTGGCATTCGACCTGCTGCCGCCCCTCCGGCGGTCGCCGGGATGGGGCCGGGCGGTCCGGCGATGGATGAGGCCGATCGGTCGCGGCACGACGACCGCTTCCGCCCGAGCAACGGGGCCCACCTGCCTCCCGATCCGCTGTGCGCCGCCGGTGCCGATCACCGGCGTGATCCACCTGGTGTTCGACGGCGGGGTCAGCCGGCTGCGAGTGCGTCGGCGAGCTCGCGGCGGGAGCGGATGCCCAGCTTGCGGTAGGCGCTCGACAGGTGCAGCTCGACCGTCTTGGGCGTCACGTACAGCGCCTGGGCGATGGCCTTGTTCGGCTCGCCGCCCGCGGCGAGCGCGGCCACCCGCAGCTCGCTGGGCGTCAGCGACCTGACGCCGCCGAGCACCGTGGTGCGCGGCCGGGCGCCGGTGGCCAACAGCTCGGCGCGAGCCTGCTCGGCCAGCCCGCGGGCCCCGCACACCGTGGCGAGCTCGACGGCCTGCCGCAACGGCACACGGGCCTCGCGGGCCTGCCGCGCGCGGCGCATCGCCCCACCGAGCGCGGTGAGCGCTTTCGCGTGCTCCAGACGGGCCGGTGACCCGGCGAGGACGTCGACGGCCTCGCGCAGCGGTTCCAGCCCGTCGTCGTGCAGGAGCATGCCCTCGATCCGCAACGCCCGCCCGAGGGCACGCGGTGCACCGAATTGCCGGGCGGCCTCCACCTCCGCGCGGGCGTCGGCCAGCGCGTCGTCCCGGCGCCCCGCCCGCTCGCGCGCCAGCGCGCGCAGCCCCCGCCACCCGGCGTAGGCGGGGTTGCGGACGTGGCCCGCGCAGCGGGCGTAGTCGTCGGCCGCGACGAGCGCGGCGCCGGTGTCACCCCGCGCGAGCTGCAGTGCGGCGAGCGCCCGACGGACGTGGTTCTCGCCGTCGGTGATCCCCTGCGGTGGTGGAACCGCGTCGAGCACCTCGGCGGCGCCGGGGAGATCGGCGCGCTCGACGAGGATCTCGGCGAGGATCCCCCTGGTGTAGGCGCTGCCGGGCCCGGCCGCGACGCCCCACTCCCGGCTCAGGGACCGGGTCTGGCGCAGCAGCGCCTCGGCGCCGGTGAGGTCGCCGCGGCACAGCAGCGTGAACCCCGTCCACTGGTCGACACCGAGCGCGCCGAACAGCGACCCCCTCCGGTGCGCGACCGCGCGGACGTCCTCCCATGCCGTCATCGCCTCGTCGCGGTCGGCGGCGGCCAGCACCACGATCGCGGGGACGACGAAGAACACGTCGTCCTGCTCGGCCAACGAGCCGCCGGCGAGCGCCTTGAGCGCCAGCTCCGCACACGGGGCCGCCGGGCCGCCCGCCAGCATCCAGTCGAACGCCGCCATGGCTTCGAGCATCCGCGCACCGGCACCCCGGTCGTCGATCCCGGTGCGCAGGGCGCGCAGCGAGTCGACGCGGCTCGATCTCCCGGCGACGAAGTACTCCGTCATGTGCCCCATCGCGGCGAGCGAACGCGTGGCGTCCTCGGGCGCGGCCCGGAGTTCGGCGGCCGCCGCCCGCGCGGTGTCGAGGCCGCGCTCGGGAGTCGCGGAGAAGCACCACAGCCGCGCGAGCAGGTGAGCCGAGCGAGCGCGCCGCTCGACGTCGGCGAGTGTCTCGTACGCCTCCTGGAGGTACCCGATCGCCGCCGGCGCGTTGGTCAGGGTGGCTGCGACGCCGAGGTCGAACACCAGCTCGGGCCGGCGCTCGGCGTCCGGCGGCTCGGCGAGCGCGCGCTGCAGGTAGGACACCGCGCTGTCGGCCGCGCCGCGCCGCCGGGCCGCCAACCCGGCCGCGTGCAGCAGCTCGGCGACCCACCCGAGGCCCCGTGGGGGCGCGTGCAGCAGCTGGGCGGCCACGTGGTCCGAGCAGGCCCCGGTGGTGCGCAGTACCTCTGCGGCGCGCGCGTGCTGGAGTTCCCGGTCGAGCGGGTACAGCTCGCCGTAGACGGCGTCGCGGACGAGGGGATGGACGAACCCGAGCGGTGGCTCCGATCGCACGATCTCGGCCCGCACGAGCGCGGCGGTCGCCTCCGCCACCTGTGGCTCGTCGACGCGGGCCAGCGCCGCCACGGCCGGAAGCGCCGCGCACTCGCCCAGTACCGCGATCGCCCGGGCGACCGCGCGTGCCTCGTCGGGCAGGCGCGCCAGGCGCGGCAGCACGCTGCGCGAGACCGCTCGCCCCCCGACCGCGGCGACGAGGCCCACGTTCTCGCCCGAAGGGCGGACCGCGTCGGATTCGAGCCCGGTCAGCAGCTGGCCGAGCAGCAGCGGGTTCCCGCCGGTCGACTCGTGGCAGGCGGCGCAGAAGTCCGGGTCGGCGTCCTCGCCCAGGCGCGCCCGCACCACCGAGCGCACCCCGGCCGGCGCCAGCGGGGCGGGGCGCAGCACGGCAGTCGTGGGGTCGTCGGCAATGCCGGCGAGCAGGACCGGGTCCGTCCCGGGACGGCTCACCCGCCAGGTTGCGGCGACCAGGATCGGCGCCCCTTCGAGGCGGCGGGACAGGTAGGCGAGAAATCGCAGCGACGGCCGGTCGCACCACTGCAGGTCGTCGATCACCAGCAGCAGCGGCCGCTGGTCCGCCAGGTTGAGCGTCAGCCAGTAGAGACCGTGCAGCGCGGCGAACGACCCGCTCTCCCCGCCGACCTGCTCGAACACCGCCTGCGCGGCGTGGGCGGCGCCGGCCATCGCCGCCTCGCGGATCGCCGGTTCGGTCAGTACCCCCTCGAACAGCTGGCGGACGACGCCGAACGGGAACTCGCGCTCCAGCTCACCCGCGCGCGCGACCAGCACCGACATCGACCCGGCCGCCCGCTCCCGCGCCTCGGCCAGCAGGCGGGTCTTCCCCACGCCGGCCGGTCCCTCGACGAGCACGAGCCGGCCGCTCCCGGCGACGGCCTCGGCGAGCAGCGCGTCGAGCGTGGCGAGCTCGCGCTCACGCTCGACGAGCGGGACCGTCCGGTGCTCGGGCATGACAGGGCGGAGCCTACGGGTCGCGAGCCGAGAATCCTGGGGTCGATCCCTGGGGACGTCCGCGATGCCGACGAACCCCGGTGCCGCAACGCTTCGGGCATGGGTTGCGGGCATGGGTGAGGTCATCGTCGACGTCAGCGCCTCCGTCGACGGGTTCGTCGCGGGCCCCGGCGTGGGCGTCGATCGTCCCTTCGGCACGGCCGGGCACCGGCTGCACCGCTGGCTCGGGTTCGACGGTGCCGACCCGGGTGAGGCGGACCGGGCCGCGGCCGAGCGCGTCGTCTCGGGCGCGGGTGCGGTCGTGCTGGGCAGGCGGATGTTCGACGTCGGCATCGGCACCTGGGGGCCCGACGGTGCGTTCGGCCGTCCGACCTTCGTCGCCACCCACCGCGGCCGCGACCCGCTGGTGCGGGGAACGACCACGTTCACCTTCGTCACCGGCGGGGTGGCTGCGGCGCTGGAACGCGCCCGGGAGACCGCCGGTGCCGAGGACGTCACGGTCGTCGGCGGCGCCGCGACCATCCAGCAGGCGCTGGCGAGCGGGTTGGTGACCGAGCTCCGCCTGCACCTGGTGGGCGTCCTGCTCGGCGGCGGGACCCGATTGTTCGACGGCCCCACCGTTCCCGTCGAGCTCGAACGGGTCGGGGCCGTGGACACGCCCCACGCCACGCACCTCACCTTCTGCATCCCCCGACAACCGGCAACGGAGGCGAAATGACCACCGCACGACCCGATCCCGGCGCGCCGGCCGCGCCACCACCGGTGCTGATGCTGCACAGCACCTTCGGTCACGGCGGCCTGCTGGACGCGTGGAGACAGCTGTTCGAGGCGGCCGGCCACGAGTGCCACACGCCGTCGCTGCCCGGCCGGCTGCCCACCGACACCGCCGCGCTGCGGAGGCTCGGCATCCGCGACTATCTCGACGCCGTGCTCGAGTACCGGGCCCGCATCGCCACGCCGCCGATCGTGATCGGCCACAGCATGGGCGGGCTGCTCGCCCAGCAGCTCGCCGCCCGGACCCCGACAGCGGCGCTCGTCCTGCTCGCGTCGGTACCGCCGGGCGTCCTGTGGGCGCAGCCCCGCGCGCTGCCCCACCTCGCCCGGCTGCTCCCCCGCATCCTCACCGGCCGGCCGATCCGGCCGTCGGAGGACACGCTGCGGGCAATCGTCTTCAACGACCTTCCCGAGGACGAGCAGCGCACGCTCGCGCCGCAACTGGTGACCGACTCGGGCCGGGCGTTCCGCAGCCTGGTCCTCGGCACCGCCCGCGTTCCGCGAGACGCGGTCACCTGCCCGGTGCTGTGCGTGAGCGGCGGCGCGGACCGCAACGTCTCCCCGCGCACCTCCCGCTCCATCGCGGCCCGGTACGGCGCCGCGCACCAGGTCCATCCCGAGCGCGGGCACTGGATCGTCGCCGGGTCCGTGGCCGACCAGGTCGCCCCGCCGGTCCTCGACTGGCTGCGGCGTGTCGGCGTCGTCGACGCCCGACCCCACCCGACTCCGAAGGGGAGCAACGCATGACGCTGTCGAGCTTCTACCCGGTCATCTGCACCGATCGCGTGGCGAAGACCCGCGACTTCTACACCGATCACCTCGACTTCGACGTCACCTTCGACTCCGGGTGGTACGTCAGCCTGCGCTCCGGGCTGATCCTCAACCTGGAGGTCGACGACGTCGACGCCGAGTACCGCCGGCTCGTCGGCGAGCGCGGCCTGGACCCACGGCTCGACCTGCGCAGCGAGGACTTCGGGCAGCGGCACTTCATAGTGGCCGACCCGGTGGGCGTGCTGATCGACGTCATCACCGAGATCCCACCCACCGCCGACTTCGCGGACCGGTTCATCGACTGAAGGCGATCGCAGAGATCACACAGAAAGCGGGCATGACGCCGTCTCGTCTACCGGCCCGCTGATGGGAGCAACGCCATGAGAAGGACCGTCAACTCGACCTTCATCAGCCTCGACGGGGTGCTGGAGCACATGGAGAAGTGGCACTTCGACTACATCGACGACTCCACGAACGAGATCGTGACGAACCTGATCCGCCGCTGCGACGCCGCGCTGTTCGGACGGCGGACCTACGAGATCTACGCCGCCCACTGGCCCGGCCAGACCGGCGAGTTCGCCGACCGCCTCAACGAGATCCACAAGTACGTCGCCTCCACCACGCTCACGACGGCCGGGTGGGCCGACTCGACGATCCTCAAGGGCGACCTCGTCGACGCCGTCGCCGAGCTCAAGGACCAGCCCGGGGGCGACATCCTGATGAACGGGATCGGGCCGGTCGCCCGCACGTTGCTGCGCCACGGCCTGCTCGACGAACTGCACCTGTGGGTGCACCCCGTCCTCGCCGCCACCGGCGGGCCCGGCGACCTGCTCTTCCGGGTCGGCGACACCACCCCGCTGCACCTCGTCGACACCACGCCGCTCGACAACGGTGTCGTCATACTCACCTACCACACCGCATCCTGAGGGGAGGGCTCTCCCGCCCGTGGTGAACACCGGCGGCCCCGAGCTTCCGGCGGGGACCTCGCGCTGGTCGTCAACACCCACTGGCACTGCGACCACGTGGGCGGCAACGGGCTGTTGCAGGCGGGCGGCGCCGGGATCGCGGCCAGCGCACCGGACGCGCACGCGGTGGCGCGGCGCGACCCCGGCTGCTGCGTCGCGGAGTACCTCGACCAGCCCGTCGCGCCGTACACCGTCGACCTGCCGCTCGACGACGCGGAGATCCTGCGGCTCGGCGACGTCGACTGGCAGGTCGACGGGCCGGAGGCGGCCACCACCGCCGTGGCGTCCCTGCACCGGCTCGCCGATCGCGCGCCGCGCGTGCTGCTGCCGGCGCACGGGGCGATCCCCGCCGATCCCGGCGCGGCGCTGGCCACCGGGGTGCGCCGCGCCCAGCACCTGGTCGACGACCCGGCCGGTGCGGTCTGGTACGGCGCCCGCCGGATCCTCGCGTTCGCCCTGATGATCCGCGACGGGATGCCCACCGGCGACGTCGAGCCCTACCTGCACGCGCGGGTGTGGCTGCAGGACGCGGCACGGCTGCTGGACCGGACCGCCGAGGACCTCGCCGTCGAGCTGGTCGACACCATGGTGCGCAGCGGCGCCGTCGTCCTGCGCGATGGCCGGCTGCACGCTGCCGCCGAGCACACACCGGTCACGACGGACTCGCTGCGCGTCCCGCTTCCCCGCGCCTGGCCGGCGCCGCACGACGAACCGCCGCCGACCACCTACCCCGACGGGTCGACGATCTTCCAGTAGGAGTCCTTGCGCACGATCTCGTGGCCACGGAACTCCCAGTGGTCGCACCCCCGCACCCGGACCTGCTCGCCGTCGGGCGTCGTGCCCGTGAGCAGCCACTCGGAGACGCCGAGATCACCGCTGACCCAGTGCCGGCCCTCGCCGTAGTGGACATCGGGCAGCCCGGCGAACCGCGAGGCCAGTCCGCCGCGCACCGCCTCCTTGCCGACGAGGCGCCGGCCCCAGGGTTCGGGCCCCCTCGGCATGTCCAGCGAACAGTCCTCGGCGAAGAACTTCATGATCGCGTCCAGGTCGTGCGCGTTGAACGCGTCCGTGATCGCGTTCAACGTCTCGACCGAGGCGCCGCCTCCACCTGCCATCGTCAGACCTCCCGCGGTCCTGCGAGATCAGGCCACCAGCGGGGTGGCCGGGAAGTAGTCGCTGCACGCGGACAGGCCGCGGTCGAAGCCGTAGCGCACCGCCTGTGCCCGCTCCTGCACGGTGCCGTGGTCGCGGAAGACGTCGGACTCGGCGGAGGCGATCAGCGGCAGGATCGTGTTGACGTCGTCGTAGTCGTCGGCCTCGAGGATTCCGCGGTCGCGGGCGTAGCCGAGGAACGCGCCGCCGACGCAGTCGGCCTGGTTCTCCGAGCGGATCCGCCCGATCTGGTCGTCGGCCGCGATCCGGCGCAGGACGCCGCTGCGGTCCTGCACATAGTGGCCCCACTCGTGGGCGACGCCGAACGCCGCGCCGCCGTCACCGGTGCCCTCGTAGAACTCCCACAGCTGGTCCTGGCCGATGTAGAGGGTGTCGTCGATCGGGCAGTAGAAGAACGCGGTGCCGTCGGCGACACCGCCGCAGGCGATCGGGACGGCCTGCCCGCTCGCGACGTAGCCGTAGCGCGGTCGGGGCATGGTCAGGAAGGACGCCTGCGAGAAGCTGTCGATCAGCCCGAGCACCTGCTCGTAGAACTCGCGCATCTCCCCGTAGGAGTAGCAGCCCTCCAGCGTCGTGCACGCCTGCGGTGCGGGGCTCGCCGCCGCCGCGGCGGGCGGGACCGGGGACGGCCACGCGACGAACAGCACCGCGAGCAGGCACGCAACCCAGGTCGTTCGTCTCACGTTGTCACCCCTCCGAGCGACCAGGGTACGGCCCCGGTGGCGACGGTGTGATGTCATCGAACGCTCGATGCACCCGATCGTGGGCGGTACGGTCGCGGCGTGCTCACCCGGGTCTGGGGGATCGGCCGGTCCCTCGCGATGTACCACGCCATCCCCGGCAGGCAACGGCGGATGGCCCGGCTCTACGGCGGGTTCCTCGGCCCGGGCGACGTCGGCTTCGACATCGGCGCGCACGTCGGCAGCCGGGTGCGGGCGTGGCGCCGGCTGGGGGCGCGGGTGGTCGCGGTCGAGCCGCAGCCCGACTGCCTCGGCGTTCTGCGCCTGCTGCACGGCCGCGACGGCGACGTCACGATCCTGCCGCTGGCGGTGGGCGCGCAGGCCGGGCGGGCGCGGCTGGCGGTCTCGACGGCCACACCGACCGTGTCGTCGCTCTCCCGCGACTGGACCGACGCTGTCGCCGCCGCCGACCACCGCTTCGCCAGGGTGCGGTGGGACCGGTCGGTGGAGGTCGAGGTGGTGACCCTCGACGACCTCGTCGACCGGTACGGCCCGCCCGCGTTCTGCAAGATCGACGTCGAGGGTTTCGAGGTGGAGGTGCTCGCGGGCCTGAGCCGAGCGCTCCCCGCACTGTCCTTCGAGTACCTGCCGCCCGCGCACGACGCCGCGCTGGCGGCGCTGCGCCACGTCGAGCGGCTCGGCGACTACCGCTACAACTACTCGCCGGTGGAGACGATGCGGATGGCGAGCGCCGGCTGGCTCGACGCCGACGGGCTGCGCCGCCTGCTCGACCATGTGCGCCCGCTCGGCCGCTCCGGCGACGTGTACGCCCGGCAGGACCTCACCGGCCGGCCAGCCGCGCCCGCCGGATGAGCGAGCAGACGGTGGCGACGGTCGGGTTGTCCCAGCCGGCGAGCCACGCGAGCACCCGCGCGTCGTGGGCGCCGAGCTCCACGCCGTCGAGGGCGTGGGCGAGCGCGGCGGCCCGGTCGTCGTGGGTGTCGGGCACCCAGCGGTCGCGGCACCGGCCGTAGGGCGGGAACACCGAGCCGGGCTCGCTGTCGAGCCGCTCGGGCCGCCAGCCGGGTGGCCCGTCGAGCAGGTGGGCCCGCTCGGCCGGGCTCGTCCGGCCCCCACCCGCCGGGGGGCCTCCCCGGAGGGGAACACCTCGATCACCGACGCTCATGGCCCCCCACCGCTGCGTCTCGTGTTCGATCGTCGAAACGAACGATCAGCGGCACGGTAGCACCCGTTCGGACGCGTCCGAACGGTGGTCTTCATGAGGACTACGATCGGCGGATGGAACCGACGCCCGTGGCGCGATGACGGCCCGCGCGCCCAAGTACCAGCGTGTCGCGGACATTCTGCGCAGCCGCATCCGGGGCGGCGAGTACGGCCCGCGGCAACGCCTGCCCGCCGAGTCCGAGCTCGCCGCAAGCTTCGAGGTCAGCCTGCCGACGGTGCGCCAGGCGATGTCGGTGCTGCGCGCGGAAGGGCTCGTGGAGTCCCGCCACGGCGTCGGATCGTTCGTGCTCGAGCAGCGGCGGCTGCAGCGCCGCTCCCGCAGCCGCTACGGTCGCGCCCGCCGGGAGCGGCAACTGCTCACCGCGCACCTGCGTCACGACGTCGTGTCCGCGGGCCGCGAACCCGTGCCTGCGCACGTCGCCGAGGTGCTCGCCGACGCGCCCGACGAGGTCGTCGTGCGCAGGCGCGTGCTGACCGACCGCGCCACCGGCCGCGTCGCCGAGCTCGGGGCCAGCTACCTCCCGCTCGCGATCGCCGACGGCACCTACCTCACCGAGCGGGCCGTCGTTCCGAAGGCGCTGTTCCTGTGCATCGAGGAACTCGCGGGCCGCACCTACGCCCGGGCGCGGGACCGCTGGTTCGCCCGCATGCCCACCCCCGACGAGGCGGCCGCGCTCGGCCTGCCCACCGGCGCCGCCGTCCTGCACGTCATGCACATCGCGGAGGCCGCCGACGGCACGGTGCTGGAGGTGTCGGAGTCCGTGTGGCCGGCGGACCGGATCGTGCTCATCGACGAGTACGCGATCCCCGCCGGCGCGGAGGAGACCGGCGCGGCCTCGGAAGTGTGATGGTCAGGCCCCCGCGCGCGCCAGGATGCCGGCCGTGTCGACCCCGGACGGCAACGTCCCGAACGCGACGCCCCAGTCCCGGTCCAGCCGCGACGCGCAGAACGCGTCCGCCACTGCGGGGTGCCCGTGGCGCACCAGCAGCGCCCCCTGGAACACCAGCGCCATCGACTCGACGACCCGCCGCGCCTCGAACTGATGCCCGCCCCCGTGCACGAGCGCTTTGCGCAGCCGGGCGACGGCCTCATCCAGGCGGCGGTCGGCACCGGCCGCCAGGTCGACCTCGGCGAGGAACGCGTCCAGCGCGTCCGGCGCGGCCATCGCGCGCAGCCCGTCGAGCGCCGCGACGTTGCCCGAGCCCTCCCAGATCGACGGCAGCGGCGACTCCCGGTAGAGCCGCGGCATCCCCGACTCCTCCACGTAGCCGTTACCGCCCAGGCACTCCAACGCCTCGGCGGCGTGCGCGGGCGCCCGCTTGCACACCCAGTACTTGGTGACGGCGAGCCCGAGGCGGCGCAGCAGCGCTTCGCCCGCGTCGCCACGCACCGCCCGGTCCACCGCCCCCGCCAGCCGCATCCCGACGGTGACGGCCGCCTCGGCCTCGACGGCGAGATCGGCCAGGACGTTGCGCATCAGCGGCTGGTCGACCAGGCGCGCCCCGAACGCCCGCCGGTGCGTCGCGTGGTGGACGGCCTCGCGCACGCCGTGGCGCATCCCCGCCGCCGAGCCGAGCACGCAGTCCAACCGGGTGAGGTTGACCATCTGGATGATCGTCGGGATGCCGCGGCCCTCGTCGCCGACCCGCCACGCCACCGCGCCGTCGTACTCGATCTCCGACGACGCGTTGGAGCGGTTGCCCAGCTTTTCCTTGAGCCGCTGCAGTGCCATGGCGTTGCGGGTGCCGTCGGGCAGCACCCGGGGCAGCAGGAAGCAGGTGAGCCCGCCGGGGGCCTGCGCCAACGTGAGGAACAGGTCCGACATCGGCGCCGAGGTGAACCACTTGTGGCCGGTGACCGAGTAGCTGCCGTCGGCGTTCGGTGTGGCCCGGGTGGTGTTGGCGCGGACGTCGGAGCCGCCCTGCTTCTCGGTCATCGACATGCCGGCGATCAGGCCACGCTTGGTGCCGGGCTCGCGCAGCCCGGGGTCGTAGACGCGCGAGGTCAGCCGCGGCTCGTAGCGCTGCGCCAGGGCGGGCTCGGCACGCAGCGCGGGCACCGCCGCGTAGGTCATGGCGATCGGACAGATGTGCCCCGGATCGGTCTGCCCCCACACGTAGGCCTTGGCCGCGCGGGCCACGTGCGCGCCGGGACGGTCGTCGGTCCACGCGGCGGCGTGCAGCCCCCGGGCGACAGCCACACCCATCAGGTCGTGCCAGTGCGGGTGGAACTCCACCTCGTCGATCCGGTGGCCGTAGCGGTCGTGGGTGCGCAGCACCGGCGGGCACGCCTCGACCAGCCGCGCCCATTCCTGCACCTGCGCGCTCCCGGCGAGCCGCCCCAGCTCGTGCAGCTCGTCCTGGGCCCACCCGGCACCCTCACGCCGCAGGCTCTCGTGCAGCGCGGGATCGGCAGCGAGGTCGTGGTCACGCAGCGGCGGGACCTGGTTCGTCACCTCGTGGGTTGGCGGCATCAATTCCTCCTGACGGCGGGGCTACCGGATCGTCACCGCCCCCCGCCGGATCGGCAACCCCGGCACCCGGGTTTGCGCGGGACCGTGCCGGGTACCCAGGCGCGATTCGTGCGCCGCGACGAGGGAGTTGCGATGGCCGCCCCGAGTGACGAGACCCGGACCGCCCCCGAGATCCCCAGCCGGTTCCTGCCCGGCGTCCCGTACGCCGACCTGCCGGAACCGCAGCCGCTGCGCAAGGTGCTGGGCCCGAGCGTCCTGCTGCTGGCCGGCGCCATCGGGTCGGGCGAGTACGTGCTGTGGCCCTACATCACCTCGCAGGTCGGGATGGCCCTGGTCTGGCTGGTCGTGATCGGGGTCGGCACGCAGTACTTCCTCAACATGGAGATCGAGCGCTACACCCTCGCCACCGGCGAGACGGCCGTCACCGGGTTCACCCGGCTATGGAAGCCGTGGGGCCCACTGTTCGTCGTGATGACCGTGGTGCCGTGGGCCTGGCCGGGCTGGGCCTCGGGCGGCACCACGACGCTCGGGTTCGTGCTGGGCTACGGCGAGGCCGCCGTCCCGTACATCACGATCGGCGTGCTGGTGTTGATCGGGCTGGTGCTGACGGCGTCCCCGGTCGTGTACCGGACCGTCGAGAAGATCCAGTTCTTCATGGTCGGTCTGATCGTGCTGTTCCTGCTCTACGCGGCCGTCGCACTGCTGGGCCTCGACGGCTGGGCCGCGCTGGGCTCGGGCTTCGTGCAGGTGCAGGAGATCCCGGGCGCGATCACGGCGATCCCGGCGGCCACGCTGCTCGGCGCGATCGCGTTCGCCGGGGCGGGTGGCGCGCTCAACCTGGTGCAGTCGAACTGGGTGCGCGACAAAGGGATCGGTATGGGCGCCCGGCTGCCCAAGATCGTCTCGCCGTTCACCGGTGAGGAGACGGCAGCGGCCGCGACCGGCTACTTCTTCCGTCGCGACGAGGCCAACATGGACCGCTGGCGGCGCTGGTGGAAGGTCGCGGACCGCGAGCAGTTCGTGACGTTCTTCGTCATCGGCGTGTTCGCGCTGCTCGTACTGATGACGCTCACGTTCGTCACGGTCGGCACCGGCACCGACGCCGAGAGCTTCGACTTCATCCGCCAGGAGGGCGAGGCCCTCAACCAGACCGGCGGCGCCTGGCTGGGCACCACGTTCTGGCTGATCGGCACCGTCGTGCTGTTCTCGACCAACCTCGCCGTACTGGACATGGTCGGGCGGGTCACCGCGGACGTGCTCAGGACCGGGGCGCTGCGCGGGAGCGCGCGCTGGACCGAGAGCCGGATCTACTTCATCGTCGTCTGGGCCGAGATCGTGTTCGGCTCGGTGATCCTGCTCTCCGGGCTCTCCCAACCGCTGATCCTGCTGATCATCTCGTCGTCGCTCAACGGCCTGGTGATGTTCGTGTACTCGGTGCTACTCATCCGGCTCAACCGCTCGGTGCTTCCGCGCGAGATCGGGCTGCGCGGCGGGCGGCTCTGGGCGGTGGCATGGGCCGTGCTGTTCTACGGCGGGTTCTCGCTGTTCACGCTCTACGACCAGGGCGCAAAACTCCTCGGGTGACCCGGCGTCCGTGGAGATCCGCGTCTGCGGTGCATTCCGGCCATCCGTGGGCCGGGATCCACCACAACCGCGGATCAAGCATGGGCCTCACGGCGGGTCGGCGGGGGCGGCCGGGCGGTAAGGCGGCGCGTACTCCACGTCGGCGGCGCGCACCTGCTCGACGAGGAACGCATGCCAGGCACCGCGCTCCCGCTCGGCACGCAGGGCCGCGCGCAGCTCGGCGGCCACCTGCTCGATGCCGCGCGGCAGGCCCGACTGCACCGACACGACCTGCCCGACGTTCCATCCCTGCCCGGTCCGCACCGGGCCGAAGTACTCCCCCACCCCGGCGCCGAACGCGACGTCGGCGTAGGGCTTCTCCAGCTCGTCCGCGGTGCGGTCGCCGAGGTCGCCGCCGGTGGCGCGGGTGGCCTCGTCGAGGGAGTACTCGACGGCCAGGGCGGCGAAGTCCGCGCCCGCGCGCGCCTTCTCCAGCACCTCCGCCGCGCGCGGCTCGCTGTCGACCACGATGTTGTGCAATCGCCGTCGCTGCGGGGTGACGGGCCTGCGGGCGTCGTAGGCCTGCTGCACGTCCGCCTCCGTCACGGCGGGGACACCCGCGACGACCTGGGCGAGCAGGCGCGCCTCGGTGAGCCGGCGCCGGACCTCGCCCGCCACGTCGGCCTCGGTGACGCCCAGCGCGTCGAGATCGCGTGCGAAGCCCGCCCGCCCGCCGGACCGCGCCCGCACGACTCTCGCGAGCGCGGCATCGGCCTCCACGCGGGTGACGGTGAGCCCGCGCCGGGCGGCGTCCCGGTCGACGACGATGCCCACCGCCACGGCTCGGGCCGCCTCGCGCCGCGCGGCGTCGCGGTCGGGGCGCGCCGCACCGTCGAGCACCTCGGCCGCGCTCAGCGAGCGCTGGACCTGCGCCTCGGTGACGACCGTGTCGCCCACCCGCAGCGCCACTCCGTCCGGCAGGCCGGTGACGAGATCGGCGACCAGCCATCCGAGCCCCGCCACGACGACCAGGCCCGTGGCGACGCCCGCAACCCACCACCGCCCGGCCCACGACCACGGCGGGCGCTCGCCGGGTGCCGTCATGTGCACACCATGCCGCACCCGACCGGGGCGTTGACCACACGTCGCAAAGGCGTGAGGCTCGCGCGATGCCCGGATTCGCGAACGAGGACGAGCTCTACCGCTACACCGGCGGCATCTTCGAGCGGGCGTTCGCCGACCCCGAGCTGAGCCCCAAGCTCAAGGCCACCGGGCTGGTCTTCCAGCTGCGCTGCACCGATCCCGAGTCGGCGCTGACCATCGACATGGTCAACCAGACCGTCGCGAAGGGCGCCGAGGGTGCCGCGCACGCCACGCTGCTGATGTCCACCGAGACGTCCAACGCCTACTGGCAGGGCAAGGTCAACCTGCCGTTCGCGATGGCCCGCGGCAAGGTCAAGGTGGAGGGCAACGTGGCGAAGCTGCTCGCGCTGTCCCCGCTGGCGAAGAAGCTCTACCCGGTCTACGTCGACATGCTCAGGGCCGACGGGCGCGACGACCTGATCGTCTGAGCTGGTCATCCCGGGTCACGAGCAGACCGCACCGTACGCCGCCGACCCGACGAGCTTGGCGTACTTGCCGAGCACGCCACCGGTGTGCTGCGGCGGCGGCGGCGACCAGCCGGCGCGGCGCCGCTGCAGCTCCGCCGGCTCGACGCGCAGGTCCAGCGTGCGGGTGCCCATGTCCAGGACGATCGGGTCGCCGTCGCGGACCAGCGCGATCGGGCCGCCGTCGGTCGCCTCCGGCGCGACGTGCCCGACGCAGAGCCCCGTGGTGGCGCCGGAGAACCGTCCGTCGGTCACCAGCAGGACGTCCTTGCCCAGGCCCGCTCCCTTGATGGCCCCGGTGACGGCGAGCATCTCGCGCATGCCGGGGCCGCCGCGCGGGCCCTCGTAACGGATCACCACGACGTCGCCTGCGCGCAGCGTCCCGTCCTCCACCGCGGCCATCGCGCCAGCCTCGCCGTCGAACACCCGCGCGGTGCCGGCGAACGTCGCTGCGTCGAAACTGCCACTGCCGAAGCCGGCGCTCTTGACCACGGCGCCGTCGGGCGCGAGCGAGCCGCGCAGGATGGTGATCCCGCCGGTGGGGTGGATGGGGTCGTCCAGGGCTCGCAGCACCACGCCGTCGAGGCCGGGCGGGTCGACGTCGGCGAGGTTCTCGGCCACGGTCCGGCCGGTGACGGTCAGGGCGTCGCCGTGCAGCAGCCCCGCGTCGAGCAGCGCGCGCATCACGACGGGCACCCCGCCGACCCGGTCCACCGTGGACATCACGTGCGCCCCGAACGGCTTGACGTCGGCCAGGTGCGGCACGCGCTCGCCGACGCGGTTGAAGTCGTCGAGCTCCAGCGCCACCCCGGCCTCGTGGGCGATCGCAAGCAGGTGCAGCACCGCGTTGGTGGACCCGCCGAACGCCATGACCACCGCGATCGCGTTCTCGAACGCCTCGCGGGTGAGCACCTGCCGGGCGGTCAGCCCGTTCGCGATCATCGCGACGACCGCCTCACCGGACGCGCGGGCGATCCCGTCGCGGCGCCGGTCCACCGCGGGCGGGGCCGCCGAACCGGGCAGCGCCATCCCGAGCGCCTCGGCGGCCGCGGCCATGGTGTTCGCGGTGTACATGCCGCCGCAGGCGCCCTCGCCGGGACAGATCGCGCGCTCGATCGCGTCCACCTCGGCCCGGGTGATCAGCCCGCGCGCGCACGCCCCGACCGCCTCGAACGCATCGGCGATCGTGACCTCGCGGTCCCCCACGTAGCCCGGCAGGATCGACCCGGCGTAGACGAACACCGCCGCCAGGTCGAGCCGTGCCGCGGCCATCAGCATCCCGGGCAGGCTCTTGTCGCAGCCGGCGAGCAGCACCGTGCCGTCGAGCCGCTCGGCCTGCACCACCGTCTCCACCGAGTCGGCGATCACCTCGCGCGACACCAGCGACCAGTGCATCCCGACGTGGCCCATCGAGATCCCGTCGGACACCGAGATCGTCCCGAACTCCATCGGGAACCCGCCGGCCCGGTGCACCCCCTCCTTCGCCGCCACGGCCAGGCGTTGCAGCGACAGATTGCAGGGGGTGATCTCGTTCCAGCTCGACGCGACGCCGATCTGCGGCTTGGCGAAGTCTTCGTCGCGCATCCCGACCGCGCGCAACATGCCGCGGGCCGCGGCGCGCGCCAGCCCGTCGGTGACCTCGCGGCTGCGTGGCTTGAGATCGGGCACGGCTGCTCCCTCCGGCGGCGAGCTGCCAGTCTCCCCCGACGCCGGAGGGAAGTGTCAGCCGGTGCCGGTGTCAGCCGGTGCCGGTGTCAGCCGGTGCCCCGGCTCACGCCACCCGGCCGTCGCCGTCCCAGGTCATGCCGTTGTCGTCGAGCCAGCTACGCCAGGCGTGCTCGGCCTCGGCCGACGGCGCGGGCACGTCGGCGTCCAGCCGCACATCACCCGTCGCTCCGACGTGCGCGGCGTTCACATCACCCTCGGTGAGCACGAGCCGCTGGTAGTGCGGGGGCCAGCGGACGATGAAGTGCCGCCCGCACGTCGGGCAGGACCACTCCTGCGCCCCGGACGGGAGCGTGCCCTGCAGTTCCATCACGTGCTGTTCGACCGGTGTGCCCACGGCGCCATCCTCTCCACGGCCCCCGGGTGTACCCAACCCCGGGCGACGCGGAACCGGAGCCGCCATGGCGCCGGTGCAGCGGGAACGTGGATTCCTGGTGGCTGTGCCGCCACCCTGCTGAGGCACGGAGAGTATAACCAGGTGAGCACGCAGAGTGACAGCCGCCTAGTAGGGGTCCGGCAGCACCGGCCACGGCGTGGCGGGGACGAGGATGAACGGGTTGCTGCGGGCGAAGGAGACGACCTCGAAGTTGGCCGACACCAGCCGGACGTCGTAGTGGAACCGGCCGGTCAGGCCGTCCGGCACGACGATCTCGTAGCGGCAGATGCCGTCCTGGTCGCCCGGGCTGGTCTTGACGAACTCACGTCCGGTGTGGCGCCAACCGTCGGCCGCGGTCCACTCCTCGGCGAACGGGCTGCCCTTGGGTGCGAGCTCCGGCACCGGCACCGCGTGGTCGTCGTCGATCGCGACGAAAGTCAGGGTGTAGTCCGCACCGCTGCCGCCGAGCACCCCGCCGGCCTTCGCCTGGAGGATCAGGTGGAACCGTCCGGGCAGCGGGGAGTACGAGTTCGGCGCCGGGTCCTCGACCGTGCAGCCGATGCGCGCCGTGTAGAGCCGGGCGATCCGGGCGTCGTTGGAGTTCACGGCGGCCCTCCACGGCCGGACGGTCGGGCGCCCCGCGGGAGCCGCGGGGCGCCCTGGTGGGTCGCTCAGGTCAGGATGAACCGGTTGCTCTCGCGGAACGAGACGACGTTGCTGTCCACGGCGACGAGCGTCACGAGGTACCGGAAGATGTGGCCGCGCAGGCCCGCCGGTACCGCGATGTTGAACCGCTGCTTGTTGAAGAAGTTCCCCGCGGCCCCGCTGGCCTGCCAGCCGTTGGCCACCAGGAACTGCTGGTTGAGGGGCCCGCGGCTCATCCCCGCGTTCGGCGCACCGAGCGTCTCGTCGATGCAGGTGAGGGTCAGCTGGTAGTTCCCCCCGCCGCCGCCGATCGCGTTGCCGGCGACCATCTCCAGTTGCATGTCGAACGTCGCCGCGGGCACGCCGCCGGGCGGCGGCGAGTTCGGCTCGTTGTCCGCGACGTCCAGGCCCACCGAGGCGGAGTAGATCTCGGTGATCTCGGCATCGTTTGCTGACGGCATGGTGTTCCCCTCGGTTGCGCTGTGGCGACCGGGGTACCGGCGTGGCGGCACCCCGGCCTCGGTGCTGCGCACGCCGGGGCTGCTTCCCGATGCGCGCGCGGGGGAAGGGTCGCGGTCCGCGCTTAATCGCGCCTTAACCTCCTGGTAGAGCGCCGCCGTCCGGCGATCCGGGACCACCTCCAGCTCGCGGGCCAGCACGTCGGCGCAGCGGCCGTACTGGCGCACGGCGCGGTCGAACTCGCCACGCTCGGCGAAGCACCGCATGAGCAGCCGGTGCGCCCCCTCCCGGCCGGGGTCGACCGCGAGCAGCCGCCGGCAGGCCTGCTCCGTCCGGTCGATCTCGCCGCGGTCGATCCGGAGCCCGGCCAGTTCCTCGAGCATGTCGCAGAACGTGTCGTGGACGGCCAGTCGGCGCTCCAGATGCCAGTCGGCGCCGTCGTCCTCGAACAGCGGGCCCCGGTAGAGGTCGGTCGCCGCCCGGAAGTGCGCCTCGACCAGCGCCGCGTCACCGGCGTGCCGGGCCGCCGCGCCCAGCCTGTGGTGGCGGTCGAACTGCTCGACGTCCACCCACGCCGCGAGGCCGGGCGTCAGCTGGTAGCCGCCGTCGCGGCACACGACGAACGCCGGTCCTGCGCCGGCCGGCGCAGCGGCGCGCAACACCCGCCGCAGCGAGCACACGGCCACGTTGAGGCTGTTGCCCGCCGAGGCGGCCGGAGCGTGCGGCCAGAGCTGGTCCATCAGCCACTCCCGCGACACCGGGCGATCCCGGTGGACGGCCAGGATGCGCAGCACCGCCCGGCTGCGTCGCGACGGCCAGTGGGTGATCCGGCGGCCCTGCACCCGTACCTCGAGCGGGCCCAGCACCCGGACCGCGAGCGGCTGGTCGACCGGCAGCTGCACGATCTCTGCGGTCCAGCTCCGCCGGATCGCCGCACGGCGGTGCCTCCCCCCGGTAGCGGGCACGTCTCCCCCTCGCACACCTGCGATCGCGTGCTTACTCCTGGTGACGGTGCTACACCTGTCAGTGGCAACGCCGCAACGCGTTTGCGAAAGTTGGACTGTTCGTTGTGACGTTCCGCGACCGAAAGGAGGAGTCTCAGCGCCGGCATCATCGGGTCGGTTGGAGCACGAAGTCGTAGCGGGCGTCGAGCCACGGCCCGGCCGACTCCCCGCCGTCCGGAGTCGGGCCCGGCTCACGCGCGGCGAACTCGACCACCAGCTCGGCCTTCGTGCCGAAGACGACGTCGCTGTCGAGGTACCGCGCGCCCGCCTCGAACAGGTGCGTGACCAGCGGCTCGTGGCCGGGCGCGGTGAGCAGGAAGTGCACGTGCGCGGGCCGGAACGCGCTGATCTCCGTACGGGCGACCAGGTCGCCGACGGGTCCGTCCATCGGGATCGCGTACCCGAGCGGCGCGACCGTCCGCAGGCAGTACGAGCCGTCATCCCGGGAGGTGTACCTCGCGCGCAGCCGCGCCTCGTCGACGTCGCGCTGGGCCTCGTAGGCGCCGTCGGGGTCGGCCTGCCAGACGTCGAGGACCGCCCCGGGTACCGGGTTGCCGTCGAGGTCGCGCACGGCGCCGTGGACGTAGAGCGGCGTGCCGGGCAGATCCTCGGACATGTCGGCGCCGAAACCCAGCTCGGGCGAGCCGTCGATGTGGAAGGGCCCGAGCACCGTCGCCGGCGTGGCCCGGGGATCGAGCTGGTGGTTCTGCTGCACCACCAGCATCGACAGGCCCAGGACGTCGGAGGCGAGGATGAACTCCTCGCGTTTGTCGTCGCTGATCTGCCCGGTGGCCTTGAGCCATCCGATCCCCGCCATCCACTCGGGCTCGGTGAGGCGGACCTCGCGGGCGAAGTCGTGCAGGTGCCGCACCAGGGCCGTCATGATCTCGGCGAGGCGGGGATCGCCTGCGGTGCCCCAGCGGGCTGCCGCGAGCTCGGTGATGTTGTCCTCGGTGACCAGGTCCATGTCGTCCTCTCATCCCGTCCACGGCTGCGGGTCGACGGGCCGGGCGTCGCGGTCCACCGAGAGGAAGATCTCGTTGCCGACCGGCCGGCGCAGTTCCTCGGCGAGCTGGCCGATGAGCCCGGCGGTGCGGGCGAGCAGGGCGAACCCGCGCAGCAGCGGCAGCGGCAGCCCGAGGTCGGCGAGCGCGGCCCCGCACACGCCCGCCCCGTTGAGCGGCAGCGCGCGCCCCAGCACCTGCGGGTGCACCCGGCCGATCGCGGCGAACAGCTCCAGGTGCGGGCCGAACACGCCCTCCTCGCGGGCGATCGCCATGAGCCGCGGCGTGCGCGGGTCACCACCCTTGTGCACGTGGTGGCCCAGGCCGGGGACGAAGCGGCCCTCGGCCCGCCGCGCCCGCACCGTCTCCAGGGCCAGCGCGTCCCACGCCGTTTCGCCGGTGGGCAGCTCGGTGGCGGCCAGGACGTCGTGCAGGAACCGTCCGGTGTCCTCGGTGACGCCGAGGAACCGCGAGCCGCCGCCGAGCAGGCCCGCGGCGATCGCCCCCTGCACCGAGTCCGGCGCGGACAGGAACGTGAGCCGCGTGACGATCGCCGTCGGGGTGAAGCCGTGGTCGGCGAGTGCGGCGAGCACCGCCTCGAACACCCGCGTCTGCCCGCGCGACGGCCGGCGCTGCGCGGCGAGCCAGAACGCCAGCTCGCCGAACCCGACCTCGCCCATCACGTCGTCGGCGAGGTTCGCCCCGAGCAGCGTGATCGTCGTCGGGTCCGAGGCCCCCAGCGCCGTCGGATAGTCGTGCTCAGCCATCGGTCAGCCATCTCCGCAGCTCGGCGCCGTGTTCGTCCAGCTCGGGCGGCGGCAGCGGGTACACGGCCGGGGTCGCCGAGAAGCGGATGGGGTGGCGCGTGCTCGGCACGGCCCGCTCCCCCTCGCCCGCCTCGACGATCGGGTCGAGCCCGAGACGCTCCGCCATGGCGAACCCGCCGTCGATGGTGTTGATGGGGCCGCAGGGCACGCCGACGTCGACGAGCAGCTCGAACCACTCCGTGGCACCCCGCGTCGCCAGCCGCCCGACCAGGATCGGGCGCAGCTCCCCGCGGTTCGCGGTGCGGTCGCGGTTGCGGGCGAAGCGCGGGTCGTCGGCGATCTCCGGGATGCCGAGCACCTCGCACAACCGCCGGAACTGGCCGTCGTTGGCCGCGGCGACGATGAGGTCGTCGTCGGCGGTGGGCAGCGGCTCGTACGGGAAGACGCTCGGATGCGCGTTTCCCATCCGGAAGGGCACCACCCCCGCCGACGCCCACGCCGAGCTGTGGTTGACCAGCCCGGTGAGCGCCGACGACAGCAGGTTGACCTCGACGTGCTGGCCCCGGCCGGTGGCGTCGCGGTGCCGCAGTGCGGCCAGGATGCCGATCACGGCGTGGTTGCCCGCCATCACGTCGAACACCGAGATCCCGGCCCGGTACGGCGGCCCGTCCGGGCTCCCGGTGAGGCTCATCAGGCCGGAGATCGCCTGCACCATCAGGTCGTAGCCGGGCACCTTCGCGCCCGCGCCCGAGCCGAACCCGCTGATCGAGGCGTACACGACCGCGGGATTGCCGGCGCTGACGGCGGCGAAGTCGAGCCCGTACCTCGCCATCCCGCCCGGCCGCAGGTTCTCGATCACGACGTCCGCGCGGCCGGCCAGCTCGCGCGCGAGCTCGACGTCCGCGTCGTCGCGCAGGTCCAGCGCCACCGACCGCTTGCCCCGGTTGATCCCCAGGTAGTAGGTCGACACGCCGTCGCGCACCGGGGGCATCCAGGTGCGCGTCTCGTCGCCCTGCGGGCTCTCGACCTTGACCACGTCGGCGCCCATGTCGGCGAGCAGCATCGTCGCGTACGGGCCGGCGAGTACCCGGGAGAAGTCGGCGACGAGCAGCCCGGCGAGCGGCCCGGTGTTGGTCATGGGCTCCCCTGGGCGGACGATCGGACGATCGTCCGATCGTCCGGGTCCGACCACCGCGCCGTCAACGCGAGGTGGACGCCCGGCGTCCGTCGCGGCGAGCTGCCCCCACCCGGTCGCCACTGCGCTCGAGATCGATATGACGCACGCCGAACGGCCTCGAGGCGTACGTCATGTCGATCTCGTCCGCGCCGGCCGGCGTGACGTGATGCGAGTCGGGCCCAACGGTGCACAGAATCTGCCCGGAATCGGGCATGAACCTGGCGAACTGGTGCCGCGACGGGCACTATCGTCCAGTGCACGCCGACCTCGTGGCGCATCTCGTCCGCAGCACGCCGCTCAGCGCGGGTGAGGCGGCCCGGGTGGTGGCCGAGGTCGTCGGCTACTTCGGCGACCGCGTGCCCGACTACGTCCGGCGCCGGCACGCCGAGCTGCGGGCCACCGGCCTGACCAACGACAAGATCTTCGCCGCGCTGGACGCGGAGCTGGGCACCCGGCGGTTCGCCGCGCCCGCGCTCACCGCCCGCCAGCTGCGGCGGATGATCTACGGCTGAATCGAGGAGACGAGCTATGTGCGGCATTGTCGGCTACGTCGGGGCGCAGGACGCCGCCCCCATCCTGCTGGAGGGCCTGGGCCGCCTCGAGTACCGCGGCTACGACTCCGCGGGGGTCGCCGTCGTCACGAGGAAGGGCCTCGCGGTCCGCAAGGTGAGCGGTCGCGTCGCGGACCTCGCCGCCGCCGTCCCCGCCCGCTTCAAGGGCGCCCCGGGCATCGGCCACACCCGCTGGGCCACCCACGGCGAGCCCACCGGAGAGAACGCCCACCCGCACACGGACATGGCCGAGCGCATCGCCGTGGTGCACAACGGGATCATCGAGAACGCCGAGGAGCTGCGGGCCAAGCTCACCGCGGACGGTGTCGAGTTCACCTCGCAGACCGACACCGAGACGATCGCGCACCTCGTCGCGGCCGCCTTCGCCGCGGGCGCGCCGGACCTGGAGACCGCGGTGCGCCAGGCGCTGCACAAGGTCGTCGGCGCGTACGGGCTCGCGGTCCTCGACGCCGCGCACCCCGACCGGATCGTCGTCGCCCGCAACGGCAGCCCGGTGCTGCTGGGCGTCGGGGAGAAGGAGATGTTCGTCGCCTCCGACGTCGCCGCGCTCGTCGGCTACACCCGCCAGGTCGTCTACCTCGACGACGGCGAGCTCGCCACGATCACCGTGGCCGGCTACCGCACCTTCGACCTCGACGACCGGTCGGTCACCAAGACCGAGAACACCATCGACTGGGACGTCGTCGGCGCCGAGATCGGCGACCACGCGCACTTCCTGATCAAGGAGATCCACGAGCAGCCCCGCACCCTGGAACGGGCTCTGCGCGGGCGGATCGAGGAGCGGTTCGCCACCGCGCACCTCGGCGGGCTCAACATGAGCGTGCGCGAGGCCCGCGAGATCCGCCGCGTGAAGATCCTCGGCTGCGGCACCGCGAGCTTCGCGGGCGAGCTGGGCGCCCAGCTCATCGAGGACCTCGCCCGGGTGCCCGCCACCGCGGAGGCCGCGTCGGAGTTCCGCTACCGCAACCCGGTGGTGGAGCCCAACACCCTCTACGTCGCCGTCTCGCAGTCCGGGGAGACCATCGACACGCTGGCCGCGGTGCAGGAGGTGCAGCGCAAGGGCGGCCAGGTGATCGGCATCGTCAACGTCGTCGGCTCGACGATCGCGCGGGCCTGCGACGGCGGCATCTACATCCACGCGGGCCCGGAGATGTCGGTGGCGGCGACGAAGTCGTTCACGTCCACGGTCGCCGCGTTCGCGCTGCTCGCACTGCACCTGGGCCGCATCCGCGACCTCTCCCCCACCGAGGGCAGGCGCATCATCACCGGGCTGGCCCGGCTGCCCGGCCAGGTCGCCGAGATCCTCGAGCAGGCCGACGCGCTCGCCGACGTCGCCAAGGAGGTGGCCCACCGGCACAGCGTCCTGTTCGTGGGCCGCCGCCGGGGCTGGCCGGTGGCCCGGGAGGGCGCGCAGAAGCTGAAGGAGATCTCCTACGTGCACGCCGAGGCCTACGCCTGCGCCGAGCTCAAGCACGGCCCGCTGGCGCTCGTCTCGCCCGACCTCCCGACCGTCGCGGTCGTACCCGACGACGACCTGCTGGAGAAGAACCTGTCCACGCTGTCGGAGATCAAGGCCCGCCGCGGCCCGGTGATCGCCGTGGCGCACCGGGAGCTGTCCACCGACCTCGCCGACCGCACCATCGTCGTCCCCCGCAACGAGCCCGAGCTGGACCCGATCCTGCTGTCGATCCCGTTGCAGCTGCTCGCCTACCACGCCGCCGTGGCCCTGGAGCGCGACGTGGACCGGCCGCGCAACCTGGCGAAGTCCGTCACGGTGGAGTAGCGCCGGCCTCCGATGAGTTCCGGGCCTGCGCGCCGTCCACCTGGGTGACCCGACGGAAGGAACCGACGATGCGCAAGGTCGTGCTGTACGAGCTGCTGTCCCTCGACGGCGTCGCCGAGGAGCCCGGAGACTGGTTCGCCGAGGTGGACGAGGCGGTCGTCGACAACCTCGGCCGGGTGATCGCCACGCAGGACGACGTGCTCCTCGGGCGCGGCACCTACGACTACTGGACCGGGTACTGGCCGACGTCGGACGTGCAACCCTTCGCCGACTTCATCAACGGCGCGCCCAAGCACGTCGTCACGTCGACCGAGCTCGGGCAGCCCTGGGCGGGCGCCCGGGTGGTCGGGCCGCCGATGCTGGAGTACGTCGCGACGCTGAAGGCGAGGCCCGGCGGCGACGTCGGCGTGCACGGCAGCATCACCCTCGCAGGCTCGCTGCTGAGGGCCGGGCTGGTGGACGAGCTGAGGCTGGTCGTCGCACCGGCGATCGCCGGTCGCGGGCGGCGCCTGTTCGGCGACGACGACCTGCGCCGGCTGGAGCTGGTGGACGTCGAGCGCACTCCCGCCGGCGCGCTGCTGCTCGACTACCGGGCGCGCGCGTGACGTCGACCGGCGCGGCGGACCGGGGTCCGCGCGACGGTCCGGCGCCGGGAGCCCGCCCGGGCCGGCCGGGCCGCGCGGTACGGCCGTGGTCGCTGCTCGTCGTGGCGTGGTCGGTGGTGTTCGCGGCGCCGCACGTCTACTGGGCCGCGGGCGGGCGCGGCGGGCTCGGCGACTCGTCCGCGGCGGCCGATGCCGCGCTCGCGACGCCGTGGTTCGCCGCGTACAACCTCGTCGTCACCGTGCTCGCCCTCGCCGCGGCGCTGGTCGCGTCCGGGCTGGCGCGCGGCCGCTTCGGGCCGGGCGCCCGGCGGTGGTTCGCCCTCGTCGCCGCCGCGGGCGCGGTCGCGCTGCTCGCGCGCGGCGCGCTCGGCGTCGGCCTGCTGCTCGCCGGCGTCCCCACCGGCACCGCGAGCCCGGGCACCGCGCCGGTCCTCGTGGCGATCGAGCCGTGGTTCCTGGTCGGCGCGCTCGCCTTCGGCGGCCTGGCCCGGTCCCTGCGCCTCGCATGATCGCGTCTGTCGGGAGCTCACGGCGGCTCCCACCGCCACGACCACCCTCCAGACGCGATCATGGCGGTGGTGCCACGATCGGCGGGTGCGCGTACCTGCCGACCTGCTCGTCCACCTCCGGCGCGCGCGCGACCTCGCCGACCGCCGTTACGCCGAGCATCTCGACCTCGACGAGCTGGCTGCGGCGGCCGGGGTGTCGAAGTACCACTTCCTGCGCTGCTTCGCCGCGGTCTACGGCCGCACGCCTGCGCGCTACCTGACCGAGCGGCGCATCGAGCGCGCGCAGGACCTGCTGCGGGCCACCAACCTCACCGTGACCGAGGTGTGCCTGCTGGTCGGCTACGCGAGCCTCGGGTCGTTCTCCAGCCGGTTCCGCGAGCTGGTGGGCCAGTCGCCGTCGGCCTACCAGGCGGCCTGGGCGGCGAAGGGCGCCCCGCGCATCCCGGGCTGCTACGTGTTCATGCACGGGCTGTCGGACCGCGCAATCGCGGAGAAGCCGGGCGACGGCGAGCGGCCCTAGGCTCGTCCACATGATCACCAATGTCTCCCTCGTCACCGTCTACGTCACCGACCAGGACGCCGCGAAGGCCTTCTACGTCGACAAGCTCGGCTTCGTCGAGACCGCCGACGTCTCGATGGGCGACGGCTTCCGCTGGGTCACCGTCGCCCAACCCGACCATCGGGAGCTGGAGGTGACGCTCATGGTGCCCGGCCCGCCGCTGGGCGAGGAGATCGCCGAGGCCATCCGGCGGGCCCTTGCCGACGGCCGGATGGGCGGGCTCGGGCTGCGCACCGACGACTGCCGCAAGACCTACGACGAGCTCAGCGCCCGCGGCGTCGAGTTCGTCCAGCAACCCGAGGACCGCCCCTACGGCGTGGAAGCGGTGCTGCGCGACAACTCCGGCAACTGGCTCGTGCTGGTGGAACCGAAGGAGTTCACACCGGCCGACCTCGGCTGATCGCAAGCATCGGGCACGTCAGGCGCCGGGCCGCATCCCGATCTGGAGCAATGGCGGCGATCCCGGCGCGCCGGTGCCGGTCGGGCCGCACGGGGCCGCCGAGCCTGCCTGCTGCACCAGGTTGAGCGACGAGCACGCCTGGCACCGCGCGCACCCCGCGACGGCGGTGCTCGCGTCGAGCCCGCGCTCGGCGAGGAACGCGGCCACCTTGCGGTAGATCGGCTCGGTGTACTCCCGCGACGGCGCCGGGACGTCGGCCATCAGCGAGCCCGCGACCGGGCGCAGCGGCACCACGAACGGGTACACGCCGATGTCGACGGCGCGCTTGCACGCCGCGACCGTCAGGTCCGGGTCCTCGCCCATCCCGAGGATCACGTAGGTCGACACGCGGCCCTCGCCGAAGCGCGCCACCGCGTACTCCCAGGTGCGGAAGTAGGTCTCGATGCCGGTGCGGAACTTGCCGGGCGCCACCCTGGCGAGCACCGCGGGGTCGAACGACTCGACATGGATGCCGAGCGCGTCCACGCCCATGCCGTGCACCTCGTCGATGGTGGACAGGTCGCGCGGCGGCTCGAACTGGACCTCCACCGGCAACCCGGCGGCCTCCTTGACGGCCTTCCCGCACCGCGCGACGTAGAGCGCACCGCGGTCCGGTGCCACCGACGAGCCGGTGGTGAGGGTGGCGTCCACCGCGCCGTCGAGCTCCTTGGCCGCGACCGCGACCTCGGCCAGCATCTCCGGGGTCTTCTTCGCGATGGTGCGCCCGGCGGCCAGGGACAGCCCGATGCCGCAGAACCCGCACTGGTCGGAGTTGCCCCAGTAGTTGCAGGCCTGCACGACGGTGGAGGCGAGCGAGTCCAGGTGCAGCAGGGCGATCTGGTGGTACGGGACGCCGTCGGCGGTCTCCAGGTCGTAGAACCGCGGCCGCGACGTGCCGGCCACCGAGGCGAGCTTGACGCCGTCGCGGTAGATGCCCTGGCCGTCGTCCTCGGCGCGCAGCGAGTACGGGGACCGCTGGGCCTCGACGGTCCCGGTCGGCACCGTGACCGGCACGCCCTCGATCCACATCATCCCGGAGTCCGACGGGCCCGCGCCACCGCGCCGCGACGTCTCCAGGTCGGTCTCGATCCGCAGCCCGAAGCTCTGCAGATCCATGATCAGGGCTGCGACCGCGGCCCGGGGCCCGTCGTCGACCGCGGTCATCCGTACCTCCGGCGTTCACTTCAGTGACTGCTCGTCTCCCATAGGAAACACCACGTCCACGCCATGTCAAGGAACGTGACGACCGTTGCGTCGGCGGCTACACCTCGGCGAGCAGACGCGCGCGCCGCGCTGCGGCCTCCGGGGAGCGCGGATCGGCGGTCGGCAGGGCCGCGACCAGGCGGTCCAGCACCTCCAGGTCGGCCCGCCCGACGGGGTGCTGCGCGAACTCCGCGAGCAGGTCGACGTCGCCCGCGTCGAGCACCGCACGGCGCAGGCCCGCCTCCAGCTCGTCGCGCAGCTCGCGGATCTCCGGCGCGTCCGACCGCGGCAGCAACCGCCCGCCGCCCGCGCTCAGCGCCTCGGCGGCCCGGCCCGCCCGCAGCAGTCGCCGCACCGCGCCGAAGTCGGTGTCGACGGTGGCGTCGAGCCGGTAGGGGCGGGTGCGCAGGACGTCGGCGCCCAGCAGCAGCCGCAACCGGTGCACCTCACCGCGCACGGTGGTGGGGTTGCCCTCCTCGCCGTAGAGCAGCAGCGCGAGCTGCTCGGCGGTGAGCCCGTCGGGATGCAGCGCGAGCGCCACCAGCAGTTCCGCCGGGCGCAGCGTCACCGGCACCGGGCGGCCGTCGAGCACGACCCGCGGCGAGCGCTCGCCCATGAACCGCAGGGCCAGCGCGCGCCGCCGCACCGCCCGCGCGGACCGGCGCGGCGGGCGCAGCAGGAACCCCTCGCCGAGCGGCTCGACGACCATCTCGCTGCCGTCGTCCAGGCGCACCCGGTCCGCGCCCTCGGCGAGTGCCACCCGCTCGGGCCAGGTGCCGTACGGCTCCCCCGCGACGATCCGCCCGGTGCGCGTGACGAGCGCGCCGGGCCGCCCCCGCAGGCTCGCCAGGTGCGGCATGTTGCGCACCCGCAACCGCTCGTCGGCGATCGCCATCCGCACCCGCAGCTGGTTCTCCGCGAGCTGGGCGGTGGCCGCGACCAGCTGCATCATCGCCGGGTGCATCGTGTGCAGCGGCCCGGTGATGTCGACGGCCCCGAGGATCGTGCCGGTGTCCGGGTCGTGCACGGGCGCGGCGGCGCAGGTCCACGCGTGCAGCGTGCGCGCCAGGTGCTCGGCGGAGTGGATCTGCACCGGTGCGTCGACGGCCAGGGTGGTGCCCATCGCGTTGGTGCCCGCCGCCTCCTCGGCCCACGCGGCGCCGGCCACGAGACCGACGCTGTCGGCGGGGTGCAGCAGCGACGACGCGCCCTCGCGCCAGAGGATCACGCCGTCCGCGTCCGTGACGATCATGATGTGCATGGCCTCGTCGGCGATGCTCACCAGCGTGCTGCGCAGCAGCGGCAGCACCTCGTTGAGCGGGTGCGCGGCCCGGACCTCGGGCAGGTCGGCGGCGGTGACCCGGATCGGCGGGCGCAGCCGCTCCGGATCGACGTGCGCGGCCAGGCTGCGCTGCCAGGACTCGGAGACCAGGGAACGGGGCCGCAGCCCGGTGGGGTCGTCGCCGTGCACCGCGTCGTACACGCCGTGCAGCAGGCGCGCGTGCGCGACCAGGTCCGTCCCCGGCTCGTCCGGCACCCGTCCGGCCGAGCCGTGCACACCGTGGTCTTGCACTCCATGGTCTGCAGTCATCCACACCCCGACATTCCCACCGAGCGTCGTCGCCCCAGCTGGCGCACATCATCGCCCAGCCCCCGACGGCCCGGCAACCACGGGTACCCACAGCTGCGAGGTCGCCCGGCGCGGGCGTGGGCGCGCGTGCAACGTCGGAGCAACGTCGCCCGTCCTACCGTCCCTCCCACACCGACGACGACGAGGTCAGGAGGCCGTCCGTGACGACCGAAGCCGTGCTGGATCCTGGCCGCGACCTCGACCGCGGCGGTGCACACGGCCGCGGCGCCGGCTCCGACCCGGCCGTCCACCGCACCGCTCGGGTGCTCCTCGTGGACGGTGACGCGATCGTCCGGTACGGGCTGCGCCAGCTCTTCGCCGCCGATCCCGAGCTCGGCGTCATCGGCGAGGCCGCCGCCCCCCGCGACGCGCTGGTGATCGCCGACCGGTGCCCGCCCGACCTGGTGCTGGTCGACGTCGACCTCGGCCGCGGCGACTCGGCCGGGCTGGAGCTGGTGCGCGTCCTGCTCGAACGCCACCGCGGGGTGAAGGTGCTCGTCCTGACGGGCTGCCGCGACCGGGACGTCATGATGCGCACGGTCCGGCTCGGCGTGCACGGCTACCTGCGCAAGAGCGCGGACACCGCCGAGATCCTGCGCGCCGTGCACGCCCTGCTGCGCGGCGAGAGCGTGTTCGACTCGCGCCCCGGGGCCGTGGTCGTGGACGTGCTGCACGCCGGCGACCAGCCGGAGCAGCGGGCCGCCCCGCGCGGGTTCGCGGCGGCCATGCTCACCGAGCGGGAGAACCAGGTGCTGCGCCTGCTCGCGGTGGGCATGTCCAACCGGGAGATCGGGCGGAGCCTGGTGATCAGCGAGGCGACGGTGAAGTTCCACGTGCGCAACCTGCGCGACAAGCTCGACGTCCGCCGGCGCACCGAGATCGTCTACACGGCCACCCGGCAGGGCATCGTCTGACGGCCTCGGCTGGGCGCCCGCGCCATCGCCGGACGTCCAGCGGTTTCACCATAGTGAACTGTCGTTTACGATGCTGGACGTGACCGCGCAGGGCCAGGGCTCCGTCCGCGGCACGCGCCATCTCGCCGCCAGCCCCCCGACTCCTGATCCGGTGCCCGACCCCGGGGCCTGGGAACCCATCGTCGGCGCGATCGGGCCGAAGGTCCGCGAGGTGCGCCAGCAGCTCGGCCTGTCGCTGCAGCAGCTCGCCGCCCGCTCGGACGTGTCCGCCGCGGCGATCCACAAGGTCGAGCGCGGCGACATGGTCCCCACGATCACCACGCTGCTCAAGCTCGCGGCCGCGGTGGGCAGGCCCATCGGACACTTCGTCGACGACGGCGCCCCCGCCGAACCGGTCGCCGTGCACGTGCGCGCGACCGAGCGCGCCGGGCCGCCCGCGGGCTGGGCACCCGCCGCCCGCGGCGTCGTCGCGCAGACCGTCGCGGCGCCGACCGGCCGGCTCCGGGCCGGCGGGGTCGTCGCAATCGTCGATCCCGGCGGCGGCAGCGGGGACGTCTCGCCGCTGCGTCCGGGCGAGGAGATCGTGCTGGTGCTGGAGGGCTCGCTCGCCGTGGACGTCGCCGGCGAGCATCACGTCCTGGCCACCGGCGACGCCCTGCACTACCCCACCGACCGCCCGCACCGCTGGCACAACCCGGGCGCCACACCGGCCCGAGCGGTCTGGTTCACCCTGCATGCCTGATTCACCCTGTCCGGCTGATTCACCCTGTGCGGCCGAGCCGCTGGCCGCGATCGTCGCCTCGGTGCTCGCCAACCCCGGCCTGCGGGCCAAGGCCGAGATCGCGCTGGTCGGGGAGGTGCTCGGGAGCACCGACTGGCTCGGCGGCCCCGGCGACGACGGCGCGGTGGTGCGGGCGGGCGACGGCACCCGGGTGGTCGCGTGCGGCGAGGCGCTCTTCCCGCCGTTCGTGGCCGCCGACCCGCACGGCGCCGGGTTCGCCGCGGTGCTCACCAACGTCAACGACCTCGCCGCGATGGGAGCGCTACCGCTGGGGATCGTCGACACCGTCGTCGGGTCGGTGGACGTGGCACGCGCGGCGCTGGCCGGCATGCGCGAGGCGGCCGCGCTCTTCGACGTGCCGATCGTGGGCGGGCACCTCACGATCCACGACGGGCCGCCCGCGATCTCGGCGTTCGCGGTGGGCGAGGCCCCCGCGCCGCTGTCGGTGACCCGCGCCCGCGCCGGGCAGTCGCTCGTCGTGGCCGCCGCCCTCGACGGCGAGATGCGCCCCGACTTCCCCTACTTCCCCGCGTTCCGGTCCCGCGCCGAGCGCTGCGCCGGCGACGTCCGCCTGCTCGCGGAGCTCGCCCGCGACGGGGTGTGCGTCGCGGCCAAGGACATCAGCATGGCCGGGCTCGTCGGGTCGCTGGCGATGCTGCTGGAATGCGGCGGGCTCGGCGTCACCGTGTCCCTGGACGACGTACCCGCCCCCGCCGGCGTGCCGCTCACCCGCTGGCTCAACTGCTTCCCCAGCTTCGGCTTCCTGCTCTGCGTGCCGCCGGGGCGGGAGGACGAGTGTCTCGCCGCGTTCGCCGCCCGCGACCTCGCCGCGGCCGTCGTCGGCACCCTGGACGGCAGCGGCGAGCTGGCCCTGCGGGCCGGCGACGAGCGGGCCGTGGTGCTGCGGCTCGCGGAGTTCCGCGTCACCGGGTTACCTCCTACCCGCCGAGCAGCTTCTTGATCCGGCCTGCCGGGTCACGCCGTTGCGCCGGACCACGGCGTGGTCTGCGCGAGCAGGAGCCGGCAGTGCCTCGCACATCCGCTGGGGGTCGCGCTGCTGCGCGCGGCGCTCCCACCCGATCATGAGCCGATGGCTGTGGCCGGCGGGGTACCGCGTCACCGGCCTGCCGCGCCGGCCTGGGGCCGCGGCGGACGCGCGGTGCGGGCGATGTCCGTGGCCAGGCTGAACACCCGCAGCATGCGCTCCGGGTCGCGCCACCGGTGACCCAGCGCGAAGTCCACCCACCGGTCCGGCGGCACCGTTCCCGCCGGGTACTGCAGCTCGCTCCACGTCACCGCCAGCTCGAAGAGCTCCAGCATCGCGTCGTGGTCGGTCTCGACCCGCAGCAGCTCGTCGTGATGGGCGCGGCGCAGCGGGTCCGGACGGCACCGGCACAGCCACGCGAGCCGGGTGGCGAGGGTCATGGCGGGATTTTCGGACGCCCGCCCCGCCGCGGCCGTTTCCGCCGTGTTGCGCGTTGGTGAACCCGACACGCGGCGCGCTCATCGCCAGGCGTCGACGAGCTCGGTCGGGCCGATGTGGACATCGACGCCCGACACCTCGACGCCGGTCCGGGACACCGCGAGGAGCAGCGTCGACGCGTCGGCGCCGGGAACGTGCTCACGGGCACGCAGCAGGTCGCGGAGATCGGCCGCGCCGAACGGGACGCTCTCCCGCCACTTCACCGACCCGACCAGCCCGACGCGGTCGCGCGGTCGCGCTTCGGCGGCGCCGACGACGTCCACCTCGACGTCGTTCGACCGCGTCCAGTACGAGCCGATGTGGCGGGTGTCGCCGAAGCGGGCGTCGGGTAGCAGGCGGTCGAGCCCGCTGCGGACGATCGGTTCGACCGCGACGCCCCGGTACGCCGGCCAGCCCGCCTCCACCCGCGCGACGGCGAGGTCGCCGCGGCCACGCTCGATCTCCTCCAGCCCGGGTTCGACGAACCGCAACCAGAACCGCAGGTAGGGGTCGGCGACGCGCAGCCGGGTGAGCTTGGGCGCCGGCCGGGTGGACAGCGGCCGCTCGGCGACCACGACGCGCTTGCTCAGCAGCACGTCGACGGCCCGGCGCAGCGTCGTCATCGGGAGACCGGCACGGCCGGCGACCGCGGTGAACCCGGTCTCGCCCGCACCGATCGCGCTCAGCGCGGCCCTGGCCGCAGGATCGGGAAACTCCGCGGCCAGGGCACGTTCGCCGGTCACGATGAGCGCGGACGTGGGATCGGCGAGCGCGTCGTCCAGGAACTGCCGACGGTCCTGCCCTTCCGCCCACGACTGCGCCACCAGCGGAAAGCCACCGACCACGAGCGTGGCATCCACGGCGTCGGCCGGAGCAAGTCCCAGCAGGTCGCCCACCTCGGCGACGGTGAAAGGGTCCAGCACGAGCTCGCGCGTCGGCCGACCGAACAACGGCCGCCCATAGCTGGTCAGCGCGGCCATCGTCGCCAGGTCCGACCCGACGGCGATCAGCAGGACCGGACGCTCCTCGAGAATCCGATCCCACACGTGCTGCAGCTGCGCCTCCAGCTCGCGGTGGCCGTCGACCAGGTAGGGCAGCTCGTCCACGACGATCACGCACGGCTCGGCCGCCGCCAACGCGACCGCAGACAGCGCCGCCTCCCAGCTCGTGAAGGACGTACCGCTGCGGACCAGGGCCGCTGCCGGCAGGGTCGAGCGCCCGACGGCGTCGGTGAAGCGGAGCAGCTCACGGTCGGGCCCGGCCGGTGTGGCGGCGTAGAACACGAACGGCACCTCGCTGCGGCTGAGGAACTCGTTCACCAGGCGCGACTTCCCCACCTGCCGGCGACCTCGGAGCAGCACGAATCGGCCACGTCCGGTACGGCGGACGCCATCGAGCTCGGCTTCGAGTAGCGCGAGCTGCCGCTGCCGTCCGACGAACTGTCCTGGCCTGCGGTCCACCGGCAGATGATAGACCATATCTGGTTCATCCACAGGCGGATCAACCAGATCTGGTGCGCACTTCAGCCGAGGAACACCTCAGCTTCGGCGTAGAGCGCGGGATCGGCTTCAGCTCCCCGGTCGCCTCCGCCAGCGGGAGTATGACGACATCCAGCGGCCGCGAATGGCGGGCGCTGCTTGACGCCCTTCTTATCGTGCTCTCACGTGTTGTTGCGATCCTCGTCCGCCGCGAAGGGAGAGTCCCAGGATCGTCTGTCGGCTGCTCTGGGGAGGCGACTGTTGCGCTGCTGCAAGCGACGGAGATCCGCTTCGGGGTACAGCCTCTGCCCGGCCCAGAAGCGTCGTAGCCGCTTCTCGCCGTCGGCATACCGCCCTCAACCCGGCCAGGCCGCCGACCACCAGCGGACCGGGCGTCGCTCAGGCCCCGTGCTCGGCGTTGCGCACGACCTGGCGAGCGCGCTGCGCCGGAACCGCGACGGCCACCAGCACCTTCCTGAGGAACGCGTCGCGGGAATCGGGCGTGTCCGGGCCGGTATGGCTGACTGCCATAGCCATCGCGGCGCCGACCCGCACGTACCCGAGGCTGCGGAAGCACCCAGCGGCGGCGTCGTACTCGTAGTGCAGCGGCAGAATCGTGTCGCGGTCGATGGTCAGCAGCGCCAGCCGGGAGCGGTTCGCGAGGAACGTCTCGACGTCATCGAGCACGGAGCCGGGGCCACGGGGCGCCGTCCGAGCCGCGGCGACGCCGTCGATCCCCTCGGTCCACTCGTGGATGCGGCCGCCGAGCCGGGACGTTCGCCACCGTACGGTAACCGTGGTCGCGGTCGCAGACCGCAGGATGTGTACGTGGATCTGCTCGCCGCCCCGGACCGCCCGCTGGAACGGGCGCACGAGTTCGGTCCACCGGCATCCGTCGATCCAACCCTCGAAGAGGATCTCGATCCGACGAGCGGGGCTCCAGCTGTTGCGAGTGAGGACCCACCAGTCCTGTCCACCGCTCGCGACGCGCCACTCCGTCACCCGAAGAAGACCTCCGCCTCGGCGTAGAGCGCCGGGTCGACGAGCTTGAGCTCGCGGGTCGCCTCCGCCAACGGCACCATCACGATGTCCGCCCCGCGCAGCGCCGCCATCGTCCCCCACTGCTCGGCGTGCACCGCGTCGATGGCGTGCAGGCCGAACCGGGTGGCGAGCCAGCGGTCGCGCGCCGACGGGGTGCCCCCGCGCTGCACGTGCCCGAGCACCGTGGTGCGGGCCTCCTTGCCGGTGCGCTCCTCGATCTGGCGGGCCAGCCAGTCGCCGATGCCGCCGAGCCGGACGTGGCCGAACGCGTCCTTCTCGCCGGTCAGCAGCACCTCTCCGCCGTCTTCGGGACCCTCCTTGGGCTTCGCGCCCTCGGCGACGACGATGATCGGCGCGTAGTCCAGGCGGAAGCGGTTCTCCACCCAGGTGCACACCTGCTCGATGTCGAAGCGCACCTCGGGGATGAGGATCGCGTTGGCACCGCCCGCCATGCCCGAGTGCAGCGCGATCCAGCCGGCGTGGCGGCCCATCACCTCCACGATCAGCGCGCGGTGGTGCGACTCCGCGGTGGTGTGCAGCCGGTCGATGGCCTCGGTGGCGATGCCGACGGCGGTGTCGAAGCCGAAGGTGTAGTCGGTGCCGTTGAGGTCGTTGTCGATCGTCTTCGGCACCCCCACGACGTTGACGCCCACCTCGTGCAGCTTCGTCGCCACCCCGAGGGTGTCCTCCCCGCCGATGGCGATGAGCGCGTCGACACCCAGGTTCTGCAGGTTGCGCCGGATGCGCTCCACCCCGCCCTCGATGGCGAACGGGTTGGTGCGCGACGAGCCGAGGATCGTCCCGCCGCGCGGCAGCAGCCCGCGCACCGCCGGGATGTCGAGGGTCTTGGTGAACGCCTCCAGCGGGCCGCGCCAGCCGTCGCGGAAACCGACGAAGGAGTATCCGTACTCCGGGACGCCCTTGCGGACGATGGCCCGGATCACCGCGTTGAGCCCCGGGCAGTCACCGCCACCGGTGAGCACGCCGACCCGCATGCCGCACACCCTTCCCGACTGATCTGCATCGATTCCAGACCGAACGCTAGCGGCAGCCGCGGATCAGCGGGACGCGGCCGCCTCGTCGGCCGCTTCGAGCTTGTCGAACGGGGTGCGCAGGCCGTCGCGCGCGACGCGGCGCAGGTCGCCGCGGTCGAGGAAGAAGAACAGCGCGGCCAGCAGCCCGTAGACGATCGACATGACGATGATGACGATCTGGTTGACCTCCGGCGGCGCGGTGATGCTCGCGACGAACTGCACCATGAACAGGGTGAACAGCGCCCCCGCCCCCCACAGCCCGAGCCGCAGGTTGATCAGGATGCTCACCGCGAACAGCGACTGCGCGGCCGTGATCAGCAGCTCCAGGCGCTGGTGGCCGTCGATCGGCAGGCCGTCGGTGGTGCCGGCGGCCAGCGCGAACACGATCGGGATGGTGCCCACCAGCAGCGTCCACTGGTTGACCTTGCTCGACAGCAGGGTGCCGAGCGAGTCGCTGGCCTTGAGCCGCAGCGCGTACAGGCAGGCCACGATCAGTTCCGGTGACTCGCTCGCCAGCGGCGCCACCCACTGCACCAGCAGGAACGGGTCCACGCCGAGCTGCTGCCCGCTCGCGACCAGCTCCTCGGCGAAGTGCTCGGCGGTCATGAGGATGATCAGCGCGGCGCCGACGAACATCGCGATGTAGGTGCCGCGCCGACCGCGCCGTCCCAGCCCGCCCACGTAGGCCGAGACGCCGATCAGGTCCGGCTCCGTCGCCGGCGCCTGCGCCAGCCGCCACGCGTAGCCGACGAAGATCGCGACCAGGATGACGGCGTCGACGAGGGTGAGCGTCGTGCGCAGCGGCAGCGTCAGCGAGTAGAGCGTCGCGATGCCCAGGAAGACGATCTCCGCGGACAGCGTGCGGGGCATCTGGACGCCCCACGCGTGCGTCGAGGCGGACTCCCCGTCGCCGTGGCGCCGGGCGCGCCAGACGGCGACCGTCGCGACCAGCACCACCAGCGGCCAGCCGACGCCCACGAGCACCCGGTTCGCCCCCGTCATGTTCGCCAGGGCGAGCGAGCACGGGTTCGCGCCGTCCGGCCCGGGCAGGCACTCGCCGGTCTCCCCGTACACCAGACCGGCCTTGTAGCTGAAGACGAAGTCGACGGCGTACTCCGGCAGCACGGCGAGCAATGCCAGCACCGCCAGCGCGAGACCCGCGCTGATGTCGACCTGCGCCGCCTCCGCCGCCCAGCTCAGCACGAACGCCGCCCCGACGATCGCGACGCCGTAGACGAGCGCGCCGAGCGCCGGCGTCAGCTCGGGATGTGGCCACCCGAGGTACGTCGCCGCCCCGAGGTAGGTGCCGGGCAGTGCCGCCAGCACGGCGACGGGCAGGGGGAACGGGAAGCGCGCAGCCGGATCGGGCACCGAACCGTGTTCCCGCCCGCCGGAGCCGGGAAACCGCCGCCCCCGGGAAACCGCCGCCCCCGTTGGCAGCAAAGCCACTTTCACGCCACCTGGTGGCGTGGAAGTGGCGGTGCTGCCCACACCCCGCCCGCCCCGGACCGGAGGGGCGGGTTT
>JBQTJE010000129.1:0-27018 GCA_052387455.1 Pseudonocardia sp.
GCGCCGCCCGCGTGCCGGCGGGGGGGCGCGCCCCTCCCCCCCACCCCCCCCCCACCCCCCCCACCCCGCCGCCCCCGGGGCGGGCGGGCCCCCCCCCCCCCCCCCCCCCCCCACGACCTGTGTTCCGCTCCGGCAACGCCGCTGGTAGGGCGGCACCGGGCCGTTCGGAGGATTCTCCGGCCCTCCTACCTTCGCGTGACCTCACCGTGACGGGCGCATCCCCACCCCGAGGGCGTCCGTTGAGGGCATGTACGCGCGAAAGGAGAAGTCATGCGACCTCCCGTCAGAGGGAGACGACGCCTCACGGTGCTCGTGACCGCGACACTCGCCGTGAGCGGCGTCGGGGTGGCGTCGGCACCGGGTGCCCTGGCCGCCGAGGAGCCCGATCCGGCCAGCGTCGGTGCCTGGTCCGCGCCCTTCGAGGAGGGCGGCTCGGACACTCCGCGCTGCGAGATCGTCTACGACCCGGCGGACGCGAACGACGCCTCGCCCGAGCGCCTGGAGTGCAAGCCCACGGCGGTCACCTCCGCGGTCCTGCCCGACGGCCGCGTGCTCTACGGCAACGGCATCGAGAGCGAGGAGAACGCCGAGGAGGGCGTGGCACTGAGCCTGGCGCCCGAGTCGCGCGCGGACCGCACGCGCACGCTCGACCTGCGCGACGGCCTGCCCACGTTCGACATCCCCGAGAACGAGACGACCGACGGCGACAACCCGACCATCGTGTCGGGCCGCACCAGCGACTCGTGCCTCACCGAGGCCCCGCTGGGCGTCGCAGGCGTGCCCGGTCGCGGCGGCGACGGGCTGGTCGGCAGTGTGGTCTCGCAGACCGGCGTCGAGACCGAGCCGACCTGTGCCCCCGACGACGTGCAGGACAACGACGGCAACATCTTCTGCGGCGACATCGTGCAGATGGCCGACGGCCGTCAGATGATCATGGGTGGCACCGACTGGTACAACGAGCCGTCGCTGCTGGAGCAGGCCGAGGGCGACCCGGCCAACGTCGGCGTCGTCGAGCTGGAGGGGCTGCGCAGCGCCCGGATCTTCGACCACACCGCGGGCGAGGACGGCCTGGGCCGCTGGGACGCCACCGGCGCGATGAAGTTCGGCCGCTGGTACCCGTCGGGCCTCACGCTGCCCGACGGCAGGATCGCGGTCGTCTCCGGCACCGTGAAGCTCATCAAGAGCACCCAGGGCTCGCAGGTCCGCCGCACGGAGACCTACGACCCCGAGACCGCGCAGTGGTCGGAGAACTTCACCGGGCTGGCCTCGGAGAAGACCCTCCCACAGAACGCGCGGGTCTACCTCGCCCCCGACGGGCGGCTGTTCTACACCGGCGACGGGCAGATGTTCGGCCCGTTCGGTCAGGCCGTGGACGAGGCGCTGTTCGCCGACCAGGGCTTCTTCGACTTCGAGACGAACGAGTGGAGCAGCGCCGGGATCACGATCCCGCGCAGCTCGCCCGCCTCGGTGGCGCTGCCCATGAAGGTCGACCCCGACACCGGCCGGTACGACTCCATGACGATCCTGCGCGCCGGCGGCACCCTCGGCCCGCCGCCCGGCAGCTACGTCGCGGTGCCCACCACGGAGCTGACGACGATCACCGCGGACGGCGACGTCACCAACGTCGCGGGCCCCGAGCTCAACAACGCCCGCTGGTTCACCCAGCCGACCCCGCTGCCGACCGGCGAGGTGCTGCTGACCTCCGGTGCGCGCAACGACGAGGTGGTCCTCCCCGGCGCCGAGCTGCCGGTGGCGCAGCCGGAGATCTACGACCCGGAGACCAACAAGTTCTTCACCCTCGCCAGCCCCGAGCGCGACCGCACCTACCACAACAACGCGGTGCTGCTGCCCAACGGGCAGGTCCTCGTCGGCGGCAACTCGCCGATCTCGCTGGGCTACGGCGTCCAGCGCGACGCGATCCCGGGCTTCACCGGCAACAACGACAAGGACCCGTCGTTCGAGGTGTTCAGCCCGCCGTACCTGTTCCGCGGCGACCGGCCCGCCATCTCCGACGTGCAGGCGGGGCTCGCCTGGGGCGAGAACTTCTCCGTGATCACCGACGACGCGTCGGACATCCAGAAGATCACGCTCATGCGGATGCCCGCACCCCAGCACGTGATGGACAACGACACCCGTACCCTTGAGCTGCCGTTCTCCCAGACCGGGAGCCGGAGTCTCGCGGTCGACATGCCCCAGGACGGCATCGCCGCCCCGCCCGGGTACTACTACCTGTTCATCAACCGCACGGTCGTCGGCAACGACACCGCCTTCGTGCCGTCGGTCGCGCGGATCGTGAAGGTCGGTGACACGTCGGACAAGAGCCCGGCGCTCGAACCGATGAGCGAGGACACCGTCATCGAGGGTGCGGGTGCCTCGCCCGTCGAGGCCAACACCCTGCTGAACAACCCGCCCAACCCGCTCGACACGCCGACCGTGCCCGGGGAGACCGACCCCAACGGTGTCCCGGACCCGGCCGACCTGCTCCTCGCCCCCGAGGCGCCGGTCGTTCCCGCCCCGGACCCGGCCGCCACGCCGGAAGCCCCGGAGAACCCCACCGGCGAGTTCCCCGCCGGTGACGCAGCCCCCCCGGCCGCGACCCTGCCGGCGCTGCCCTCCGGCAGCGCCGGGCGCCGCGCCCAGCGGCCCGACCTGAGGTAACCCCATGTCGCTCAGCTCCCCCGGGAGCCCCGAGGCGCCCGTCCGCACCGGACGGGCGCTTCGGCGCGTTCCCCGCATTTTGATCATCCGCCGGCGGCTCGTGCTCGGCGCCACCGTCGCGCTCGGCGGGCTCGGGCTGGCGTCCGGGGCGCAGGCCCACGAGGGCGCGGACAAGGACGTCGGTGCCGTGCTCGACCGGGTCACCGAGATGCCCGGCGTCAGCTTCACCGTCGAGCGCACGCCGCTGGGCTCCCAGTTCGTGCTGGAGAACCCCACCCCGACCGAGGTGACGATCCTGTCGTCGGTCGGCGACCCGCTGTTCCGGATCGGGCCGGACGGCGTGAAGGGCAACATTCGCTCGCCGGAGTGGTACACGTCCAAGACCCCGGACGGGGCGATCACGATCCCCGAGCGGGCCGTCGAGAAGGGTGTCCCGGTCTGGCTCAAGGTCAGCGACGAGCCGAACTGGGGCTGGTTCGACCACCGCCTGCACGCCGCCACCGTGCCCGTGGACCAGAAGGCGACGACCGCGCCGCTGACCCACCTCGGCACGTGGAGCGTCCCGTTCCAGTACGGGGCCACGCTCGGCACGGCCGACGGGCACTTCGAGTACCGCCCCGCGCTCGGCTCGTTCACCCCGGAGCTGTCCGACACCACCCCTGCGTCCGGGATCACGTTCACCGCGCTGACCGGCAACCCCCGGCCCGGGATCGCGGTGACCAACACCGGACCGACCGAGCTGGTCGTGGTGGGCGACGCGGGCGAGCCCTACCTGCGGATCACCTCGCGTGGCGTGGAGGCCAACGGCGCCAGCCCGACCTGGATCACGTCGCAGAACCCGGCCGCCCAGGGTTCGGCGGCGGGTGACGCGACGGTGCCGCCGCAGTGGGTGCAGGTCGGCGCGTCGTCGAACTACGCGTTCACCCTCGAGCGCGGCGAGCCCGACCGGTCGCTGGCCGAGCTGTACGGGTACACCTCGCCCACCGTGGTCCGCGACTGGCAGATGTCGCTGCTGGTGGACGGCCGCCCGGTGGTCCTCGACGGCACCACGACGTTCACCCCGGCCGGCTACCAGTCGAGCAACTGGTTGCTCTGGCTGTCCGTCGCCGGCGGGGTGCTGCTCGCCGCGGGTCTCGTCGCCGGGATCGTGTGGTTGCGCCGTCGGCGGGCCGCCGCGGCGGCCAAGCGCCCCGCGTCGAAGCCGGCGGGCAAGAAGGAGCGCACCACCGCCCCGGCCTGACCTGGCGAGTCCCGCGAGTCCGCGTTCTCGGCCCGGCGAGTCCGCGTTTTCGGCCCGGCGAGTCCCGCGAACCGGCACGACGAAAGCCCGGTTCGCGGGGCTGTGCGGCGGCTCGGTGCGGTCTCAGACCCGAATCGGGGTCAGATGAGCGAGATCCGCCGCGCCGTGGCGAGGGCCTCGATCCGGCTGTGCGCGTTCAGCTTCGTGAGCAGCGACTTCGTGTAGCTGCGCACGGTGCTCTCGGCGAGGAACAGCTCCGTGGCGATGTCGCGGGTCGACTGGCCCAGCGCGAGCGCGCACAGCACGTCGTACTCCCGCGGCGACAGCGACTCCATCGTCTCGCCACCCGCCTCGGCGCGGCGGGTGCCCGCCTTGCGGGTCAACCGCTCGTCGACATACGGGATCTGGCCGGCGAGCACCGCCCGCAGCGCGGGCACCAGGTCGCGCGCGTCCTTGAACACCGCGCCGTCGGCCCCGGCCCGCAACGCCGCCCGCACCGGCTCCAGCTCCTCGGTGGCGGTGTGCACGACGACGGCCGTGCCCGGAGCCGCGGCCTTGAGCGCCGTGGGCGTCTCCGCGGCGTAGCTGCCGTGCAGCCGCAGGTCGAGCACGACCGCGTGCGGTTGCAGCTCGGCGGCCAGCCGGATCGCGGTCTCGCGGTCGGTGGCCTCACCGACGACGGCGAGATCGTCGGTCGTGGACAGCAGGGCGTGCAGGCCGTCCAGAACGATCGGGTGGTCGTCGACGAGCAGGATGCGGTGGGGCGGCGCGCTCGCGCCGGCGGTGGCGACCACAGGCTCAGGCGGGCAGCCGGACGCGCAGCCGGGCGCCGCCGTCGTCGGAACCGCTGAGCTCCACCTCGCCGCCGCGCTGCTGCACCTGGCGGGCCATCGAGGCGAACCCCCAGTGGTGACCGTCGGCGGGCACGACCCGCGGTTCGTAGCCGGGGGGCAGGCCGCAGCCGTCGTCCTGGACGACGAGGACCAGCTCCTCGGGCAGGTACTGCACCGCGACGACGACCGTGCCCGCCGACGCGTGCCGCTCGATGTTGAACAGCGCCTGGCGCAGGCAGTTCAGCGCGACCCGCTCGACCGCGCCGGGGATCGAGCGCACCGGCCCGCGGATCACCAGGTGCGCCTGGACGCCACTGCGCTCGTTGAGGTCGTCGAGATCGCGCTGGACGGCTGCGGGAACCCCGTCGCCGGGCGCCTCGGGCGTGCAGTCGCGCAGCACGTCGCGCATGCGGTCCGACGCCGCGAGCACCTGCTCGCCGACCCGGGCCAGCGTGGCGCGCAGCTCGTCGACGTCGGCGCCCGCGACGACCTGAGCGCGCTGCACGCCCGCCGCGACCGCGAACAGCAGCGAACTCACCTCGTCATGCAGGCGGCCGGCGATCCGCTGGCGCTCCGCGGCGACGTGCCGGGCGATGCTCGGCTCGTGCGCGCGATCGGTGCTGCGGTGCGAATGCCGCCAGCTGATCCGGTGCGCGGCCCGTCCCGTGCGGTGGCCAGGGGCGTTGCCGACTGTGATCCCGCGAGCGGTGATCGCTCCATTGCTCGGTGCGCCCATACCTGAGTAACGACTGAGAAATCTCGGCCGCGCGATCCTTCACCCGTTCGGGCTAGACCAGGTGGGGGGACTAGATCGAGGCGCCCGCCGGTTCGGACACCGCGACGCAGTGCGCGAGGAACGCGCGGTAGGCGTCGAGAGCTGCGCTGCCGGCCGCCACCAGCGCGTCCAGCGCGTCCGGGCGCTCGTCGAGGAACTTCGCCATCTGCCTGCGGTTGAACTTCGTGTGACCCACGTCGAGGGTGATGTGCTCGTCGAGGAACGAGAGGTCCGCGGTGACATCGTCGCCGAGCAGGGCGCGCGCGTTGTCGAACAGCGGCGGGCCCAGCACGATCGACAGCATCTCGATCTCGTTCTCGATGCCGATCTGCGCGTACGGCTGCGGTCCGGCGATGACCTCCTCGTGCAGGTCCCGGTACCGCTGGGCCGCCTCCGGCCAGGGCAGCGCGAGCAGCGCGTCCGGGTCGGGGGCCGCGCGCCCGGCCGCCGCGCGCCGCTTGCACATGCGGTGCAGGTCCTCGATCTGGAGCAGGTGGTGGTCGGCCTCGGCCTTCGCGTGCTTCTGCAGCGCCACCCCGAGCGTCTCCAGCCCCGGCTCGCCCAGCCGCACGCAGGCCTCGCCCGCCCGGCGGATCCAGCCCTCGACGGGCTTGGTCATCGCCACGCCGAGCGCCGACCAGTGGATGAAGAAGCTCTCCAGGTGGTCGGTTCCCATCGCGCGGTCCTGGACGAGACGCACGGCCGGGTCGTCGGCGAACCGCCGCCGGGCCGGCTCGACGGCCTGCTCGTACTGCTCGATGTAGTCCATCTGCCCCGCTCCTCTGCGCTGAATGGCGGATCGGAAGGGTGAATGGTGACATGTGTTCGGGTGGTTGCGCACGGCCGGTGCTCGCGGGCGAGCCCCCGTCCGGCGAGGGCAATGGGGCGGTAAAGTCCGCAGCGCCCGCGGGAACGTCCAGGGTTGGTCCCGCGTTGAACGACACGGACGCTCACTCCCGAGGAGGAACCAGGTGCGCAGCAGCAGCAACCCGGCGTTCCGCAACCTGCCGTCGGGGCAGGGCGGACAGGCCGGTTTCGGCCGTCAGGGCGGCGGCATGATGAGCGGAGCCGCAGGCTACGCCGACATGCAGGCCTCGCAGGTCGGCTACGGGCGCGCCGCCGCAGGCGAGCGCCCCATCACCATCGACGACGTCGTGCAGAAGACGGCCATCAGCGCCGGTGCCGCGCTGGTGGCGGGGGTGCTCACGGCGATCAGCGGGCTCTGGGCCCTGGCGCTGCCAGCCTTCATCGTCGGCATCATCGTGTCCTTCGTGCTGATCTTCAAGCCGCACCTGGCCAAGGCGCCGATGGTGCTGCTCTACTCGGTCTGCATGGGTGTGGCCCTCGGCGCCATCACCGCGGCGTTCGAGGCCCGGTACGACGGCATTGCCACCCAGGCGATCGTCGGAACGTCCGCCGTCTTCTTCGGCATGCTGGTCGTCTACAAGACCGGCGCCGTGCGGGTCACGCCGAAGTTCACGAAGTGGCTGATGGGCGCCATGATCGGCGTCGTCATCCTGATGATCTTCAACCTGGTCATGGGCCTGTTCGGGGTGGACACCGGCCTGCGCAGCGGCGGCACGCTGGCGATCATCTTCAGCCTCGTCGTCATCGGCGTGGCGGCGTTCAGCCTGCTGCTCGACTTCGACATGGCCGACCAGGCCATCCGCGGCGGCGCCCCGTCGAACTTCGCCTGGTACATCGCCTTCGGCCTGATGACCACGCTGGTCTGGCTCTACATCGAGATCCTGCGACTCCTGAGCTACCTCCGCCAGGAGTAACGACCCCGATCGACGACGCCGCGGCCCGGGTACCTCATCGAGGTGCCGGGCCGCGGCGCGTGTCAGCTCAGCCGCTCCAGCACCATCGCCATGCCCTGCCCGCCGCCGACGCACATCGTCTCCAGGCCGACCTGCACGTCGCGGGTGCGCAGGCCGTTGAGCAGGGTGGCGGTGATGCGGGCGCCGGTCATGCCGAAGGGGTGGCCCAGCGCGATCGCCCCGCCATGGACGTTGAGCCGGTCCTCGTCTACGCCGAGGTCGCGGGCCGAGGGCAGGACCTGCGCGGCGAACGCCTCGTTGATCTCGACGAGGTCGACGTCGCCGATCGTCATCCCGGCGCGGGCCAGGGCCTGGCGCGACGCCGCGACCGGGCCCAGGCCCATGATCTCCGGCGACAGCGCAGACACCCCGGTGGACACGACGCGGGCCAGCGGCGTGATGCCCAGCTCGGCGGCCTTGCGGTCCGACATGACCACCAGCGCGGCGGCACCGTCGTTGAGCGGGCAGCAGTTGCCGGCGGTGACCCGGCCGTCGGGGCGGAACACCGGCTTGAGCGCCGACACGGCTTCGTAGGTGACGCCGGCGCGCGGGCCGTCGTCGGTGGTGACGACGGTGCCGTCCGGCAGCGTGACGGGCGCGATCTCGCGGGCGAAGAAGCCGTTGGCGATGGACTTCTCGGCGAGGTTCTGCGAGCGGACGCCGAAGTGGTCCATGTCCTCGCGGCTCACGTCCTTGGCCAGGGCGAGGTTCTCCGCGGTCTGGCCCATGGCGATGTAGACGTCGGGCAACTCGCCCTCGGCGCGCGGGTCGGTCCAGGTGCCGCCGCCCTCGGCGGCACCCGCGGTGCGCTCCCCGGCGGGGGCGAACAGCGGGTTGCGGGTGTCGGAATGCGAGTCGGAGCTGCCCTTCGCGAACCGGGACACCGTCTCGACCCCGGCGGAGACGAACACGTCGCCCTCGCCTGCCTTGATCGCGTGCAGCGCCATCCGGGTGGTCTGCAGCGACGACGAGCAGTAGCGGGTGATCGTCGTCCCGGGCAGGGTGTCGTGGCCGAGCAGGACCGCGACCACCCGCGCCATGTTGAAGCCCTGCTCGCCGCCGGGGAGCCCGCAGCCGAGCATCAGGTCGTCGATGTCGGCCGCGTCGAGCTGTGGCACCTGGTCGAGCGCGGCACGCACGACCTGGGTGGTGAGGTCGTCGGGCCGGATCCCGGCAAGCGACCCCTTGAACGCCCGGCCGATGGGCGAGCGGGCCGCGGCGACGATCACTGCTTCGGGCATGACGCTCCTCCTGGACGTGGCTTCCGGCCCGGACACTACGCCGCGGGCCCGATGCCGGCCCGGTCCCGCGGCGCTTGACGTCAAGCCGGGTTGAACCGGCAGCCTCGACCACATGACCGAGTTCTCCTGGGCCGTGGAGCGGCCCGTCGACAGCGCGTTCGCCCATCCCCGCGGCCTGCGCGGCCGCCTCGCCGGGCGGTTCATGGCGGTGACCAACGGGCGCAGTTCCCGGGAGGTCGCGGCGCTCGTGCCGCTGCGGGCGGGGGAGACGGTGCTGGAGGTCGGGTTCGGCCCCGGCGTGCTGCTCGCGGCGTTGCGGGCGCGGCCGCAGCGCCCGGTGCTCGTCGGGGTGGACCCGTCGGCGGAGATGGCGCAGGCGGCGCGCCGGCGGGTGCCGGAGGCGGAGGTGCGATTGGGCACGGCGGCGGCGACCGGGCTGCCGGACGCGGCGGTGGACCACGTCGTGTCCGTCAACACCGTGGCGATCTGGCCCGACCTCGACGCGGGCCTCGACGAGCTGTGCCGGGTGGTCCGCCCGGGCGGCTCGGTGCTGCTCGCGTGGCACAGCGCGACGGCCCGGTCGCCGATCTCGCGGACCCTCGGGCTGCCCGACGAGCGGCTGCGCCGGATCGCCGACGGCCTCGCGGCGCGGTGCGCGGCGGTGGACCGCGTGGTGCTGACCGACGTCGTCGTGTTCCGGGCGACCCGGTGACGCCCGCCGTGCGATCACGCTCCTCATGTCCGGCGTAGGCGCACGCTCGCGGTCCGGCCTCCCGCCGAGCGTGCGCTCAGGCTGGTGGCGACGGGACGGGGCGCACGCTCGCCGGCCTCACGCGCCGGGCAGGTGCGCACGCAGGGCCGCGACCAGCTCGGCGCGGTTGGTCGCCGTGAGCTTGCGCCGCAGCCGGGCGACGTGCTGCTCGACGGTCTTCGGCGAGATGTAGAGCCGCGCCCCGATCTCCTTGTGCGTGAGCCCGTCGACCACCAGGGCGCCGACCTCCTGCTCGCGCTCGGACAGCGGCCCGGCCGGCCCGACGACCGTGGTCCGCAGGTCGCGGCCGGTGCCGAGCAGCGCCCGCACGCCCGCCGCGTCCGTGCAGCCCTCCGCGGCCGCCCCGCACAGCGCAGCGGCCTCGTGGCGACGGCCGGCCGCGGTCAGCAGGCCCGCGACGGTGACCACCTCGGCGGCCTCGGGAGCCCCGGCCAGGACGCTCGCCCACGCGGCGGCAGCGCCGGCGAGCACGGTCGTGCGGTCGACCGGGTGCGGGCCGGGCCCGGCGAGGGTTGCGAGGGTGGCCGCGGCGTCGGCGGCGGCCTCGGCGTCCTGCGCGACCACCGCCCGCCCGGTCCGCCACCACGCCTCGCTCGCGACCAGCCACGACGGCGACCCGGCGCGGGCGACCGTCGCGGCGATCGCGGCGGCGAGGCTGTCGCGGTCGGTGGGGGAGACGTGTGCGGCGGCGACGGACAGCTCCCCCCAGACGTCCACGAGCAGCGCCTCGACGTCCGTGCCGGCCACCGCGGGCGAGGCCCGGTGCCACATCGCGCCCAGCGCGGCGCCGTCGCCCGACCGCCGGGCGAGTCCGGCGCCGACCGCGGCCGCGAGCACGGCGTTGCGTCGCATGAGCGGGGTGGCGGAGGCGGACGTGAGTGCGTCGCGGGCCTGGGCGAGCCGGGCCCGGCGCAGATCGATCCAGCCGGCGAGCAGCGTCCGGCGCACGGTCGGTGGCCCGGCGACGGCGTCGAGCATCTCCCGGGCGGTGCGGTCGTCGCCCGCCGCGGCGACGACCGTGGCCGCCAGCTCGTCCCAGCGCTCGACCGCGAACGGGTCGGCCGGCACCGTGGCCGCGGCGAGACCGACGAGCGTGCGGGCCGCCTCGGGGAACCCGCCGCGAAGCGCCGTCATCGCGGCCTGCGCGCCGCAGACGAGGACGCCGAGCCCGCGCGGGGCCGGCTCGGGCATGCGCCGGCAGGCGTCGGCGACGTCGCGGGCCGCGGCGGGCAGGTCGCCCGCGAGCGCGGCGGTGAGCCCGGCCCGGCCCAGGGCCCAGACGCCGGTGGTCGACTCCAGCACACCGCCGACCGCCCGCCAGAGCTGTGCCGCGTCGCGCAGCGCGCCGTCCGCGGCGGCGGCGGCCGCCGCCACGCCCGCGGCGCGGCTGCCGGTGTCCTCGCCTGCGGCCAGTGCACGGTCGGCGGCCTCGATCGCCGCGAGCATGTCGCCCGCGCGCCAGGCGCGTTCGGCGGTGGCGCCGTCGTGGTCGAGCACGTCCATGGTTCCCCCTCATGGGTGTGCACCCATGCTGGGGCGTCGGGTCACCGGGGTCTGTGTCCGCGGACATGCTGCAACCGCCGTCCTGGCGACACAGCCGGTCGGCGTGCTCGATTCGCGGACTCGCCGTGTCGGGGACGCGGACTCGCCGTGTCGGGGACGCGGACTCGCCGTGTCGGGGACGCGGACTCGCGGGGTCAGCGGGGGTGGAGGGTTGCGAGGATGCCTTCGCAGGTGCGGACGACCACGTGGGCGGCGTGCGCGGCGGGCCGGGCGTGCATCGGGTTGACGGCGTGGCGCTGCCAGCGGTCCAGGGCGGCGAACCCGGCGCGGCGCAGCTCGTGCGGCGCGGTGTCGGGCGGCAGGCCGAGCCGCACGGCCGGAGCGGACCCGGCGTCGCCGAGCAGTCGCTGCGCCTCCTCCGCGACCGGCCGGGCCAGGCCGGTCGTCCCGTTGCGCAGCGCGCCGAGCGTGCGCAGCTCGGTGAACTCGTGCGCCCCGGCGAGGATCCGCTCGATCTCGGCCGCGAGCGCCGCCCGGGGCCCGGACGGGGCCCGGCCGCCCGCGCGCAGCACGCTCTCCACGGCCAGCAGCGCCGAGCGGGCCTTGAGCAGCTCGCGTCGCTCGGTGAACTGGGTGTGCAGCACCCGCCGGAGCTCGTCGAGGCCGCTGCGCGCCAGCAGCTCGGCGGCCAGCGCCGCGGGGGTGCCCGTGCCCTGCCGGATCAGCGTGGCCGCCAGGCGGACCCCGAAGATCCCGAAGCGGCGCACGAGCGGGCCGCGAACGTCCCGGTCGGCGCGCAGGAAGCGGCCGACCGACAGCAGCTCGGCGTCCAGGTCCGCGCGCGAGGTGCGCGCCAGCCCGGCCAGCGCTGCGTACTCGTCGTTGCGCAGCGTGCGGGCGGTCTGGGCCAGCAGCCCGGCCACCGCGACGACGTCCTGGGCCAGCCCGCGCACGGCCGGGTCGCCCCGGTAGCGCGTCGCGATCGCCCGTGCGGAGAACATGGCGTCGACGCGCCCGCCGCCGATCTCGTCGGCGCGCGAGATCACCGCGACGGTGTTCACCGCGGTCGCCCTGGCCACGCCGCGGTCGCGGAACGCCTCCAGGAACTCCGCGTCGGCGGCGTGCAGGTGGCGCATGAGGTAGACGACGGCGTCGGCCTCGGTCGGGGTCTCGTCGTCCGGGTCGAGGAACGCGACGGTGCGGCGCGCGACCTCGGTGGACAGCGACGCGATGCCCGGGGTGTCGATCAGCGTCGCGGCTCGCAGGCTCTGCGCGGGCCAGTCGACGACCAGGCGCTCGACGCGGTCGGCCGGGGTGCCGGCGAGGTCGATGACGAGCGCCCCGTCGCGACGGTCCACGGGCAGCGGCGTGGGCGCCCCGGAGCGGGGGTGCAGCACGATCCGTGGCGTGGGCCCGTCGCGGTACCAGGTGACGACCTTCGTGCACTCGCCCGCGTCGGTCGGGGCCACGTGCTCGCCGACCAGCGCGTTGAGCAGCGTCGACTTGCCGGCCTTGACCTTGCCCGCGATCGCCACCCGCAGCGGCTCGTCGAGCCGGGCGAGCTGCCCGCGCAGCCACGCCGCCGTCGCCGGGTCGTGCTCGTGTGCCGTGACGGCGAGCTGGAGCACGCGCCGCGCCGCCGCGCCCAGCCCGCCCGCGCTGCCCGGCCCGCCCGCGCCGGTCACGACCCGGGCCGGGGGAGCAGGGCCCGCGCCGCGCGCCGGACCGCCTCGATCTTCCCCAGCTCCGCGGTGAGCACGGGGATCCGCGCCTCCCGCTCCGCCTTCGACGCCCGCAGTGCCCGCTCGGCGGACTGCTGCGACTCCAGCAGGGAGCGTTTGAGCTGCTCGGCCTGCTCGGTGAAGTGGTCGCGCAGGTCGCGCTGAACGGTCCGCAGCCGGGCGCGGGAGTCCGCGGACACCTGGAACGTCACGTCGTCGACGTAGCGGCGCACCGCGGCCTTGGCGTCGTTCTGGCGCTTGGCGACGATCCGCTTGCGCTCGTCGCCGACGGCCTTGCCGCCCATCACGAGCGCCGCGCCCAGCCCGAGCGGGTTGATCAGCGACGCGAACCCGACGAACGTGCCGAGCATCCCGAACATCAGCATCCCCATGTAGCCGCCGCGCAGCCCGGTGAGCGCCTTCTGCCCGACCGTCCAGGGGTCCGACGCCCGCACCGAGATCGTGCGCACCGAGCGCAGCGCGTCCGACGGGTCGTCGCGCAGCGCGGGCAGCAGCTCGTCGCGGTCGCCCGCGAAGTGCTCGGCCACCCGCTGGGCCAGCGCCCGCGCGCGGTTGGTCGCCCACACGAAGTTCGCGCACGCGGCCGACGACACCTCCTGTTCCACCCACGCCGCGATCTGGTCCCACACCTTCGTGGGATCGGCGCCGTCGCCGAGCTCGTCCTCCGCGGCCCCGACGATCTCGCGCAACCGGTCGCGCAGGTCGTGGTCGATGTCGGCGTTGAGGTCGGCGACGCCGTCTTTGAGGGTGGTCTGCCAGCGCGCGGAGCGTTCCTTGAGCGCGGCCGCCTGCTCCTGAGCGGCGGTGAGCCCGGCCACGAGGTCGGCCACCGCGGCCGGGTCGCGGGCCGCGGCGAGCTCGGCGCGCAGGGTGCCCCCGAGCTGGTCGGTGACGGCGAGGACGTCGTGCACGGTGGAGCGGCGGGCGAGCCGGTCGGCCTGGCCGAGGACGCGCCTGCGCAGGTAGCCGACCAGCGCCGGGTAGCCCGACTCGGCGTTGGCGTCGGCGTCGTTGTGCAGCACGGCGTGCCAGCGCACCGTCGACGACACCGTGAACAGCTCGGCGGCGATGCCGGCGCGTTCCAGGTGCCCGCGGTCGAGCTCGGCGATGCGCTCCCAGTCGGGGTAGAGGTCGTTCTTGGTGAGCACGCACGCCACATTCGGGCACACCGACGCCGCGTGGCCGAGGAACTCCAGCTCCGGAGCGGTGTACTCCTGCGAGGCGTCGGACACCAGCAGCACCGCGTCCGCCGACGGCAGCGCCGCGGTCGTCGCCGCCCCGTGCACCGACGACAGTCCGCCCACACCGGGGGTGTCCACCAGCTCCAGCCCGCCCGCGAGGAACGGCCGCGGCACGGCGATCTCCGCGTGGCTCCAGCCTGCCCGGTTGCCGGGGTTGCCCTGCTCGGTGACGTGGTCGGCCAGCTGCTCGGCCGGGACGACGATCCGCTCGGCGCCGTCGGGGGTGTTGCGGACCAGTGTCAGCGTGACGGCGTCGGCGTGCCGCACGACGGTGGGCACGGCGGTGGCGACGTCGTCGAACGTCGGGCACACCGGCGCCCCGACCAGCCCGTTGACCAGCATCGACTTGCCCTGCTTGAACTCACCGACGACGAGCACGCGCACGTGGTCGTCGAGCAGCCGGGCGCGGGCGGCGCGCAGCCTGGCGACGAGGTCGGGGCGGTCGTGGTCGGCCAGCGCGGCGAGGGCGAGATCGACGGCCGCGACCGGCTCGTCCCGGGCGGGACGGGCGCTCGCGGGTGCGCTCGCAGGTGCGGCAGCGGGTGCGGCAGCGGTGGTCGTCGGCGCGGTGCTGGTCAACGCTCCTCCTCGGGCGGCATGATCGGCAATCCCGGGACATGAGGTGCACAGGTGCAGCTCATGTCCCGATTTCGGTGATCACGGGGTGGTACTCAGACGGCGGCGGCGTCGGCGAGCGGATCTGCGGGCTCGTCGACGGCGGTCTCGGGGACGTCGGCCGGTTCGACGGCGGGCTCCGGTGGCGGCTCGTTGATCACGTCGTTGTCGACGATGTCGATCACGTCGTTGTCGTTGACGACGGTGTCGTTGTCCTGGATCGCGGTGACGTCGTTGGTCACCACGCTGTTGTCCACGCTGCTGTCGACCGAGTTGTCCTGGATCGCCACGACGTCGTCGTCGGTGTTCAAGGAATCGGTGTTGAAGGAGCCGGTGTTGAACGAGTCCTGGACGACGGTGGTCTCGTTGAACGCGTCCTGCACCGTGATGTCCCGGTCGTCGACGGTGATCGTGGTGCTCTGGTCGACGAACGTCGTCGTGAACCCGGGGCCGTCGGAGCTCGCGGTGAAGCTCCGGGTCGTGTAGCTGATCTCCTGCACCGGGTCGGCCCCGCCGGGCGGGGGTGGCGCCGAGCCGGCGGCGACCGCACCGGAGTCGGTGAGGTGCAGCCGGGCGTCGCGGACGTCCTGCCCGGTCACCCCGGTGAGCCCGGCCGCCGCGAGCGTCCCCTCGGGGTCGGCCTCGAAGGCCGCCTGCGCCTCGTCGTCGCGCAGCAGGCTGAGCAGGAAGTCGATGATGTCGTCGAAGGTCATGGCGGCCCCCTCGGGCGGTGGTCCGGCCCCGTCCCTGGTCGGGACGGGGCCGGTGTCGGGTCAGACCGTGGCGTCGAGGTCGCTGTCGGCGTCGGCGTCCTGGTCCTGGTCGCTGTCGTTCTGGTCGCTGAACTGGTCCAGGAACTGCTCCGAGTCGAACACCTGGGTGGCGTCGGCATCGACGTCGACGTCGCTGTCGGCGTCGCCGCTGTCCCCGCCGGAGGCGTCGGCGTCGCCCCCGCTGCCGCCGGCACCACCGGTGCCGACACCGTCGGCGCTGCCGGTGCCGCCGAAGTTGATCAGAACGCCGTCGTCGTTGACGTTCGAGACGTCGCCGGACTTGCCGCCGATGCCGAGCCCGTCGCCGCCGCTCGCGTCGCCGCCGGCCGCGATCCCACCCGAGCCGCCGTCACCGGACTCGGTGTTGGTGGCCGTCGTGACGTCCTGGTCCTGCGCCCCGGCCTGCGTGTTGGACTGCTCGCCGACCTGTGCGGACTGGGCGTCCTGGTCGTTGTCCTGCAGCTGGTTGAGGTCCTGGTCGATGTCGGCGTTGAGCTTGTCGATGAAGTCGTTCACGTTGAACGCGGTCATGCTCTGTCTCCCCTGCGTGTCGGATGCCCGGCCGGGGCCTCGTGTCGGGCCTGCCGGACGACACCGAAGCTAGGTCGGCCACCGCGCTGCGCCATCCGGGCCGATCCCGGTGCGTGCGCGGCGACCCCCGGGTGGTGCCCGCCGCCGTCCACGCCGGGTAGGGGATCCGCCCGGTATCGGGCGCGCGGCGTGAACCCGGGCCCGCTGCGCCCCGTGTCCCCTGTTCGGCCGGTGTAGCGACGACCAGGGGAGGCCCCGTGTACCAGCTCGGACTCGATCTCGGCACGACCCGCTCGGCGGTCGCCGTGCACCGCGACGGCACCACCCGCGCGGGCCCGTCGGTGGCGAGCGTCGTGTACGCCGGTGCCGACGGCGCGTTCCTCGTCGGGGAGCAGGCCCGCGAGCGGGCGCTGGCACACCCGGCGCGCGTCGTCGGCGGGTTCGTGCACCGGGTCGGCGACCCGACGCCGCTGCTGCTCGGCCGCGAACCGGTGGCCGCCGAGGTGCTCGCCGCCCGGTTCGTCGGCCGGTTCGTCGAACCCGTCCTGGCCCGGGAGGGCGGACCGCCCGAGCGGGTCGCGGTTGCCCACCCCACCGGCTGGGGGGCGCACCGCGTCGAGTCGCTGCGCGCCGCGCTGGGTGGCCGCACCGAGATGGTCCCGCAGGCCGTGGCCGCGGTGGTCGGGCACGGGCGGGACCTGGCGCCGGGAGCGCTCGTCGCGGTGTACGACCTCGGCGGGGCGAGCTTCGACGCCGCCGTCGTCCGGGTCGTACCGGGTGGTGCCACGCTGATCGCGCCGTCGGAGGGGGTCGAGCGCCTCGGCGGCGACGACGTCGACGAGGCCGCGTTCGCGCACGTCCGGGCTGCTGTCGGAGCGCACTGGGCGGAACTGGACGGCGCCGACCCCGCGGTACAGGCGGCGGTGGCGGCGCTGCGGCGCGAGTGCACGGCCGCCAAGGAGCGCCTGTCCGCCGACACCGAGGCCGCCGTCCCCGTGCGGCTGCCCGGCCTGGCACCGACCGAGGTGCGGCTGACCCGCGCCGAGCTGGAGGAGGCCGTCCGCGGTGCGCTGCTCCGGTCCGTCGACGTGCTGTCGTCGGCGCTCGACGCCGCGGGCGTCGCGCCCGCCGACCTGGCCGAGGTGCTCCTGGTCGGCGGCTCGGTGCGGATCCCGCTGGTGGCGCAGCTCGTGTCGGCCGGCCTCGGCCGTCCGGTGACGGTCGCCGACGACCCCGAGGGCGTCGTCGCCGCCGGCGCGGCGCTGTGGGCGGCGGGTCGGGCGGCCGGCGCAGGGGCGGCCGGCGCAGGGGTGGCCGGCGCAGGGGTGGCCGGCGCAGCGGCGGAGGCGGGGGTGGCCGGTGCGGCGGCGGCTGCCGCGGGGGGGGCCGGTGCGGCGGCGGGGGTGGCCGGTGCGGCGGCGGGCGCGGGCGTGATCGGAGCAGCGGCAGCCGCGGGAGTGGCCGGTGCAGCGGCGGCTGCGGGGGCGACCGGCTCAGCGGCTGGCGCGCGGGTGGCAGGCGTGGGAGCGGCCGCCGGGGCGGTGGGGGCGCGAGTGGCCGGGGGGCCGGACGGCGAAGACGGCCGGGGCCCGCTGCGGCCCGTGGTCGCGCGTCCCCCGAAGCAGGCGCGCGCCTTCCCCACCGAGACGGCGGCCGAGTCCCGGCTGCCGCTGTTCGTCGGCCTCGGCGTGCTGGTGCTGACGATCCTCGGCGCGCTCGTCGTGCTGGGTGCGAGCCGTTACGCCGGCGAGAACAGCGCGGTCGCCACCACGCCGACCGCGGTCACCCCGGCCGGCCAGGCGACGACCACCCCACCGCGGGCACCGGCGTCGCCGGTCGCGCCGCCGAGCCGCCGGTCCGCGCCGGTCGCGACCACGACCGCCGCGCCGCCCGTGTCCACCACCGTGCCCCCGACCAGCACCGCGCCGACCACCGGGGCGCCCACCACGAGCCCACCGCCGGCCCGGTCGGGCGGGCTCGACGGCGGCCAGGGTGACCAGGCCCCGGCCGACCAGGCTCCGGCCGACCAGGACGGGGCGGGCGTCGCCGACGGCCAGGACGGTGCGGCGCCCGGCGCCGGAAGCGGCGGCGCCCAGGAGCAGGCGGCGCGCGACGGCGACCTCCCGGGGCCGTCGACTACACCGCTGCCGGTGCCGTGAGCCCCGCCGTGGCTGCGACCGTCGACGTCGCGGTCGACCTCGCGGCGCCGACCCACGGACAGGTCGAGGCCGCGCCAGCCTCATGATCGGCGTCTGGGGACCGGCATCCGCGTGACACGCGGGTCCGCGTCCCGGGACGCCGATCATGGGCCCGCCCGCCCGATCATGGGCCCGCCCGCCCCGATCCCGGGGCCTGCCCGGAGCCCGGGCGACGTGAACACCCCCACCCGTCCGGCGTATCCGGACGGGTGGGGGCGTTCGTGGGCGGGTCAGCTCGCGAGGCGACCGTGGCCCGCCGCGGCGAGCTCGGCACGGCCCGCCACGGTCAGCCGCGCACGCACGCGCTCGCCCGCGGCTGCCGGGCCGGCGGCCGTGATGAGCCCGATCTCGGCGAGGCGCCGCGCGGCGAACTGGTCGCCGCAGTGCCGCCCGTCCACGTACAGATCGGTGGCCCCCACCACCAGCTCGGCGGTCCCCCCGCCGACCGCACGCAGGATCGCCCGGTCGCGCCCGCTCAGCGACGTGCCCATCGCCGCCCCTCCTCCCCGGCCTGCGCCGGCAGCGACGCGACCGGCACCGTGAACCAGCGCCGGGTCACGCACCAGACCTTCACCACCTCGACGGGCCCGTCCGTGCTCCACACGCGGAACCGGTCGACGACCTCAGCTGGTGCCCCGCACTCCGGGCACGAGACCAGATCGATGTTCTCCCCCATGGGTCTCACCTCCATCAGTGAAGGCTCCGCCGGAGGGCGCGGTGCGTCGCTGTCCGTGGACCGGCCGGTCTGTGTAATAGGACGGACGCGGAACAGGACGGACGCGCCGAGCAGGACGGGCGGAACGCCACGCGACGGGGGCCGTCACCCGCGAGCCCGCCGCTAGGCTCGGCCCCATGGCGGACGAGCCCGGCGAGTACATGGCCCGTCTCGATCCGGCCGACCGCGAGGCACTGGTCGAGCGCGGCCGCAGGCGCCGGTGGCCTGCGGGCGCGTCGCTGTTCCTGGAGGGCGACCGGTCCGGGACGGTCGTGTTCGTCACCTCCGGCCGGGTCAAGGTGTTCTCGCTGACCGAGCACGGCGAGGAGATCCTGCTGGCGGTCCGCGGCTCCGGGGCGCTGCTCGGCGAGGTGTCGGCGGTCGACGGCGGGCCGCGGTCGGCGTCGGTCGCGGCGCTGGAGCCCGTCACCGCGCTCGTGCTCACCGCGGAGGCGTTCCTGGACTACCTGCGCACCCACGCCGGTGCGGCGACGGTGCTGCTCCAGCTCGTCACTGCCCGGCTGCGTGACGCCGACCGCAAGCGGGTCGAGTTCGCCGCCTACGACATCGCCGCGCGGGTGGCGCGCCGGCTCGTCGAGCTGGCCGAGCGGTTCGGCGAGCCGGACGAGCACGGGGTGCGGATCAACGTGGCGCTGTCGCAGGACGAGCTGGCAGGCTGGGTCGGCGCCTCGCGGGAGGCGGTGGCGAAGGCGCTGCGGGTCCTGCGGGACCGGGGTCTGGTGAGCACCGGGCGGCGCACGATGACGGTTCTCGATCTTCCCGCGCTGCGCCGCCGCGGGCACGGCTGAACGGGGGAGGCCGATGCGGACACGACGCCGGGGGGTGCCGGCCAGGCTGGCGCTGTGGGTGTTCCACCTGGCGCTGCCGCTGGGGGTGCTGTGGCTGCTGCTGGCGGTGCCCGCGGCCGACGTCCGGCTGGAGCACCACCCGTCGCACTTCTGGCTGGTCGCGCTGGTGGCGGGGGTCAACGTCGCGCTGGCCGCGCTCGTCGGACGGGCCGCGCGGCGCCACCACGACGCGCGGCTGCTGCTGGTCGGGCTCGGTTTCCTGGCCGCGGCGCTGTTCTTCGGGCTGCACGCGCTGGCCACCCCCGGCGTGCTGCTCGACAGCCGCAACGGCGGGTTCGCGCTGGCCACGCCGGTGGGGCTGGCCGTCGGGGCGCTGTTCACGGCGGGGTCGGCGCTGAGCTTCCCGCCCGAGCGGGCGGCGGCGGTGCTGCGGCTCGCGCCGTGGCTGCGGGGTGGGCTGCTGGCGTTCGTGGCGGTGTGGGGGGTCGTGTCGCTGGCCGGATTGCCGCCGCTGGCCGACCCGGCGATCGCCGACGCGCTCTCGGGCCCGTTGATCGTCGTCGCGGCCGTCGCCGTGGTGCTCTACGGGCTGGTCGCGGCCCGGTACTGGCAGCTCTACCGGCGCCGGCGCTCGGTCATGCTGCTGTCGATCCTCACCGCGAACGTCCTGCTCGCCGAGTCGATGGCCGCCGTCGTGCTCGGGCCGAACTGGCAGCTCACCTGGTGGCTGTGGCACCTGCTGATGGCCGTCGCGTTCGGGTACGTCGGGTACAGCGCCTACGTCACCTACCAGCGCGAGGGCACCACCAGCGGGCTCTTCGACGGGGTCGGCACCGAGGAGACCGTCCAGCAGTTGCGGGCCGAGTACGGGGCCGCGCTGGAGACGCTCGTCGCCGCGCTGCAGCGTCAGGAGGCGGGCGAGCTGTCCCCCGACGAGATGAGCCTGATCACCGCCGGGATGGCCGCGCGGTTCGGGCTCACCGAGGGGCAGACGGCCGTGCTCGGCCGGGCCGCGCGGGCGCTGCGCAGCGAGCGCGAGCAGGTCGGGCGGCTCGACACGCTCGTCGCGATCGGCCACGAGTCACGGGTGCGGCTCTCCGAGCAGGAACTGCTCGCGCGCGCGGTCGCACGGGTCGGCACCGGGTTCCACGGCGACGCGGTGCGGATCGGCCTGCTGCGCGAGCACCGCCTGCACTTCCCCGACGACCTGGCCACCGACCCCGCCTGGGAGGTTCCGGACCGGGTCGCCCGGCGGGCGTGGGCCGCGCTGGCGAGCCTGGAGGCCGTCGAGCTCGACACCGAGGTGCTCGCCTGCCCGCTCACCGTCAAGGACCTCCCCGCGGGCGTGCTGCTCACCCGGCAGGCCCGGGGGTTCACCGAACGGGACCGGTCGCTGTTCGCCTCGCTCGCCGCCCAGCTGTCCATGGGCCTGGAGAACGCCCGCCTCTACCACCAGATCGACGGGCTGTTCCACCAGTACATGTCCCCGGACGTCGCCAAGGCGCTGCTCGCCGAGCCCGAGCAGGCCGCGCTCGGCGGGGCCGTCGTCGAGGTCACGGCGCTGTTCGCCGACCTGCGCGGCTTCACCACGTTCTCCGAGCAGTCCACGCCCGAGCAGATCGTGGAGATGCTCAACCGCTACTTCGAGGTCGCCACCTCCCGGATCCTCGACGAGGGCGGCACCGTGGTGCAGTTCGTCGGCGACGCGATCATGGCGCTGTTCAACGCCCCGGCGCGCCAGTCCGAGCACGCCCTGCACGCGGCCCGCGCCGCACTCGCCATGCAGGTCGGGGTGGAGGAGCTGGCGGCGTCCACACCGGGGTGGCCGCGGTTCCGGGTCGGTATCAACACGGGCCCCGCGCTGGTCGGCAACATCGGCAGCACCGCCCTGCGCAACTTCAACGCGATGGGCGACGCGGTGAACGTCGCGGCCCGGCTGGAGTCCGTCGCCGAGCCGGGACAGGTCGTGATCGGGGCGTCCACCCGCGCGCTGCTCCCGGCCGCCGCGCAGGTGGACCCGCTCGGGGAGCTGACCGTCAAGGGCCGCGCGGGGGGCGTCGTGGCGTTCCGGCTCACGAGCCTCGGGCCGGCCGCGCCCGGTGGGCCCGGCGCACCTCGACCCGGGACCGGTGGGTCTCGCGAGGCGGCCGTGGGGGTCGCGCCGGGTGTGACGCCCGGTGTGTCGGCGTCCGGCGAGACGCCCGGTGTGTCGGCGTCCGGCGAGACGCCCGGCGGGTCGGCGTCCGGCGAGACGCGCGGTGTGTCGGCGTCCGGCGAGACGCCCGGTGTGTCGGCGTCCGGCGAGACGCCCGGCGTGTCCGAGCACGGCGGCGTCGCGCCGGGTGAGCCGTCTGGTGTGTCTGCGCTCGGCGAGACGCCCGGTGTCTCTGCGCACGGCGCAACGTCCGGTGCCGGGGCGCCAGGTGGGGTTCCCGGGGCCGCGGGGGCGCGCGGGCACCGGTGATCGTCGTCCGGGGACCGGTGGCGGTGTGGGGCACGGTGGCGCGTCCCGAAGCGGTGATCATGGGCCCCGCCGGCCGCGGGGTGCGGTGCCGGTACCGCGGTGACGGGCTGCGCGGGCGTGCGGGCGCAGGCGCGGGCGCAGGCGCGCGGGCACAGGCGCGCGGGCCCAGGCGCAGGCGCGGGCGCAGGCGCGCGGGCCCAGGCGCAGGCGCGGGCGCAGGCGCGCGGGCACAGGCGCGGGCGCAGGTGATCGTCGTTCGGGGACCAGTGGCCGTCCGGGGCACGGTTGTGCGTCCCGAGGTTGTGATCATGGGCTCGACCGGCCGCTGTGGGAGGTGGTGCGGCGGTCACCGGCCTCGCGGGCTCGGCGCGGCGTGCGCGAGCACGTCTGCGGCCGGACGCGAAAGCCGGCGCGGCAGGATGTCACGGTGACCACGGCGCTGGACGCGGCGTTCGGCGCGACGCCTGGCGCGGTGGTGGGCGCGCGGCCGGACGCCCCCGCCGAGGAGCGCTGGTGGGCGGCGGTCGCACTCGGCGGACGGGGGCGATACGCCGCGGCGGCAACACTGCTGAACGGGCTGCTCGCCGATCCCGGGGTCCAGGGGGCGCTCGCCGCGCACGCGGCGGTCACGCTGGCCGCCCACCGGCGCCAGCTCGGGGGCCACGTGGTGGCGCGCCGGCTCGACGCGCTCGGCCTGCGCCTGGCGGCAGCGGCACTCGTCCGCGCCCCGCTGTCCCGCACCGCCGGCGCCCCGCTGCCCCGCACCGCCGGCGCCCCGCTGTCCCGCACCGCTCGCGCCCCGCTGTCCCGCACCGCCGGCGCCCCGCCGTCCCGCACCGCCGGCGCCCCACCGTCCCGCCCGCCCGACGCCGCGCCGTCAGCAACCACCGGCGCCCCGCGGTCCGGAGGAGCTGCCGACGCCGCGCCGTCAGCGGCCACCGGCGCCCCGCGGTCCGAGGCCGCGCCGTGCGGGAACAGCGCGTTGCGCGCCGCCGAGACGGCCCGGGTGGACGCGCTCGTCGGGCTCGCCGCCGACGCCATCGGCATCGGCGATCTCCACGGCGCCCAGCGCTTGCTCGGTGCTGCGGACCGGCACGGCGACGCCCGCTGCCGGCCGCTCGACGGGAACCGCGACGTCGCCGCCGCGGCGTGGCGGCCGGCGGTGCGCGCGCAGTGGGTCCGGGCCGAGCTGGCGCTGCGGGAGGGCCGGGCGGTCGACGCCGTCGGCCCGGCGGCCGAAGCGCTCGCGGGTGCGGTGCGGGCGGGCGCGCTGCGCCACGTCGTCAAGTCACGGATCGTGCTCGCGGTCGCCCGCGCCGCCGCCGACCCTGACGCCGCACCCGCGGCCGTCACCGAGCTCGACGCCGCCGGGGAGCAGGCCGCCGCCCACGGCCTGCTCCCGCTGGTCTGGCCGTCGGCACTTGCCGCCGCCGACCTACTCCGAACGGCCGATCCCGAGGCCGCTGCTGATCGGCGACACACCGCGCTGACCACGGTGAGCGTCCTGATGGCCTACGCCGACCCGGTAGGAAAACGCCTGATGGGGGAGTCCGTGTGGGTGCCCCGAGTGGCAGTGGGTAGTCTGGTTGCTCCATTTGGACCTTCGTCACCCACTTGACGAGTGCCACTCGGCGCAAGGGTCTCGAATGGAGGGCACAAACTCGCCCTGATCGTGTCAAGGTAGGCCAGGTCGCCCCGTGATTGGGGTGACACATCACCCGGCTGCAGGAAGCTGCAGGAAGGAATCCTCGTGACGACGGTACTCATCTGCGACGATCGTCGCAGCGTCCGCGAAGGAATGACCCGCGTGATGTCCGCGGTGCCGGGGGTGCACCGGATCGATTGCGTAGCGCATGGGGACGAGTTGCTGGCCCGGTTCTCCCGGCAGCCGGTCGACGTCGTTCTGGTGGGGACCCAGCGCGCGGTCCCCACCGGGGTGGAGGCCACGCGCCGGCTCGTCGCGGCTCACCCCCAGGCCAACGTCATCGTCTTCGGCGCCCCCGACGACGCGGGCAGCATCGCGGCGGCCATCGCCGGCGGCGCCCGTGGCTACCTGCGCTGGGACGCCTCGCGTCCGGAGCTGGTCGCGGCGCTCGCGCACACGCTGGCGAGCACGGCGGTGCCCACCCCGCGGGCACCCGCCGATCCCGGTGTGCAGCTCACGGAGCGTGAGCTCCAGGTGCTGCGGGGGATGAGCCAGGGCAAGAGCAACGGCCAGATCGGGCGCGAGCTGTACCTGTCCGAGGACACCGTGAAGACCCATGCCCGGCGCCTGTTCCGCAAGCTCGGCGTTCGGGACCGGGCGCAGGCGGTCGCCCACGGGTTCCGTCGCGGCCTGGTGTCCTAGAGCCTGCCAGCAGCCCCTTCGGGCACGCCGGTCCTGCGACGCACGGACCGGCCGATGCGGTCATACGGCGCCGTCGGTGGGTTTCCCGCCGGCGGCGCTCGTCGTCGGTCGAGCGCCGCCGCCGCCGGTGCGAGGGAGCGTGCCGAGCCTGTCGGTGGAGTTCGCTACGGTGTCCGCACTGTCGGGGCGAGGGGCGAGAACCGGCGACGAGCAGCTGTCACTGTGAGTGATGGTCTGCGCGAACGGATGAGAAACGGATGTTGCGTAACACCCGGATGACACTGCGCGATGAGTGAGACGACAGACGTTCCCAACGAGCTGCTGGCGGCCGCAATGGCGGGCGACCGCGGCGCGGTGGGACGTGTACTCACGATCATCGGGCCGATGGTGACGCGGTACTGCCGCGCGCGCCTCGGCCGGGTGGACCGGTCGTCCGTCTCGGCGGACGACGTCGCGCAGGAGGTGTGTCTGGCTGTGCTCACAGCCCTGCCGAAGTACCGCGACCAGGGACGACCCTTCCTGGCCTTCGTGTACGGCATCGCCGCTCACAAGGTGATCGACGCGCACCGGGCGTCCACGCGCAACCGCTCCGAGCCCGTGGCCGACGTGCCCGACTCCATGGAGGTATCCGACGGCCCCGAGCAGCGGGCGCTGCGCGTCGAGCTCTCCGGCGAGATGGCCCGCCTGCTGGACACGCTTCCCGACAAGCAGCGGGAGATACTGGTACTGCGCGTGGTCGTCGGCCTGTCGGCCGAGGAGACCGCGGACGCGGTCGGGTCCACACCGGGCGCGGTCCGTGTCGCCCAGCACCGGGCGCTGGCCCGGCTGCGCAGGAACATGCCCGAGGAGGAGGTGGTCTGAGTGCCTGACGACATGCGTGACCACCCCTTCGGCCGTCGCGCCGGCCGCGGTTCCCACCGCGGTTCCGCGAACGGGCGCAGCAACGGGTCCGCTCCGGAGGGGATGGGCACCCGTCCCGTACCGCTGGAGGACGTCCGGTCCGAGCCGCTCGACCTCGTGGCGGTGCAGGCCGACGACGAGCTGATCAACGCGCTCGCCGGGGGGCTCCAGGTGTCCGCCCCGGGGGTCGGTGGTTACGACGCCGACGACCACGTGGCCGCGATGCTCGCCGCGTGGAAGGCCGAGGTCGACGCCGAGCCGATCCCGGAGATCGATCTGGACAGAGCGGTCGGTGCGGTGCTCGCCGGCCGCAGGCCCAGCGGGCGCCTGCGGCACCTGGTCCCGGTCGCCAGCGCCGCGGCGCTGATCGTCGTCGCCATCACCGGGGTCTCGATCGCCGCCCACGACACGCGCCCGGGCGACGCCCTCTTCCCGATCTCGAAGGTGCTCTACGCGCAGGAGGCCGCTTCCTACGAGGCGCTCGACACCGTCGAGCAGTCGCGGGTGAAGGCCAAGGAGGCGCTCGCCGTCGGCGACAAGGAGACCGCCGAGGCGGCCCTCGCCGAAGGTCAGGCTGCCGCCGCGACCGTGCTCGCGGAGCACGGGCGCGGGGAGGTCGAGCAGCGGCTGCACAAGCTGGAGGTGGCGGTCGAGCGCACCGAACCCGGCGTGCCGACCTATGTCGAGGACGACGAGGAGCCGGCGCGCGGTGCCGGCGCACCGCAGGGCGAGGACGAGCCCGGGCGCGAACCGCCCGCGGCGACGTCGTCGCAGGAGCCCCCGTCGGGCGACGACCCCGCAGACGCCGGCGAGCCGGGCGAACCCGGCGACCCCGGTGAGCCGGGCACAGAGCAGCCCGGTGCGGAGCCGGGACCGGATCCGCGCAGCGCCGACGACCCCGGCCCCGACCCGGGTCCGCAGCCCGACCCGGGGGCGGACGGTCCCCCGGCCGAGCAGCCCGGTTCGGACCCGCAGGCACCTGCGCAGGACGGACCTCCCGCGACCGAGCCGGTCCCGGGGCCGAACGCGGAGCCCAACCCCTCGCCGGCGCCTCAGCCGGAGCCGGGTGGGCCGAGCGCCGCGGGACCGCCTGCCACGACCACGGCGCCGTCGGCGGACCGCTGCGCGACGGGCACCGGCGCAGCCGCAGCGCCCGGCCCGTGCCCGCCGGACAACTCCGGGATCTCAGGGGCGAGCATGTCCGCCACAGGCACGGCCACCCCGTCAGGTCAGCCCACCGCCTGAGCCACGTTCCTCACCTGGGGGGTCGATGCCGCGGCCCCGGTCCCGTCGGGACCGGGGCCGTCGGCGTCCGGACGGTGACCGCGCGCGCTCAGCCCTCCGAGAGCACCGCGTCGGCGTAACCGCGGCAGTACTCCCAGGTGACGTAGTCGGTGGGGTCGGGATCGAAGGCCGGCTCGTGCGGCCGCATCTGTCCCTCGTCGAGCAGCTGCTGGAGGCTCGCGCGCAGCAGGTTCCACTCGTGGAAGTGCTGCTCGCCGCAGTCGCTGCAGTCGACCACGATGCCGCGTACCCCGCGGCCCTCCAGGAGTGCCTGGTAGACGGCCAGATCGGCCAGGTCGGCCACCACCTCGTCGCGCTCGGTGGGGCTCAGGTCCTCCGCGTCGCCGGGCTCCGCGTCGTCCTTGGACAGCGCGGGGTCGTGCGGGGCGCCGGCGTACGGGTCGGGCGGCAGTGCATCGGGTGACACCGGCCCGACGATACTCGCGGCGCCGCCCCGCCCGTCGCGGCGCCGCCCACCGCGCCCGCCCACCGTGACGCCCCCCCACCACGTAGCCCGCCCACCTCCTCACAGCTCCACCCTCGCCGCCCCGCCACCC
>JBQTJE010000130.1:0-26723 GCA_052387455.1 Pseudonocardia sp.
GGGTCCGGGCCGCGGCCCGGACGGGCGCGGCGGGACGACGGCGCTGCCGGCGTCCGCCGCGGCGGGCCGCTGCTGGGGCTCGGGCTGCTCGGGAGCGGCCGGCGCGGGGCGCTGCGGCGGGCCCGGACGCGGACCGGGACGCACCTCGGCCGACGTGTCGGGCTCGGCCCGCACGGGCTCGGGCGCCACCGTGGTCTCCGGCGCCGCCGGCGCGGGCGTCGGGCGCGGGCCGGGCCGCGGCGGACCGGGCACCGGTCCACCGCCCGCGGGCCGCGCGGGGGCTGCGGGTGCGGCCGCGGCGGCCGAACCCGGCGCCGGGGCACCGGGGCGCGGCCGACCGCCACCGGGACGGCGGCGGGGCGCATCGCCCGCGGCGGATCCGTTGGACATCGACTCCCGCAGCTTGCGCGCCACAGGAGCCTCGACGGTGGAGGACGGCGACTTCACGTACTCACCGAGATCCTGCAACTTGCTGAGGACGACCTTGCTGCTTACCCCGAGCTCCTTGGCGAGCTCGTGTACCCGGGCCTTGCCTGCCACTGCACTCCTCGTATTCCGGAGGCCGGCGGCGGATGCCCGCTCGACCTCGAACCTAGTGTCGAAGCACGTTCATGGTGCGATCTTCACGACTGGCTCATGACGGGTCGACCTTGCTTTCCGGTGATGACGGGCCCGGGTGTGTCCCGGACCCCGCGTGCACGTCCACCTGTTCGAGGTGCCGGAGCAGCGCGCCGACGTCCAGCGGGCCCGCGACGCGCAGCGCGCGGGGGAACGCCGAGCGCCGTTCGGCACGGTGCAGGCACTCCCGGTCGGGGTGTAGCCAGGCGCCCCGCCCAGGAAGCCGCCGCCGTGGATCCGGGGTGAGCACCCCATGCACGGCTACGACTCGCAACAGGCTGCCGGCCGGTGCACGGGTTCGACACCCGACGCAGGTCCGGATCGGCGCGTCCGAGTGTAGCGCGTCCTCCGGGACCCCAGCGGGCTGGCTCTCGGGCGGGCGCGGGCCCGGCCGCCGGGGGCCGGGCCGGGCGCGTGGGCGGGGCGGGTTCAGCCCAGTGCCTCGGAGCCGGGTGCCGGTGCGGCGCCGTCGACGACCCGCGGATCGGCGTCGCTGCGGATGTCGATCCGCCAGCCGGTGAGCCGCGCGGCCAGCCGCGCGTTCTGCCCCTCCTTGCCGATGGCCAGGGAGAGCTGGAAGTCCGGGACGATCACCCGGGCGGTCTTGGTCCGCGGGTCGAGCACGTGCACCGACACGACCTTCGACGGCGACAGCGCGTTGCCGACGAACGTTGCGGGGTCCTCCGACCAGTCGATGATGTCGATCTTCTCACCGGCCAGCTCGCTCATCACACCGCGTACCCGGGCACCCATCGGGCCGATGCAGGCGCCCTTCGGGTTGACACCCGGCACGGTGGACCGCACCGCGATCTTCGACCGGTGCCCGGCCTCCCGGGCCACCGCGACGATCTCCACCGTCCCGTCGACGATCTCGGGGACCTCGAGTGCGAACAGCCGCCGCACGAGGCTGGGGTGCGTGCGCGACAGCGTGATCTGCGTGCCGCGCATCCCCCGCGACACCGCGACGACGTAGCAGCGCAGGCGCTCGCCGTGCCGGTACTGCTCGCCGGGCACCTGCTCGGCCTGTGGCAGCACGCCCTCGGTCTGGCCCAGCGCCACGACGACCACGCCGCGGGCGTTGGCCCGCGCGTCGCGCTGCACCACCCCGGCGACGATCTCGCCCTCCTTGGCCGCGAACTCGCCGTAGGTGCGCTCGTGCTCGGCGTCGCGCAGCCGCTGCACGATGACCTGGCGGGCGGTGGTCGCGGCGATGCGGCCGAATCCTTCCGGGGTGTCGTCCCACTCGTTCGCGACCGTGCCGTCCTCACCCAGCTCTTGGGCCAGCACCCGGACCACGCCGGACTTGCGGTCGATCTCGACCCGGGCGTGGGCCTCGTGGCCGTCGGTGTGCTTGTAGGCGGTGAGCAGCGCGGTCTCGATCGCCTCCATGACGGTCTCGAACGGGATGTCCTTGTCGCGCTCGATGGCGCGCAGTGCGGCGATGTCGACGTTCATGCCGGCTCTCCTGACGCGGGATCGCCTGCGGGGACACCGAGCAGGCGCAGCTCGGCGTCGGGGGGCGGGCGGAACTCCACCTGGACGCTCGCGTGGGCCACGTCGGCGTAGGGCAGGTCGCGGCGGCTGCCGTCGACGAGCAGCGTGACGGACTCCTCGCCGGCGGTCCCGACGCGGCCCTGGAACGTCTCGCCGTCGTGGCGGCGCACCGCGACCAGCCGCAGGTGCGCGCGCCGCCAGTGCCGGGAGCCGGTGAGCGGCCGGTCGACTCCCGGGGAGGTGACCTCGAGGGTGTAGGAGCCGCCGATGAGGTGCTCTCGCACGTCGAGCTCGGCGGCCGCCGCGCGGCTCAACCGGGCGATGTCGTCGAGACCGACACCCTGCTCGGAGTCGACCACCAGCCGCACCGTGTGCCGCCGCCCGGCGGCGCGCACGTCGATCTCGTCGAGCTCGAACCCGGCGTCGGTGACGATCGGTTCCAGCACGCCGTGCAGCTGCCCGGCGAGCTGCTCGGGGCGGGGGGAGGGCATCGCGGTACTCCTGCTGTTCGACGGCTGCGGTTCGACGGCTGGTGTGGGACGGCTGGTGTGGGACGGCTCGCACGGGTCTGCCAGGGTATCGCGACATGCGTGGGCTACCCCGCCGGCAGGTGCTGGCGGCGATCGTGCTCGCGCCCGCCGCGCTCGCCGCGGGCGGGTGCGCGCTGCTGGGCGACGGCGCCCCCGACCCGCTGCTCGCGCTCGCCGACCAGGCGCGGACCGACGCGGCCCTGGCTACGGCAGTTGTGGCCGCCGACGCGCTGCTCGCGCCGCGTGCCGAGCCGGTGCGGGCGGCGCGGGCCGCACACGCGGCGGCGCTGGACGCCGAGATCGCGCGGCGCGCCGGGGACGCTCCCGGGCCGGGGTCCGGCGCGGCCGCCGCCGCGGGCGATCCCACCCTGGAGGGGCTGCGCGAGGCGATGATCGCCGCGGCGCAGGCAGCCACCGCCCTGGCGCTCGACCTGCCCGCGGACCGGGTCGGTCTGGTCGCGTCGGTCGCTGCCTGCTGCGGCGCGTACGCCGAGGTGCTCGCATGACCGTGCGCGCGAGGTCGCCGTTGCGCCCGGCCCGGGGAGCTCGGCCCGGCGCCGCTCCCCCGCTGGACGACGCCACGATCGACGCGCTGCAGGGGGCGCTCGCCACCGAGCACGCGGCGCTGTGGAGCTACGCGCTGATCGTCGCGTTCCTGCCGCCGGACCAGGCCGCGCAGGCCCGCCTCGACGCCGACGCGCACCGCGAGCTGCGCAGCCGCGTCGCCCAGACCGTCACCGACGTGGGCCGCCGCCCCGTGTCGGCGCAGCCCGCCTACGCCACCCCGCAGCCGGTGACCGACGCGCTGTCCGGGGCGGCGCTGGCCGCGGTCGCCGAGGCGGACACGACGGCGGCGTGGCGCTCGATCCTGGAGCGCACCACCTACCAGGAGCTTCGGCAGGTCGCCGTCACCACGATGACCGCCTCGACCCTGCGCCACGCACGCTGGCGCCTGCTCACGGGCGAGGTACCGGCGGTGCCGGACTTCCCGGGGCTGGCCTGACCGCGGGCCCGTAGGGTCGGCGGCGTGGAGAGCACCGTCGTCGAGATCCGCACCGGCGACCGCGAGGCCGTCGTCGATCTCACCAGCCGGATCGAGTCCTTCCTCGCCGGGGCGGGGGCCGTCGACGGGTTGCTGCACGTGTGGGTCCCGCACGCGACCGCGGGCCTCGTCGTGATCGAGACCGGCGCGGGCAGCGATGCCGACCTGCTCGCCACGCTGCGCGACCTCCTGCCGGTCGACGACCGGTGGCGCCACCGTCACGGCAGCCCCGGTCACGGCCGCGACCACGTGCTCCCGGCACTGGTCACGCCGTCGATGTCGGTCCCCGTGCTCGGCGGGCACGCGGCGCTGGGTACCTGGCAGTCGGTCTGCCTGGTGGACACCAACACCGACAACCCGGTGCGCTCGGTGCGGCTGTCGTTCCTCGCCGGGTGACCGGCCGCACCCGACCGGGCTGGCCTCCGCACCCGATCTCGCTACGCTGCGCCGTGTGACGAACCCCGGCGACAGGTTCGGGCCCTACCGGCTCGACCGGCTCATCGGCCGTGGCGGGATGGGCGAGGTGTACAAGGCCTACCACACCGCGCAGGACCGCACGGTCGCGCTGAAGCTGCTGCTCTCCGAGCTGGGAGAGGACACCGAGTTCCGGATCCGGTTCCTGCGCGAGTCGCAGGTCACCGCGCGGTTGACGGATCCGCACGTCATCCCCATCCACAACTGGGGCGAGATCGACGGCCGGCTCTACCTGGACATGCGCTACATCGAGGGCGAGGACCTCGGCGAGCTGATCGACCGCGACGGCGCGCTCGCGGCCCCGGCGGCGGTGGCGGTCGTCGCGCAGACGGCCCGCGCGCTCGAGTCGGCACACCGGTCGGGGCTCGTGCACCGCGACGTCAAGCCGTCCAACGTGCTGCTCGCGGCCGTCGAGCCGGGCGACGACCCGTTCGCCTACCTCGTCGACTTCGGCATCGCGCGGTCCCTGGCCGGCAACACCGCCGTCGGGCTCACGCGCGCGGGCACCGCGGTCGGCACGCTCGACTACATGGCCCCGGAACGCTTCCTCGAGCAGGCGGTGGACGGCCGCGCCGACGTCTACTCGCTGGCCTGCGTGCTCTACGAGGCACTCACCGGGGAGCGGCCCTACCCGGTGGAGGGGCTCGCGGCGCGGATGAGCGCGCACCTGAACCAGCCGCCGCCCAAGCCGTCCGGGTTCGGGGCGCCCGCCGCCCTCGACGAGGTCGTCGCGCAGGGAATGGCCAAGGATCCCCGCGACCGCTTCGCGACTGCCGGGGCGCTCGCCGCCGCGGCGCGCCGGGCGATCACCGGCCCGCTGCTGCTGCCCGGCCGACCGGTGGCGCCCGCGGAGGAGACGACCACGTTGCGGCAGCCGCCGCCGCTGCGGCCCGCGACCGGCCATCCCGGTGGCCGCGCTCCCGGCGGCCCCGGCGAGGCCCGCCAGCCGGGCAAGGGTCTGCCTGCCCGGCCCGACGGCCGTCCGGGTGACTCCCTGCCGGGGCAACCGCCCGCGCGCGGACCGCACGGTGCGGAGGTGGCAGCGCGAGGGCCGGAGCGCCGTCCCGGGGACCGGCGCCCGCTGGACCAGCGCTCCTCGGACCAACGCTTCCCGGACCAGCGCCGCCCGGGCCACCGCGGCGCGGACCAGCGGTCCCAGGAACAGCGGTCCCAGGTACAGCGGGGGCCCGGGCGACCGCTGCTCGGCACGCCGCAGAGCCGCCCGACACTCCCGCAGCCACCGGGCACACAGGCCGCGGGCGGGCCGAGCGGCAACTTCCCGCCGGACTGGCAGGTGCCCGCCGCGGCCACCACCGGCCGTGGCTCGCGCACCCTGCTGATCGTGCTCGCCGTGGTGGCGGCGGTCGTCGTGGTGGTGGTGCTGGCCTACCTGCTGCTCTGACAGCTCGCGTCGCCCTGCGCCGGGCCCGGCGGCGCTAGCGGCTGATCGCCGCCAGCCGGTCCGCGACCTGCTCGGCGGTGCCGGGCCGTTCCTCGCCGGGTGCCAGGCACGCGTGCACCAGCTCCCCCACGGCGGCCGGCAGCGCGGGATCCACCTCCGGCTTGCTGGACAGCACCTTGCGGATCGCCAGCAGCGGCTGCGTGTCCGGCAGCTCGCCGTAGAGCCCGGTGCCGGCCAGCGCGCGGTGGATGGTCGCCGCCAGCGCCCACACCTCGGTGCGCCGCGCCGGTCGCGCACCGGCCAGCAGGTCGGGATCGGTGAACTCGACCGAGCTCGCCCGGCCCATCCCGGTGAGCGTGTTGCCCGGGTTGAGGAACCTGGCCAGGCCGAGATCGGACAGCCGCCCGCCGATCTCGTCACCCGCGCCGTCGGCGAGCAGGATGTTGGCCGGCTTGATGTCGCCGTGGGCGAGCCCCGCCTCGTGCAGCGCGTGCGCGGCGCGGGCGGCGTGTTCGAGCGCGACGAGCACACCCGCGGGCGTGAGCGGCCGCGCCGGGGCGGCGAGCGAGCCCAGCGGGAAGTACTCCATCGCGTAGACGAAGCTGTCCTCCAGAACCGCGTCGAAGACCCGCACCAGGTACGGCGAGCGCACGGCCGCGAACGCCCGCAGCTCGCGCACCCCCCGCTCGTAGGCCTGCTCGCCCACCCGGTCACCGAACACCTTCAGCGCCACGAACTCCTCGGCCAGCTCCAGCCGCGCGGGCGGCCGGGCCAGGTAGTAGCGCCCGTGGTTGCCCTCGCCGAGCAGGCGCACGATCTCGTAGTCCGCCACCGCCGCCGGGGTGGGCGAGGCCGCCCGCTCGGGCGCCGCTGCTGCCGGAACGTCCACTGCATGCCTCCTGGTTACCGCACGCCCGAGGGCGACTCGAAGACGAAGGTCCGCCCACCCATGCGCACCCGGGTGCCGGGACCGAGCCGGCGCGACTCCCCCGGGTGCAGCGCGGTCCATGCCTGGTCGCCCGGGGCGGCGACGTGGGTGCCGTTGCGCGACCCGCAGTCGGCGAGCATCACGTCCCAGTCCTGCAGCCGCACCTCGGCGTGCACCCGCGAGACCGCACCGGAGCGGTCCTCCACCGAGATCGGCCGCAACGCCCCGGACGCGACCCGCTCGTCGACCTCGGGCATCCGGCCGACCAGGTACTCGGCGTCCACGGTGTAGGTGGAGCCGTCGTCGAACACCAGCAGGCCCAGTGGTGGGCGGGCACCGAGGACGAGCACGCCGGTGCGCTCGTTCATCCGGATCCCGCAGAGCACGCAGAAGTGCGACCGCGGGTCGTTGAGGTGTCCTCGCGAGCACAGGTGGCCCTGCGCCCGCGGCGTGGAGATGGACGTCGGCTCGTGGTCGGCGGCCGACCCCGCGGGCCCACCCGCCTCCAGCGGTGGGCGGGCCTCCTCGGCGGGGGCGCCGAGGATCGGCTCCGAGCGCCGCGGCGGGCGCGGCAGCGACGCCGGATCGGGCCCGGGCGGCGGCGGCCCGGCCAGGAGCTGGGTGGGCTCGTCCATCGGGGTGACCTCGGTGACCGGCCGTGGGCCCGGCGTCGGGGTCAGCGCCCGAGGTGACGTCCCGGACCCGCCGCCGGGCCGCGGTGCACCGGTGCCGGAGGCTTCGACGCCGGGGGCACCGGCGGACGCGTCGCCTGGAGGCGGTCCGCCCGACACCGCCGCATCCGGTGGCGCACCGGCGCCGGCCGCAGCCGGCATCTCCGGTACGACCGCGTCGTGGGCGTCGGGGCCGAGCAGGACCACCCCCGCTCCCGGCACCACCCCGGACCGCAGGTCGTGCAGCGACCCCGCCAGCCCGGCCTCGACCGGCGCGCCGTCGAGCGCCAGCAGCACCGGGGCGTCGGGGCGCGGCAGCAGCCGGTCGGCCCACGCCGCCGCGTCGGTACCGGAGATCGAGGTGTCCGACTCGCCCGCGACCATCCGCACGGCGCCCACGCAGAAGACCGCGAGGCCGTCGTCGCCGGTGGCCGAGACGGCCCCGAACCGCAGGCTGTCCGGCGGCCCGTCGGCTCCGCCGAGCCAGCTCGCGAGCCGGCGGGCGAGCGGGCGGCCGGGGGCGCTGCCCGCGGCCTCCCGGCAGATGTCGAGCAACCGGCGCAGATGCGCGTCGTCGCCCGCGTCGCCGTGCGCGACGCACACGATCCCCGGGAACCGGGCGACGATCCCGGCACCCGGGACCACGGCGGCGCGCAGGCCCTCGAAGTCGGTCATACGAGCCTCCCGCCACGGAACCGCCAGTGGATGAACGGCACCCGCATCGGACCGTTGGCGATCAGCCACACGACGATCCAGGTGCTGAGGAACAGGATGACGTAGGCGGGCAGCGGAACCGGTCCGGTGAGCCCCGGGATCAACCCGAGCCGGGCCAGCAGCCACACGAGCACGCCCTCGTTCACGACCGTGATCAGCCCGAAGAAGGTGGGCCAGTCCTTCTCCCAGCGGAACTGCTGGAGGAAGTGGTAGACGAGCTCCCAGGCGACGCCCAGCACCAGCGTGGCGACGAGCAGGGTGAACGTCACCCGGTAGTCGGCGGCCAGCGGGCCGGGCAGCCCGGGCAGGGCCGGGGTGATGACCAGCGTCCACAGCCCGCCGACCACCACCAGCAGGAAGATCCTTGTCTGGATCCGTCCATTCAGTGTGGGTAGCACGTCTCCCCCTCAGATCCGCTTCCCGCGGGCCCATTTCCACCATTGGCCGGTGGATCGGAACGGGCCGAGCTTGCGACAGAACCCCTGGCGGGCCAGGTCGTCGGCGATCTCCTGGGCCGCGATCTGCAGGCCGAGGAACGTGTCGACCCCGGGAAAGTAGCCCCCGAGGGTGGCCGTACCCGAGGCGTACATCCGGCCGGGCTCGCTGCGCGTGCCGCGCACCTCGAAGGTGCGTTCGACATCGAGGCGGTCCAGCGGGTTGCGGCCGGCGCCGCCGTGGTCGAGCAGATCGGCGAGCACCCGGTGCTCGCGGATGTCGGCCTCCAACCCGGTGCAGTCGACGACGCCCATGACCCGCACCTGCTGCATGCCCTGGTCGGTCTTGAGCTCAACGCGGACCTGACCAGACCCGTCGGGCTGCATCGAGGCGATCTCCCCCTGGAAGGGGCGGTACCACCCCTCTCGCCGCCCGCGGGCCATCTGCTTCTGCCAGAGCTTGCGCTTGGGGGTGTTGGTGCCGCCGAAGACCTTGTACAGGTCGGCGCGTTCCTTGCCCTCCAGCTTGCGGACCCGCGCCTTGAGCTGCCCGCCCCACACCGACTTCGGGTAGTTGAACCCCTGGTAGGCCCACCCGTCGCCGCCGCGGCGGCGCATCCACATGTGCGGGCCGTGGGAGGTCGTGATGAACGTACGGAACACGTGCAGGATCTGGGTCTGCAAGCCGCGGGCGACACGGTCGTCGACGAGCCGCTGGAGCACCCGCGAGGCCACGATGCCGCCGCCGCGCACGAGCACCACGCCCGGCGCCACGTGCAGCCGCTGGTAGATCTGCTCGTGCGGCTCGTAGGCGTTGACGACGCTGCCGTAGTCGCGGTGGCGCTCGCGGTAGTCCATGAGGTCGGGCAGGAACTTCAGGCCCGGGTAGCCGATGGCGACGTGCACGAAGCGGCTGCGGTAGGCCACCCGCCGGGTCGCGCTCGCGCCCTGCGGCGGGGTGAGGATCGTGAAGTAGCCGCCACCCTGACGCCGGCGCACCATCCGGACCTGGCCCTTGACCACGACCTCCGGGTAGCCGATCCGGCGGTACTCCTTCTCCATCGACTCGAAGGCCTGGCCGGCCTTGGGTGTGTAGTAGTCGGTGAAGATCGGCTCCACGGCGATCTGGAACAGCGGTTCGACGAACTTGCGCAGCGACTTCGCGCTCAGCGCCTCGCGCACGGCGTAGCTGGGGAAGCCCCAGATGTTGTCCGGTGTCGAGGCCGAGTCGCTGCGCAACCGCTCGCCGCGCGGGATCTGCGATACCCGGGTGAGGTACTCGTAGCTCTCCCAGGGGAACTCCAGCTGGGTGAAGACCTTGATCGAGGAGTTGGGCACCCCGCAGATGCGCAGGTAGTCGACGGTGACGAACGAGCCGATGCCCCCGCCCAGGGAGACGAACGGGACGTCGACGATCGGGATCCCGGCGCCGGCGACCAGGTCGTCGGTCCACCAGTCCGTGGCGATCAGCTCGTCGGTCAGATCTCCCGAGACCGTCGCGGCCGACGGTTCGGGATCGGGGATACGTCCAGCCCCCGGCAGTTGGACGGTGTCCTCGCGCATGCGGTCCTCCCCGGTTCGTCCCGGGAAGGGACGGTACTCAGCCTCTCGATCACGCCGCCCGTGCCGTTAGCCGCCGGAAGGGTGAATCAGTGCGGTTCGCCCTGCGAACATCGCCGCGTTGCGGTAACCGGGGCGAAAGCGATCCGGGCTATGGTTCCTCAGGCACGAGATCGGGAGGGGGCCGGTGCTCCAGTCGATGTTCGGGCACTACCGGATCGAGGCGCTCCTCGGCCGGGGTGGGATGGGCGAGGTCTACCGGGCCTACGACACCAAGACCGACCGCATGGTCGCCCTCAAACTGCTGCCCGGACACCTCGCCGAGGACGACGAGTACCAGGCGCGGTTCCGCCGGGAGTGCAAGGTGGCGGCGCGGCTGTCGGAGCCGCACGTGGTGCCGATCCACCATTTCGGCGACATCGACGGCCGGCTCTACCTCGACATGCGCCTCGTCGAGGGCACCGACCTCGGCGCCTGGCTGCGCGAGCACGGGCCGATGGCCCCCGACGTCGCGGTCGCGGTCGTCGGGCAGGTGGCCCAGGCGCTCGACGCCGCCCACGTGGACGGCCTCGTGCACCGCGACGTCAAGCCGTCCAACGTCCTGCTGGCCGGCGTGAGCGGGCCCGACGTGGAGGCCGCGTCGGTGTTCGCCTACCTGTTCGACTTCGGCATCGCCCGGGCCCGCGACGGCGCGCTCAGCCCCGACGAGCTGTCCCTGACCATGGCCGGGGTCATGCCCGGATCGCCCAGCTACGTCGCGCCCGAACGCTTCGCCGGGGTCGAGGGCGACCCGCGCGCGGACGTCTACTCGCTGGCGTGCGTGCTGCACCAGGCGCTGACCGGCCGCCCACCGTTCGAGGGCGACCTGCCCGCCCTCATGCGCGCCCACCTGCAGGCGCCCCCGCCGAAGGCGTCGGTGCTGCGCCCGGGGGTGCCGTCGGCCCTGGACGACGTCGTCGCCCGCGGCATGGCGAAGGACCCGGAGAAGCGGTTCTCGACGGCCGGGCAGCTGGCCTCGTCGGGGCGGGCGGCGATCGCCACCGGATCGGGTTTCCACGCCCCCGTCGACACCGGTCAGACGGTGAATCTCGGCGACCGCACCGTCCGCAGCTTCACCGGGCCCACGCCGGTCATCACACCGCGTTTGCACCCCGCCGAGCACGGTCCGGCGGGGTCGAACTCGCGGCGCAGCACCCGGCCCGTCACCGCCCCGCCCTACCCGGCCGCGCCGCCGCGGCCGACGTGGACCCCACCGCCCCCGCCGGCGCAGCCGGGGCCGCTCGCACTGCCGCCGCGGCGGCGCTCGCCGGTGGGCCTGGTGCTCACCGCGCTGGTCGTGGCCGCGGCGGTCGCGGTGGGCAGCGTGCTGCTGCTGACCTCGCTGGGCGGGTCGACGCCGGGCGGCGGGGGGACGACGCCGACGACCCCGAACGCGCTCAGCGAGGACGCCAAGCTGCTCGCCGGGCTGCCCGTGGGATTCAGCGACGCGAACTGCGACCCCGACAACGCGACCCGGGACAAGGTCGGCGCGCTGGCCTACGTCAACTGCAACAACGGGCCCGCCGACGGCCCCGGTACCGCCTCGTTCGCCCGGTTCGCCACCACCGACGCCCTCGACACCGAGTTCCTGCGCGCCGCGGGCGAGGCCCGGATCGTGGCCTCGCCCAGCGAGAAGATCGACATCTGCCGGCGGGGGCGCACGAACCTCGGCCCCTGGGGCCGCAACAACGTCGACGTCGCGAGCGGGCAGGTGGCCTGCGTCGTGGCCGCCGAGGACGGCGCCGCCTACCTGCTGTGGAGCGACAACGACACCCTGTCCCTCGGGTACGTCACGCGCGCCGACGGCGAGGCCGCGGTGCTCTACGACTGGTGGAACAAGGCCAACTTCACGGTGATCTGAGGCCCATGATCACCGTCTCGGGACCGGGAACTGCGCCCGGCCCGGCTGAGCGTCCCCACCCGGTGATCATGGGCACCGGGTCTCAGTCGCCGGCGGCCACCAGGCCCGTCAGGTGCTCGACGGCGTCGACCAGCGGGATCTCGGTGCGCTCGCCGCTGCGCCGGTCCTTCACCTCGACCAGGCCGCCCGCCAGGCCACGGCCGACGACGACGATCGTGGGAACCCCGACCAGCTCCGCGTCGGCGAACTTCACCCCGGGGCTGGCCGGGCGGTCGTCGAGCAGGACGCGCAGCCCGGCGGCGTGCAGCTCCGTGGCCAGACCCTCGCCGCCCGCGGCGATCTCGGCGGATCGGCCCGCGACCACGACGTGCACGTCGAACGGGGCGACCGCGCGCGGCCACACCAGCCCGGAGCCGTCGTGGCTCTGCTCGGCGATCGCCGCCACCAGCCGCGACACCCCGATGCCGTAGGAGCCCATGGTGATCCGGATCGGCTTCGAGTCCGGGCCGAGCGCGTCGAGCTGCAGCGCGTCGGCGTACTTGCGGCCGAGCTGGAACACGTGCCCGATCTCGATGCCACGGGCGGCCGACAGCGGCCCGGAACCGTCCGGGGCCGGATCGCCGTCGCGAACCTCGGCGGCCTCGATCGTGCCGTCCGGGGTGAAGTCGCGCCCCGCGACGAGGTCGACGGCGTGGTGGTCGGCCTTGTCCGCGCCGGTGACCCACGCCGTGCCGGTGACGACCCGGGGGTCCACCAGGTAGCGCACGCCCTTGGCGTGCAGCGACGCCGGGCCGATGTAGCCCTTCACCAGGAAGGCGTTGCGGGCGAAGTCGGCCTCGTCGAGCAGCGCCACCTCGGCGGGCTCCAGCGCCGCCTCCAGGCGCTTGATGTCGACCTCACGGTCGCCGGGCAGCCCGACCGCGAGCAGCTCCCACTCGCCCGACCCCGGCTGCCGCACCTTGACCAGCACGTTCTTCAGGGTGTCGGTCGCCGTGAACTCCCGGCCCAGCGCCGTCCCGACTCCCGAGCCGTTGAGGAACGCGACGAGCGTCTCGATCGTCGGCGTGTCCGGGGTGTGGTGCACCTGCGCCTCGGGCAACCCGTCGAGCGACCGCGCCGGCGGGGCCGGGGTGGTGACCGCCTCGACGTTCGCGGCGTACCCCCCGGGGCTGCGGACGTAGGTGTCCTCGCCCGTCTCGGCCTCGGCCAGGAACTCCTCGCTGGCCGAGCCGCCCATCGCACCCGAGGTCGCCTTCACCACGACATAGCGCAGCCCCAGCCGGTCGAAGATCCGGACGTAGGCCTCGCGGTGGCGCCGGTAGGACTCGGCCAGGCCCTCGTCGGTGAGATCGAAGGAGTAGGAGTCCTTCATGAGGAACTCGCGCCCGCGCAGGATGCCCGCACGCGGCCGCGCCTCGTCGCGGTACTTGTTCTGGATCTGGTAGAGCATCACCGGGTAGTCCTTGTAGGAGGCGTACTCGCCCTTCACGAGCAGCGTGAACAGCTCCTCGTGGGTGGGCCCGAGCAGGTAGTCCACGCCCTTGCGGTCCTGGAGCCGGAACAGGTTCGGGCCGTACTCGGTCCAGCGACCCGTCGCCTCGTAGGGCTCGCGCGGCAGCAGTGCGGGCAGGTGGATCTCCTGGGCGCCGATGGCGTCCATCTCCTCGCGCACCACCTGCTCGACCCGGCGCAGCACCCGCAGGCCCAGCGGCAGCCAGGAGTACACCCCCGGCGCGACGCGGCGGACGTAGCCGGCGCGGACCAGCAGCCTGTGGCTGGGCACCTCCGCGTCGGCCGGGTCCTCGCGAAGGGTCCGGAGGAACAGCGACGACATCCTGGTCAGCACCCGGAGAAGCGTAGCGAGGCGGCCGTGGCCCGGTCCTCCCGGTTCCGCCGGGTACATCCGGACACCCTCTACCGGGCCGGTCGACCCGTCGCTACGCTCCGCTCGGCGAGGGTGCGGGACGTCCCGCGTCGGGGCTCTCGACGGTCTTTACAGGGGGCCCGCTGTGGCGTTCAAGGAGATCATCCTCTTCGTCTTCATCGACGTGGCGATCGTCGTTGCCGCCGCGCGCCTGGTCGGGCGGTTGTTCCAGCGGATGGGCCAGCCGGCGGTGATCGGCGAGATCGTCGCCGGCGTCGCGCTCGGCCCGACGCTGCTGGGGCTGCTGCCGGGGAACCTGCCGCTGCTGCTGTTCCCGATGGAGGTCCGCCCGTACCTCAACGTCATCGCTCAGATCGGGCTGATCCTGTTCATGTTCATCGTCGGGCTGGAGGTCGACCTCTCGACGATCAGGGACCGGCGCAGCACGGCGATGACCGTGTCGATCACCTCGATCATCCTGCCGTTCTCGCTGGGCACGCTGCTCGCCGTCTACCTGCACTCCAACCACGCCGTCTTCACCAACCCCGACGGCACCACCGAGCAGGTCGGCTTCCTGCCGTTCGCACTGTTCCTCGGCGTGGCGATGTCGATCACGGCCTTCCCCGTGCTGGCGCGCATCCTCACCGAGCGCAACATGCACCGCACGCCCACCGGCGTGCTCGCGCTGGCCTGCGCCGCGATCGACGACGTGGTGGCCTGGTCGCTGCTGGCCGTCGTCGTCGCGGTCGGCTCGTCCGACGGCAGCTTCCTGGACGTCGCCAAGATCATCGGACTCACGGCCGTGTTCGCGGTGATCATGTTCTTCGTGGTGCGCCCGCTGCTGGCCCGGATGGTGCCCTGGTACCAGCGCGAGGGCCGGCTGAACTCGGACATGCTGGCCGTGGTCCTGGTGCTGCTGCTCGTGAGCGCTTTCGTCACCGAGAAGATCGAGGTGCACGCGATCTTCGGAGCGTTCATCCTCGGCACGATCATGCCCCGGCGCGGTGCCGCCGGGCTGACCCGGGAGATCCTGGAGCGGGTCGAGCAGATCAGCCTGCTCCTGCTCCTGCCGGTGTTCTTCGTGGTCACCGGCCTGCGCGTGGACATCGGCGCCGTAGGCCTGACCGGGCTCGTCGAGCTGGTGCTGATCCTGGCCGTGGCCATCGGCGGCAAGTTCGTCGGTGCCTTCGCCGCGGCCCGCTCGCGCCGCGTGCCGCGCCGGCAGGCCGGGGCGCTTGGGCTGCTCATGAACACCCGGGGGCTCACCGAGCTGGTCATCCTCACCGTCGGCGTGCAGCTCGGGATCCTCGACCAGAACCTGTTCACCCTCATGGTGATCATGGCGCTGGTGACGACGGCCATGGCCGCCCCGCTGCTCAACCTCGTCTACCCCGACCGGATGGTGCAGCGCGACATCGCCGCTGCCGAGCGCGCCGAGCTCGGCGAGGTGGACGCCTACACCGTTGTCGTGGCCGTACCCGACGACGCGGAGCAGACCGCGGCGCTCGCCGCACTCGCGACGTCCATGGTGGGCAACGAGCGGCCCGCGCGGGTGGTCGTCTGCCGGTTCCTGCCCGCACAGGTCAAGCTGGAGCTCGGCGGTGGGCTCGGCAACGAGCTTGCCCTCATCGCCACCGCGGGCGACGCGCTGCGCGAGGTCGCGCAGGGCATCGACGCCGGCGGGTGCGCGCTCTGCACCCCGATCGCCCGGTTCTCCGCGGACCCGACGGCGGACCTCGCCACGCTGGCCGCGACCGTGGCGGCCGACGTCGTCCTCGTACCCCTGCTCGACGCCCAGCTGCCGGCCGAGGCCGCCCTCCCGGCCGGTCCGGCCACCCGCGCCGCGGTGCGCCTGGGGCCCGGCTCCGGCCAACGGGTCGTGGCGCTCACCGACGGCGGCGCCGGCGGTCGCGCCGCGGTGCGGCTCGCCACGCAGGTGGCGATCGCGCAGGGCGTGCCGCTCGTCGTGGGCGGGGTCGGTGCCCGGCGCGGGGCCCGGCGGGCGACGGCGGCCGTCGAGGCACTGCGCCGGCACGGGGTGGACGCCGCCGCGCTCGACGACGCCGACGACCTGACCACCGGGCTGCTCGTGGTGCCGGCCGACGCTGCGGTGCCGGAGGCGGCGGCCGTGATGCGGGTGTGGCCGGGTGAGATCGACACCGACGAGGACCTCGACCAGACCGTCGCCCGGATCGTCGTGGCCTCGGCGCAGCCGTCCGCGGCGGCGACGGCGGGCACGCGCACACCGGACCTCTCCTGATCACCGGCCGTGCTCAGCGCGGGCTGGCCGACCCCTGCTCCGGCGGGGCCGGCGTGGCCCGCACCTCGGCCAGGCTGATCGCGCCGCGGCGCATCGCCTCGTTGGCCAGCCGGGTGCGCCTGCGCTCGCCGTCGACCACCCCGAACTTGTCGTAGAGCCGCAGCAGGTGCTGCTTCACCGCGGCCTCGCTGACCCACAGGGCCTGCGCGATGGCCCTGGTGGACGCGGGTTCGGCGAACATCTCGGCGTCGACCATCGGCCGGAACAGGGCCACCAGCACGTCACGCTCGCGCGGGGTGAGCTGTGGTGGCAGCACGGTGGTCTCGGTGGCCCCCGGGTCGCGGGAGGTGGGGTTGCCGCGCAGCACGATCCGGGTGCGCCCGACCCGTACCTCGTCACCCGGGTCCAGCAGCACCTCGCCGGACAGGCGCTTGCCGTTGACGAACGTGCCGTTGCTGGACCCGACGTCCCGCACGCTCCACCCGCCGGCCAGCGGTTCGAGCACGGCGTGCACGCGCGAGACCTGGCCGTCGTCGGCGACCACGATGTCGTTGTCCTCCGAGCGACCGATCGTCACCCGTTCCCCGGCGAGCGGGACCAGGTCGGACCCGGCCGGTCGCCAGACCTCCAGGAACGCCGTCACCTCGCACCACCCCCGCCGACACGGTAGCTGCCCGTCACCGGACCCCCGACGGGGACTCGAACACGAAACTGCGGCCGCCGACGCGCACCCGGGTGCCGGGCAGCAGCCGCAGCGGGTGGCGCGGGGTGAGCCGCGACCAGGCCTCCTCGGGCGAGCGGGCCACGAGCGTCCCGTTGCGCGACTCGTCGGTCGCCGTGACGTCCCACCCGTCGACCCGGATCACCAGGTGCCCCCGCGAGAGCTGCGCGTCGGGATCGTCGACCGGCAGCGGCCGCAGCTGCCCGCCGACCACCCGCGGATCGGTCTCCGGCATCCGGCCGAGCAGGTAGTCCGTGTCGACGGTGTAGGTCGAGCCGTCGTCGAAGACGAGCAACCCCAGCGGCGGACGCACCCCGACCTCGATCACCCCGGTGCGCTCGTTCATCCGGATCCCGCAGACCGTGCAGAAGTGGTTGCGCGGGTCGTTGAGATGATCGCGGGCGCAGCGGTAGCCGTAGGCCATCGGGGTGTCGCCGTTCGCGGCCGAACCCGGCGCCGACAGGAGCGTCGGCTGCTCGTCCGGGGCGAGGACCGCGGGCCTGCGGTGCGGGGTCGGCCGCTGCGACCGCGCGCCGCCGTCGAGCGGGGGACGCGCGGGCTCGTCGGGGTCCACGCCGAGGATCGCCGAGACGCGCCGCGCTGCGGCCGGGGTGCAGGCGCCCGAGGGTGTCACCGCCACCACGGGGTGCCCGGCGCTCGCGGGCTCGGGAAGGGCGGGCTCGGCAAGCGCGGGCAGCGGCGACGGCGGGGTCGCGACCGGGTCGGGCTCGGCGCCCTGGGACACCGACACAGCCGACACAGACACCGCGATGGCCGGGGTGGCGAGCACCGACGGCAGGGTGCCCGAGCGCGGCACGAGCAGCACCGCGCCGGCCGGAACGACCCCGCCACGCAGGTCGAACACGCCACGGCGCCCGCTGCCGGGTACGGGCTCCCCGGCCGCCACGAGCACGATCGGCCCCGCCGGGTAGGGCAGCAGTCGGTCCAGCCACGCCCCGGACTCCCGCGCGGAGTACCGCTCGCCACCGACCACGGCGTCCACCGCGCCGTGCAAGAAGATCGCGATGCCGGACTCGGTGGCCGCCACCGTACCGAAGTCGGGCCCCGGGTCGAGCGTCCCGAGCCACCGGGCGAACCGCCGGGCCAGCGGGCGCCCCGGCGCGGCCGGGTGGGCGGCGGAGTTCTCCGTGCAGATCTCCACGAACCGGGCTAGCGCGCCCGTCCCCGGGTCGTCGTCGCCGCCGGGCAGGCACAGCAGGCACAACAGTCCCGGCAACCGCACCACGGCGCCGGGGCCGGGCAGCACGACCGCGCGGGCCGCGTCGACGCGGGCGCCGGGGTACGGGGTCGACATCGCCGTCAGGCCAGCGTCGCCCCGGCCACCGGCACCATGAAGGGCCGGCACCAGACCAGCACCGTGTACGGCTCACCCGCGGCCACGTCCGTCCCGGCCGGCACCGGGAGGTTCACGTCGCCGCGCACCGAGTTGCCCAGCCTGCCCAGCTCGACCGCACCCTCCCCCGGCGACTCCCGGCCGGCGCCGGGCACGAGATAGGCCCGCAGGTCGGGGCCGGACCCGATGTCGACGCCGGCCAGCCGCACGACGTAGGTGCCGTCGGCGACCTGGATCAGGCTCGCCTCCCCCGACCCGCGGTGGCCGTCGAGGCCGGCGAACTCCCCCGAGACGGCCGCGGATGCGGATGCGCCGCCGGTGGCCGGTATCTGCACCGGTGCGGCGGCCTGGCTGACCGGCGCGGGGAACAGGTAGTCGCTGTAGAACGGCCAGATCAGCAGGTAGCCCGCGACCAGCCAGGCCACCCCGACGACCACGGCGCGCGCCGCCGGCGGTGTGCGCAGGCGCCGCAGCACGGGCGGGGTCAGCAGCAGGGCACCGACGATCGCGGCCACGATGAGCAGCGCGACCGGCGTCGTGAGGGTCTGGACGATGATCGTGGGCTTGGTGAGCAGGATGAACACGATCACCGCGATGCCTGCGACCAGCCCGAACGGGAACCGCCGCGGCATCCGGGGCAGCCGGTGCGGCACCGTGGGCGCGGTGGCCAGGTAGGGCGGTGGCGGGGGCGCGGCGGCCGGTCGATGGGGGCCGCGCGGCGGGCCGGGCGGCGGACCGGGGCGTGCCGGCGGGCCGCCGCGGTACGGCGGCTGGACCGGGGGTCGCTGGGTCATCGCCACGCCTCCCTCGTCCGGGGATATCGACGCCAGCGTAGGGACATCGCGGGGTGCAGGGATAGATCCCGCACGCACCGGCTCGGTCTCGTCAGCGGGCGAGCAGCTCGCTCAGCATCGCGTCCACGACGGACGCCTCGATGAGGAACCCGTCGTGGCCGTAGGGGCTGTCGATGACCCGCGGCTCCCCGGCGCCCGCGATACCGGCTGCCAGCTCCTCCTGCTGCTCCAGCGGGTAGAGCCGGTCCGAGCTGACCCCCGCGACGACGGTGCGTGCCGTGACCCGGGCCAGGCCCGCCGCCACCCCACCGCGGTCGCGCCCGACGTCGTGGGCGTTCATCAGCTCGGTGAGCCGCACGTAGCTGGCGGCGTCGAAACGGTGCACGAGCTTCGCGGCGTGGTGGTCCAGGTAGGACTCCACGGCGTACCGGCCGCCGCGCCACGGGTGCTCCCCCGGCTGGGGGTCGCGGCCGAAGCGGGCGGCCAGCTCGTAGGCGCTGCGGTAGCTCAGGTGCGCGATCCGCCGGGCGTTGCCGAGCCCGACGTGCGGGCCGTGGCCGGTCGGCCGGTCGTGGTAGTCGCCGCCGTGCCAGCCGGGGTCGGTGCGGATCGCCGCGAGCTGCGGGGCGGCCCACGCGATCTGCTCGGCCGAGGTGGCCGCCGGGCAGGCCAGCAGGCACAGCCGCGCCACCCGTGCGGGCTGCGTCGCCGCCCATTCCAGGGCCCGCATCCCGCCCAGCGAGCCGCCGACGACCAGGGCCCAGCGCCGCACGCCCAGCGCGTCGGCCAGCGCCACCTCGGCCCGGACCGTGTCGCGAGCGGTGACCAGCGGGAACCGGCTGCCCCACGGCCGCCCGTCGGCGGCCGTGGACGCGGGACCGGTGCTGCCCTGGCAGCCGCCCACGATGTTCGGGGCGACGACGAACCAGCGCGCCGGGTCCAGCGCCCGCCCCGGCCCGAGCGCCGCCTCCCACCAGCCGGGCGTGGGGTGCCCCGGCCCGGCGGGGCCCGCGACGTGGCTGTCGCCGGTGAGGGCGTGCAGCACGAGCACGGCGTTGCCGCCGTCGGGGCGCAGTGTCCCCCACGTCTCGTAGGCGATCCGGACATCGGGCAGCTCGCCGCCCGCGTCGAGGCGCAACGGCCCGGGGAGGGCGACCCACCGCCTGCGCCCGGGATGGTCGCCCTCGCGCCAGGCGCCGGTGGCCGGGGGGCGGTCCAGCGCGATGCTCACCCCCGCAGTATCGACGCCCGCCGCCCCCGCGCGGTCACCCGGATCGTCCCGATGGCCGACACGTTGCCCGGCAGCGACGGCCCCGTCGCCGACGACGACCTCGCCGAGCCGACGCGCGTGCTGGGCCCGGACGACCGAGCCGCAGCTGACGATCCCGGCAACCCGCAACGCTGCGGCCCGCGACCGTGCGGCCCGCGACCGTGCAGTCCGTCGGCCGCCGGTCGGCCTGAGCGCACGCTCGGGGGGCGGTGGGCGCGGCCGGCGGGGGCAGCGGGGGCAGCCGAGAGTGCGGTCACTCATGGCGGCGCCGTCCGCGGAGTCCGTCCACGGCCGGCTGTCCGGGCACCCCGGTATCGACGCGCCCCGCATCGACGCGCCCCCGCACGCCGCGACACGACCGGCACCCGCCGCCCGGTGCGGCTGCGACGACTCGATGCAACGCGCGGGCTACCCTGCGCGGCGTGCTCGTCCTGCTCCCGCCGTCGGAGACCAAGCTCGACGGTGGCGACGGCGCGCCCCTGGACCTCGACGCGCTGTCGTTCCCCGAGCTGGGCGCCACCCGCCGCGAGCTCGTCGACGAGCTGGTGAAGCTGGCCGCGGACCTGCCGGCGGCCCGGGCGGCGCTGGGCCTGTCGCAGCGCCAGGACGCCGAGGTGGAGCGCAACGCTGCGCTGTGGCGGGCGCCGACCCGGCCCGCGCTGCACCGCTACACCGGCGTGCTCTACGAGGCGCTCGACGCGGGCTCCCTGCGCGGCGCGGCGGCGGCGCGGGCGAGGGCGCGGCTGGTCGTCGGCTCGGCGCTGTTCGGGCTGGTGCGCGCGGGCGACCCGATTCCCACCTACCGGCTCTCGGCCGGCTCGGCACTGCCCGGATCGCCGACACTCGCCGCGCGCTGGCGCGGTGCCCTGGAACCGGTGCTCGCGGGCACCGGCGAGCTGGTGGTCGACCTGCGCTCGGGTTCCTACGCGGCGCTGGGCCGGGTGCCGGGCGCGGTGCGCGCCACCGTCCTCGCCGAGCACCCCGACGGCCGGCGCACCGTGGTCAGCCACTTCAACAAGGCGCACAAGGGCCGGTTCGCCCGGCTGCTCGCCGGCACCCGCGCCGAACCCGCCGACGCCGCCGGCGTGGCCGCGCTCGCCCGCCGCGCCGGAATGCGCGTGGACCGCCCCGACCCGCACACCCTGGAACTCGTGGTCCCCGCCTGATCCCGCGAGTCCGCGTTCCCGACCCGTCGAGTCCGCGTTCCGAGCACGGCGAGTCCGCGTTCCCGACACGGCGAGTCCGCGGCCCCGACACGACGAAGGGCGCGGCCCGGCGGGCCATCGCGATAAGGCGTTGCGCGCCGCCCGGGCCGTCGGCCACGGTGTGCACGCCGGCAGGTGTCCGGCCCGATCGCGACGAGGAGGTGTCCCGTGTCCACCACACCCCGGTCCGCCGCGTGCCCGAGCACGGCACGCCCGCGTCCGATCCCCGCCCCGCCGCCGCGCTGACCCGCGCGCGGGGCCCACCTCATGGAGACCCCGTTGCGCGAGCACGACCGCTTCACCGAACCCATCCGCCGCAGGCGCCGCCGCATCGACGAAGACGAGGCGCCCGCCCGCTCCCGCACCGCACCGCCGGTCTGGGACACCACCGACACCGCTGCGCCGCCCGAAGGCGACCGCTGGTCCACCTGGGACGGCGCCCGGCACGGACCGGTCCCCCGCCCGGCGTGGGTCGTCACCGACCACGCCGCCGTCGACACCGAGCGGGGCGTGCTGAAGACCGGCAAGGAGGCCGACGTCCACCTCGTCGAGCGCGCGGTCCCCGGCACAGACCGCCGGTGCCTGCTGGCGGCCAAGCGTTACCGCACGGCCGAGCACCGCATGTTCCACCGCGACGCCGGCTACCTGGAGGGCCGCCGCGTGCGCCGGTCGCGGGAGATGCGCGCGATGGCGCGGCGTACCGGCTTCGGCCTTGACCTGCTCTCCGGGCAATGGGCCGACGCGGAGTTCGGCGCGCTCGCCGCGCTGTGGTCCGACGGCGTGGCCGTGCCGTATCCGGTGCAGGTCGGCGGCACCGAGCTGATGCTGGAGTTCGTGGGCACCCCCGACGGGGCGGCCGCGCCCCGGCTGGCGCAGGTGCGCCCGGAGCCCCGTGAGCTGGTCGCGCTGTGGGACCAGCTCGTCGCCGCCCTGCACGGCCTGGCCCGGCGCGGCTGGACCCACGGCGACCTCTCGGCCTACAACCTGCTCGTCGACGGCGACCGGCTGGTCCTCATCGACCTGCCGCAGGTCGTGGAGGTCGTCGCCAACCCGCGCGGCCCCGACTACCTGCACCGCGACGTTGCACGGATCGGCGAGTGGTTCGTCGCCAGGGGCCTGCCGGGACGGGCGCCCGACGTGCTGCTCGCGGACCTGCTCGTCGCGCTCGGAATGGTCTGACGAACCGATAGACTCGCCGCACTTTCGCCGCACCCACGGCGACCGGCTCTCGCGGGGGGCGATCGGATGCCGAAGGACCGGCCCGGGGCGCGGCAGCGCCCGCCGGCACGGCGCGTACGGACGGCGGCAGCGGTCGTCGCCGTGCTGGCGCTGTGCGGCGGCTGCGCGAACCTGATCTACGACCGGTTGACACCGAGCCCGATGTCCTCACCTGTACCGGTCGCGCCCGGCACGGGCGCGGCCGGGCAACGCCAGCTCTTCGGGGTGTTCCTCGGCTCCGACGAGCTCGGCATCGAGCGGATCCCGGCGTTCGAGGAGTTCCTCGGCGGCACCCCGCTCCAGGTCGGCCACACCTACCTGCCGGGCAACAGCTTCCAGGACGTCACCGGCTCGCCACAGCTGCTCCAGCCGTGGGCGCGCTGGAAGGCGGACAACCCCGACGGCCTGTTCGTGCTCAACGTGCCGATGGCCGCCCCCAACGAGGCCAGCGAGCAGGAGGCCCGCCAGGGCGGGCAGGCGCTCACCGACGAGCAGGTGTCGAACCTGCTCGCGGCGGGCGCGGGGGGCGAGTTCGACGGCATCTACCAGACCCTCGGGCAGCGGCTGGTGCAGCTCGGGCTGTCCGATGCCGTGATCGTGCCCGGCTGGGAGATGAACGGCACCACCTACTCGCACCGGTGCGCACCCAACCCGCCGGCGTGGCAGCAGTTCTTCCGCCGCGTCGTCGCCTCGATGCGCTCGGTGGAGGGGCAGCGGTTCCTGTTCGACTTCAACCCCAGCCGCGGAAGGGACGCCATCGCCTGGACCGAGTGCTACCCGGGCGACGACGTCGTGGACATCATCGGGATGGACACCTACGACCAGCCCTCGGGCGGCACGTGGGAGGACTTCGTCTCCGAGGACTACGGCCTGCAGGACCACGTCGACTTCGCCACCCAGCGCGGCAAGCCGATCTCGTTCCCGGAGTGGGGCCTGTTCCGCAACGGCGACAACCCGGAGTACATCCGCAACATGGTCGCGTGGATCCGGTCGCACGACACCGTCTACAGCACCTACACCAACTACTGCCCGCACACCGTGCTGGCGCTGGGGCCGGAGAGCAACACCTGTGCCAATCCGCAGTCGGCGGCCGCGTTGCAGGAGGCGTTCGGCGGCTGAACGGTTCAGGCGGCGACCGGGGCGCGCTCGGCGGCGACGGCGGCGGTCAGCTCGGCGAGCCGGTCGAAGGTCATCCGGGAGTCCAGCTCGGCGGTGGCCTTCGCGGCGGCCGCGGCACCCTCGGCCATCGCCAGCGACGGGTCGGTCAGCCGCGCGACGAGGGCGGCGGCGAGCGCGTCGGCCTGCTCGACCGGCACGACGGCGCCGACGTGGGCGTCGACGATCTCGGCCAGGCCGGGGATGTCGCTGACGACCGTGGAGCGACCGGTGGCCATGGCCTCCAGCAGCGCGAGCGACAGGCCCTCCCAGCGCGACGGCAGGGCGACGACGTCGGCGGCGGCGAGCCACGGGCGGATGTCGGTGACGTCGTCGACCAGCCGCACACCTGCGGGCAGCTCGACGTCGGCGGGCGCGTCGCCGCCGACCAGGGCGAGCTGCGCGTCGGGGCACTGCGCGCGGACGGCGGTCCACGCGGCCAGCAGGACGTCCTGGCCCTTCTGGCGGGCCCAGCGGGCCGGGCAGACCACGAGCGGCGCGGTGGCGGACAGGCCCAGCTCGGCGCGCGCGGCGCGCTGGGCGGCGAGGTCGGCGGCGCGGAAGCGGCGGACGTCGACACCGTTGCGGACGACGGCGAGGCGACCCACGGCGACGGTCCCGGCCTGCGCGGCCTCGCCGTCACCGACGCAGACGACGCGGTCGGCCCAGCGGGCGCCCAGGCGCTCCCAGCCGCGGGACAGGGTGGCGAGGGTGCCGGTGGCCGCCAGCCAGGACCAGCCGTGCGGCTGGAACAGGGTGGGCAGCGCGCCGCGCAGCGCCAGGCGCCCGGCGAGGCCGGCCTTGGCTGAGTGCAGGTGCACGAGGTCGGGGGTGACGTCGTCGACGATGCGGCGCAGGCGGGCGGTCTCGGCGGCGACGGACGGGCCTGGTGAGCGGCGGGCGTTCCACGTCACGTGCGAGATGCCGCGGCGGTGCAGCTCGCCGGCCAGCCAGCCGCTGTCGGGGCAGGCCACGGTGACGGTCCAGCCGCGGTTGATCTGGTCGGTCGCGGCCTCGACGACGTAGCGGGCGACGCCGCCGTCGACGGGCTGGGAGACGTGCAGCACCGACGGGGTGGCGGTGCCGGTGCGGGCGGGGTTGCGGGTGTCGAGGACCAGGGTGCCGGTGGTGGCCGCTGCGCTCATGATGACCCTCCGAGTCCCCGCCGGTGGTGTCCGGCTCGTTTCTGACGGGACTCAGAGTCGTCTGATCGGCGATTGCTCGACATCGCCGCGAGGGGCAGGGTCCTGTTCCCCCGGGTAAGGGTTCTGTCACCCCGGGGCTTACCTGTTCCGGCTTACCTGTTGCGGTGCAGCCGCTCGGCGAGCTTGGCACGCACGGCGGGGGCCGCCGCGGCGAGCTCGGCGCGGGCGAGCGCCGGGTTGCGGGCGTAGGTGCGGGCCTTGAGCAGCCCCTCCCGGACCGCGGGCGCCTTCGCCCGGGCCGCGTCGGCGAGCGCGCTGCGGGCCCGCACGGCCGCGGCGTAGGCGGCGACCTCGGGGCGGCCGGGACGCCCGAGCAGCACCCGCCGGTTGGGCGCCTCGACGGCCTGCCAGGTGCTCTTGTAGGTCTCCCGGCCGCGCAGCATGCTGAACGTCGCGGCGCCGCGGGACACGGCGGTGCCCAGGGCGGTGCGCATGAGCATCGCGGTGACGTTCACGCGGCCGAACAGGTCGGGCCGGGCCCCGTAGAGGTACCCGCCGACGACGTCCGCCCCGACGAGGTTGAGGTTGGTGGCGACGACCTGCCCGTCGAGGCTGTAGTCGGTGAGCGTGGCATGGCCGCGCTCGACCATGTCCGGCACGGCCGCGGCGAGGAATCGGGCGAACCGTGGGCGCCCGTGCTCGGGGTTCATGCCGCCGCGCTCGCGCCACTGCTGCTCGTGCAGCGCGAGCAACCGCCGCACGCCCGCCTCGGCGTCCGCGGGCCCGACCGGCGCCTCGGTGAGCCCGGCACCGTCCATCTTGCGCAGCGAGCGGCGCATCGACTGGCGGGTGGAGGAGCTGGGGATCGCCGCGACGACGTCCTCGAACGGCCTGGTCGCCACATTGGCACACATCGAGCCGATCTCGTGGCGCACCGGCCCCCGCCAGCGCTGCGCCCAGCGCAGGGCGACCGCGTCCGCGCGCACCTCGGGCAGGTCCAGCACCCGCCAGCCGGGGGTGGACAGCAGCACGGCCGACAGCGCGTCGAGGGCGGGGCGCTCGTGGGCCGGGTCGGCGAGCACGTCGGTCCAGTCGCACAGGTCGCCGCCCAGCGGGCCGAGCACCTGCCCGCCGCGGGTCGCGTGGAACGCGCCGAGTGCGACGAGCACGCCGTCGCGGCGCACCACCGTCAACCGCAGCGCACCGGGGCTGCCGTAGTGCCGCCACCATGCGGTGAGCCAGGCCGGGGTTTGGAAGGGGGTGGCGTGCGGGCAGCGGGCGTGCAGGGCCGCCCACTCGTCGGCGACGTCGTGCAGGGCGGTGTCGGCGCGGTGCACCCGCGCCTCCCAGCCGTCGCCGAGGTCGAGCCCGGGCCGCGACGCCGCCGTCCGTGTCACGCCCGCCCCCTCACCGGCCGCGCCCGCGGCCCGGTCGGGATTATGGTCACTGCCGCCGGTGCTGACCAGCGGCCGCTTCCTCGGCGCGCCCGGACGGAGCAGACTGGCCGCCATGTCCGATCACGACAGCGCGGCCGGCAGCACGGAGGTCACCGCACTGGCGGGCGACCTCGCCGACCCGGCGTTCTGGGAGCGTCCGGAGCACGAGCGGCGCGACGTCTTCGCCCGCCTGCGCCGGCTGGACCGGCCGGTGTACGTCGCCCCGCCCGGCGGTCGTGGCTACCACGCGCTGGTACGCCACGCCGACGTCGTCGCGGTCAGCAAGAACGACGCGCTGTTCTCCAGCGAGCCCGCGGTGACCACCCCCGAGCCGCCGGCCTGGGTGCGGACGGTCTTCGGCGAGTCGATGGTCAACATGGACGGGAAGGCGCACACCGGGTTGCGTACCGTCGTGTCGAAGGCGTTCACCCCGCGCCGGGTCGCCACGATCGTCGACGACAACCATGTCGCCGCCCGCGAGATCGTCGACGACGAGATCGCGCGGCGCACCCCCGACTACGTCGACGCCGTCGC
>JBQTJE010000131.1:0-2609 GCA_052387455.1 Pseudonocardia sp.
GGCTGCCGCGCGCGCGGCACGTGCGCGTGCCAGCAGGGCGGCGCGTGCGCGGGCGGGAAGTCCGCCGACCGCCCGGTCCGAACGCCCGGGGCGCCGGCCGCCGCACGCGCCCGGCGCCTACCCCGCCCGCCGACCCGCCGCCCGCCCGGCCACGACCCGCAGCAGCAGGTGCATGCCCACGTCGGTGGCACGCTCGCGGATGTCGGCCCGGTCGCCCGGCAGCACCGGGTCGCGGGCGAGCACCACGCCGTCCCCGGTCGTGACGCAGAAGCAGACGTACCCCACCGGCTTGGCCTCGGTGCCACCGTCCGGGCCGGCGACGCCGGTGATCCCGATCCCGACGTCGGCGCCGAAGCGGGCCCGCGCACCGTCCGCCATCGCGCGCGCCACCTGCGGGGACACGGCGCCGAACTCCTCGATCAGCGCCGCGGGGACGTCGAGCTGGGAGATCTTGGCCTCGTTGGAGTAGGCCACGGTGCCACCCGCGACGTAGGCCGACGAGCCCGGCCGGTCCACCAGCCGCGCGGCCAGCAACCCGCCGGTGCACGACTCGCCCGTCGCGACGCAGCGCCGGCCGTCGAGCAGCGCCCGGGCCAGCAGCTCGTCGGTCGCGGTGCCGTCGGCGCTCACCAGTTCGCGGGGGTGCCGGCGCGCGATCGCGTCGGCCAGCGCGACGGCCGCGGCCTCCGCGCCCGGGCGGGGCCGCAGGTCGAGCTCCAGCTCCGAGCGGCGCAGGCAGGTCGTCACCTCGACGGCGTCGAGGTCGTGGTCGGCGGCCAGTTCGCGCAACGTGGCGGCGATCTGCGGTTCGGGGAGCCCGAAGAAACGCAGCGAGCGCGCCGCCGCGGCGGGGACGCCCGCCAGCAGCGTGCGTACCGGCCCGGCCTCCAGCACGGACGGCCACATGCCCTGCAGCTCCCGTGGCGGCCCGGGCAGGACCACGACCAGCGGGCCGCCGGGACGCGACAGCACCAGCCCCGGCGCGGTGCCCACCGGCGCCAGCACGTCCGCACCCGCCGGCACCAGCGCCTGCTTGCGGGTGCCCTCGTCCAGCGCCGCGGTCATCCCCGGCGGCACGTCGTTGCGCCGTGCCCACTGCGCCACCCGCGCGGCGATGTGCGCCCGCAACGCCTCGTCCGGCTCCATCGGGGCGCCCGCGAACCGCGCCACCACCTCGGCGGTGAGGTCGTCGGCCGTGGGGCCCAGGCCGCCGCTGGTGAGCACGAGCGCGCTGGCGGCGACGTGGTCGAGCGCGGCGGCGAGGTCACCGGGCCGGTCGCCGACCAGCAGCACGTGCGCCACTTCGAACCCGAGGTCGGCGAGCCGCCCGGCCAGCCACGGCCCGTTGCGGTCGGCGACGGCACCGGTGAGCAACTCGCTGCCCGTGACGACGATCGCCGCGCGCGGTCGCCGGGCGGGGACCGGACCGGCGGGCACGGGGCTGTTCACGTCCCGCAACCTAGCGGTGTCCGGCACCCCCGGCGCCGGACCGCGTCGCTCGAACCGTCAGGGACGGGGCGTCAACGACGGGGCCTCAGCGACGGGGCGTCGCAGGGACGGGGCGTCGCAGGGACGGGGCGTCAGCGGGAGCCGGGACGGGGCGCCGGGCGAGCACGGCGGGGCGCCGCAACGACCGCATCGTGCCCACGAGACCCATCGCGACCAGCACCCCGCGCAGCGACGGGTACGTGCCCGGCGGCAGCGCCCAGAGCTGGGCGCGGGTCCCCGCGTCGGCGCCGTACTCCTCCCCGTAGGAGATGAGCTGCCACTTCGCCGCGGGCCAGTCGAGCCCGGCGAGCACCTGGCTGATGCGCTCGATGTCGGCGCGCTCGTTGCTGCGGGGCATCTCTCCACCTCCGGGTGTGGCCGTCGCCGTCCGGTACCCGCGCACCGCGCCCGGCAAACCCGGCGCGACGGGGGCTGCGTGCACCGGGCGCCGCCGCGGCCGTAGGGTTGAGAGCGGCGGGTCGCCGGCCGGGGCGCCCCGCGTGCGTCGACAGGAGCAGGTGCGCATGACCGATCGACCCGTCGACACCGACGCAGTGCCCGGCGACAGCGGCGACGTCGGCGAGGTGGTGCGCTTCGACGTGGTGCCGCACGGCGACGCCGCGGTGGTCGTGCACGTGGTCGGCGAGATCGACACGCTGACGGCACCGGTGCTCCGGGCGCAGCTCGACGAGCACCTGCCGGTGGCGGCGCTGCTGGTGCTCGACTTCTCGCAGGTCACCTTCCTCGGCTCGGCGGGGCTCGCGGTGCTCGTCGCGGCGAAGGACGACGCCGACCGGCGCGGGCACACGCTGCGCCTGGTGCCCGGTTCGCGGATCGTCACCCGCGCGCTGGAGGCCACCGGCCTGCTCACCCTCTTCGAGGTCGCCGACGGGGTGCCGGAGGCGCTGCGCCCGGTCGGCTGACCGGGTCCTGGAGGCGTATGGGTGCCTGGTGGCCCTCGCGGTCTTCAAAACCGACGTGGCCGAGCATCTCGGCCAGGCGGGTTCGATTCCCGTCCGCCTCCGCCACCGCCCCATCCGGGCCCCCTGACGCTGTGCCCGGCGGGTCGGCGCCCGACAACCCCCTGATCAGTGCCAGGGTGGCTGCATGGACGACGTCGA
>JBQTJE010000132.1:0-8071 GCA_052387455.1 Pseudonocardia sp.
GCCGACGTCGCCGTAGTGGCGCAACGTGCGGCTGGTGGTGCCGGCGGCGCGCGCGATCTCCTGGATCGACCACTCCACCGTGCCCACCCCCGTTTCCGTCGGTACGAAACACGGTAGAACTTGACGCGACGTCAAGGTCAAGCCGCGATCACCGGTTCTGGCGGACCACCCCCATAGCCTCCCCTCGCCGGCACCCCGCCGGCCGGGCCGAGGGGACGCGATGACGGTCGAGCGACGATCGGGCCCGGTCTACGACGACGCCATGAAGATCCTCACCGATGACGACCCGGCGGCGGTGCTGTCCCTGCTCGGCGTCACGGGCGTCCGGGAACGGCTCAACATCGAGGTCACCGCGCCCGCCATGCGGGCCGACCTGCTCGCCCGCACCGACTACGGGATCGTCCACGTGGAGTGCGTGAAGAGCCCCGACCCCGGGCTGGGCGTGCGGATGGTGAAGTACTGGACCAGGATCCGGGAGGCCTAGGGCTAGGAGGTCGAGCGGATCACCCGGCACGTCCTGCGCGTGATGTCGACCTCGACGATGCGGTCGAGCGGGATCTCCGTCGTCCGTGCGGGCACCCACTGGGCGACGACGAGGCGGCGCCCGTCCAGGCCTAGCGTGCAGTTGCCGCGGACCTGCACCTTCCCGAGCGAGGTGAACCCGAGCGAGTTCGCCGGCTCCTGCCGGTCCGCCCCGAGCTGCGCGACGGCCGCGTCGGCACGCCCACGGGTTGGCCGCACGAACACGATGGCACCGACCAGCGGCGCCAGCACCGGGAGGATCGCCAGCACGACGAACAGCAACGTGTCCACCGGTCGAACCTAGCGGCGCGGGCCGGGGCGAACCCGCGCTTCCTCACCCGGCCGGAGACGGTCGGCTACGTGAGGCAACCGCGAGCCGAGGTGGCCACGCTCCGTTCCAACCGGGACAGCAGCGTCAGCCACGCCGTGCGGTCCGCGTCCTCGTGAAGAGCGCGGACCGCACGCACATTGCTCGCGTTGACGAAGTTGCCGGTCAGCGCGATCGACCACTCGACGTTGACCACCTCGTGAGCCCAGCCGGCGGGTACGACGAGGCACTCCCCGGCCACCTGATCCAGCTCGACCACACGCGGCCGGGAGTCGCAGGCCGCCGCGACCGCCGGCTCCAGCAAGCCCTCCCGGGCTGCCGCAGCCGGTGACAGCAGCCGCCAGCGCTTACGGCCGCGCAGCAGCGCGTTCCACGCGGTCGAGCACATGACGTCGACGTGCAGGCGGGACGACGACCCGACAGGACCGGCGAACAGCCACTGCCAGCGCGGCCGGTATCCGGGTGGCAGCAGGTCCAGCCAGCACTCGAACGCGGCGGGTAGCGGCCCGCCCACCAGCTCGGCGATGCGGTCGGACACCACCCAGTCCTTCACGTACCAACGGCGGTCCGCGCCCGGATCGGCGCACCACGCCAGGAACTCCCGGACGGCAACGCGCCACTCGGATGGCCCGTCGCGGGCGACGATCTCGACGTCGCCGAAACGCTCGGCGAGGCCGCCGACGTCCACGAGCTCCTGCACCGGCCAACCTGCTGTGCATGCCGGGACGAGCAGCGGATCGTGCCCGGGCGCCAGCGCCGGCGGCAGCCGGTCGACGCGCGCGACGGTCACCGGTCGCGCCTCGACGCCTTGGTGATCCGCTTCCACTCCGCCCGCTGAGCCGCCATCGCCGCGGGATCGTCGCGCCGGGCCAGGAATGCCATCTCCCGCCGGACCGCGCGCCAGCCGTCGAGGCGGCGCGCGGGCAGCGCGCCGTCAGCGACCGCCGCCGCCACCGCGCACCCCGGGTCGCCGGCGTGGGTGCAGTCGCGGAACCGGCACCCGCGCGCGAGCTCGGCGATCTCGGCGAACGTGTCGTCGACCGCGGCGTCCGTAGCGTGCAGCGCGAGCGACCGGATGCCCGGCAGGTCGAGCAGGACGCCGCCGCTGCGCAGCCGGTAGAGCCGCCGCGTACTGGTGGTGTGCCGGCCCGCGCCGTCGCGACGCACCGGGCGCACCGCCTCGTCGCGTCCCTCCAGTGCGTTGAGCAGCGAGGTCTTCCCGGCACCCGACGCGCCGAGCATCGCGCTGGTGCTCCCGGTCCGCATCCGGTCCCGCAGCGCCGTCAGGCCGGTGCCGTCGCACGCACTCGTGACGACGACGGTGACGCCCGGCAGGACCAGCTCCGCCTCCGCCGCGGCCGCCGCTGGGTCGGTCGCGGCGTCGGCTTTGGTGAGAACGACGACCGGCTCGGCACCGCTGTCCCACGCCAGCACGCCGAGCCGTTCCAGCGCCCGAGTGTTGATGCCGCGGTCGATCGGCACCACGACGAGGACGACATCGATGTTGGCGGCGAGGACCTGCATACCTTTGCCCCCGGGCTCGGGGCGCTGCAGCGCGGTGGTCCGCGGCGCGACCCGCACCGGCCCGTCGGTGTCGAGCGCGACCCAGTCGCCGGCGACGGGCGGCAGCTCGAGGTCGCGCCGGAGCGGGAACGTGCCGGACCGGACGGCGCCGATGTCGCCGGGAACCCAGAGAACGTCCGCGTGCGCACCGTGCACCATCGCGATGCGCCCCGGGCGCTCATCCGGACCCACGAACCCGGGGTCGACGCCGGTAGGCCAGCCGAGCGAGGCGAGGCTCACGAGGCGGCCACCGGGACGACTCGGCGGGTCGCCACGAGCGCGAGCACCGCCATCGCCACGACCAGTGCCGCCGTCGTGGTGAGGAACCCCGCCGCACCGACCAGCGTCGCGATCGGCAGGCTGACCGCCAGCCCGACCGGGACCATCGTGGCGGTGAGGCCCGACTCCGCGGCACCGACGCGACCGAGCACGTCCGGGGGGATCGTACGCTGCAGGTAGGTCTCGAACAGCACACCGCAGACCGCGAGCGCGGCCGAGGTGAGCGCGAACAGCACCGCGAGCGGGACCACACCGGGCCACCAGGCCATGGTCAGTAGCTGCAGCGGCATCGGGACGGCCAGCAGTACCACCACCAGCGTGATCGGCGAACGCGTGCGCAAGGAGCCGGCAAGCGCACTGCCGGCGAGGCCGCCGACGGCGATGGCGGTGGCGAGCACGGACCACGTCTCGATGCCACCGAGTCGGTCGCGGGCCACGAGCGGGCCCAGCACGTTGACCGACGCCACGCCGATCTGCACCAGACACCACACGGCGACGGTCCAGGCCACCACCGGGTACCGGGCGAGGACCCGGATCGCGCCGCGCAGCGGGACGTCGTCCACGTCGTCGGAGTCGTCGTCCGCGGGGTCCGCTTGCGGCGCCGGCCGCCGGGGCAGCGCCCGCACCAGGGACGCGAGGCACACCACGCTGACGAGGAACGTCACGACGTCCACCGACAGCGCCAGGGCCACCCCGCCGGCGGCGTACAGCCCGGCGGCTATCGCCGGGCCGACCAGCAGGCCGATGTTGCGCACCAGACCCAGCCGGGAGTTGACCCGCTGCAGCTCGTCGGCGGGCACCAGACGCGGAAGGATGACGATGCTCGCAGGCACGAAGTACGCCGTCGCGGCCCCGTACGCGGCCGCCGAGGCGACCAGCTGCCACAGCCGCGGCTCCCCGATGAGAAAGCACGCGGCGGTGAACACCTGCGACGCCAACCGCACGACGTCCGCCCACAGCATGACCGCCGCAGGATTGCCGGAATCGGCGGCCCGCCCGCCCGCCCCGAGGAAAACCATCCGCGACGCCCACAGGCCGAGCAGCACCGCGGGCATCGCCCAGCCGGACTCCGTCACGGCGAGCGCGGCGAACGCGTAGATCACCGCCACGGTGCCGTCGCCGATCATGGAGGTCATCTGCCCGGCCAGGTAGCGCCTGCTCGGGCGCGGGCCGTGCCGGACCGGGTGCTGGGTGTCCGTCGTCATGGGTGCTCCCGTCGCTCGACGGCGGTGTGGTCGAGAAGATCGACGACGGCCTGCGTGAGCGCGCTCGCGGCGCGGTTGACCCCGGTCCCACCGCAGACCTCGGTGACGTCCGCGCCGACGACTTCCCCCTCGCAGGCGACCGACGCAAGTACGTCCTGCAGCTCGCCCATGTCGAGCCCGCCCGGCACGGGATAGGCCACCTCCGGCGCGAACGCCGGGTCGAGCACGTCAGCGTCCAGGCTGACGTGGACCCGGTGGCCCGTGACGAACCGTCGCAGCCGGGCCGTGCCGTCGCCGCGGCGCAGCTCCGCTGCCGTCACGTACTCGACGCGGCCGGTGCCGTCGTCGGCGAAGCGGGAGTCCACGCCGCGCACGCCGAGCGTCAGGACTCGGAGATCCGGATGGGAGTCGAGCAACCTGGTGACGACGTCCCCGCACTGCGCTGCAGGAGCGCCCGTGCGCGGGGCGCGATCCGCGTGCGCGTCGAGGTGCACCAGCCGCAGGCCGGGCGTGGCCCGGGCCACCGCACCGACCACCGGGTGGGCCACGGAGTGATCGCCGCCGAGGACCAGCGGACGGCTGCCCTCGTCGCACACCTGGCGTGCGGCGAACGCCAGCCGCGCGTGCACGGTGGCGGCGGTGTCGGTGGCGTCGTCGTGCAGCACGTCGCCGTAGTCGCGGACGGCGAGCTCAGCCGCAGACAGCGTCCGCCGGCTGGTCCATGACCACGCCGACGGGGCGGCCAGGTCCAGGCGGCGCGCGAGACCGGTGCGCAGCAACAACGCGCCCGACGTGGGGTTGGCCTCGGGCCGAAACCCGGCGGCGTAGGCGCAGCCGATCACCACCCAGCCGCGGCCGGGGCGCGTCAGGTGCCAGCTCGGTCCGAGCGGCACGGCGCTGCGCCGGGCCACACCGCCCGCGGCGAGCGCCCCGTCCGCCTCGGGCACCAGGAGCCGGATCCGGTGCAGCCGAGGCGCCGCCCCCGTCGGGTCGGCCAGAGCGGCCTGGACCTGCGGGGTGAGCCGGACGAGCGTGCCCTCGCGCGGGTGCAGCAGGTGCGGCCCACCGGCACGGGTGATCGTCTCGAAACCGACGTTGGGCACCGGGGTCACGGTGCCTCCTCCAGGAGAACGAGCCGATGCCGCAGCGACCACGTGAGGAAGGCCCGCACGACCGGCTCCGTAGCCTCGCCGCCGACGAGTTCGGCGGCGAGGACGCGGTCGCCCCGGGCAAGGAGGTCCATCGCGTCGCGCAGCCGGGCGTCGAGGCGCAGGCGCCGGCCGAGCGTGCACACATCGAGGCGGCCGTCGCCCGCTGCGACAACCGGCGGCAGCCGCGCGGCCCACCGCACCCACAACGCGTGCAGCGGGGGCAGTGCGGCCCCGAGGCTCCACGGCAGGTTCGCCCCGGTGCGGCGCTCGGTCACCCGGGAGCGGGCGGCGACGTCGAGAGCTGCCGGATCCGTGGGCCAGGTGCCGGGGTCGAGCAGGGCGTCCGGGTCGGCACTCGCCCGGTGCCCCAGCTCGGCGAGCAGCAGGTCAGCGCGGCTGGGCACGACGAATCCGAAGGTCCAGTGAAGTGTGGGCTCGCCGAGGCCGGTGACGACGTGCTCCCAGCCGGCCGGGACGTGCAGCACGTCACCCGGCCGGAGGTCACGGTCGAGGACCGGCTCGTCGGTACCGGGAGCGAAGACCGTCCATCGCTTGCGCCCCTCGGCCTGCACGACGACGACGTCGTGGTCGTCGGAGTGCCGGCCGAAGGCGGAGGCCGCGGCGTAGGTCAGGTAGCCGTTGCACCAGGCCAGCCGGCCGACCGCGTACTCCAACACCTCGCGGTCGGCCAGCAGGCCGGCATGCAGCCGATCGGCGCCGTTGACCGTCAGCGTGGCGCCACGGGCGAGCTCGTACTCCAGCACCTCCGGCCGAAGCGCCCGCCGCAGGACGCCACCGCCGAGCTCCGAGCGCAGGTAGAGGTCTGGCTCGACCCGTCCCCGCTCGGCGACGAGCCGGAACATCCCCGGCTCGAACGTCGCGGTCGCCAGCAGCTCCTCGACGACCGTCCAGCCGCGCCGGGCCGAGACCGCGAGGCCGCGGACGTGACCGGTGACGCACCGCCGCGACAGGCCGTCGGCGAAGCCGGGAGCCAGAACAGCCAGGACCTCGGCCATGACGGTCACCGCGCCGCACCCCCGAGTGAGCGGACGCCGCCGCATGTCTCCAGCGCGCGCAGCAGGGCCCGAGCCGAGGCCGACCCCACACACCCGGCCAGCACACCGAGCAGGTCGTCGCCCCTCATCGTGCGCCCCGGCGCCAGCACCCGCCCGAGCGCGTCCGGGTCCGAGCCGGCGGGCAGACCGACCCGTCGGCCGCCCACGAACAACCCTGGCCGGGCACCGGCGGGGGCCGGGACGACAGGCCGCGCGGTCACCGCGAACCAGGTCCCTGCCACGCGCTCGTCCGGGGTCGACGGGGCGGGGACGGTCGGCTTGCGGGTCCAGGCCGTCGAACGCAGCCGTCTCTCGGCGACGTCGAGCGCGTGTGCGACGTCGGCCGCCCGCTCCGCCGACCCGGTCACGGCCAGCGCGCCCGCCCGGATCAGGCCCCGGGCGTCCTCCGCGTCCCGGTACCCGGGGCCCGTCGCCGGCGCCAGGTGCATGACGACGTTGGCGAGCTCCTGACGCAGGTCCTGCGGGAAGATGGTGAGCCCGAGGAACGCGGCGTACCCGAGATTGCGGAAGACGTGCAGGTGGAAGGCCGGGATCGCAAGGAAGTCCCCGGCCCGCAGCTCGATGACGTGTCGGGCTCGGGGCAGCAGGTGGGCGAACTCGAGGGTCACGCGGCGCCCGTGCGGCAGCTCCGCCAGGTCCGCGGGATCCCAGATCCACACCGTCTTCGGCGCAGGACCCAGGTGGAAGATCAGCGACGGCTCCGGATCGTGGTGCACACCGAACGGAGTCCAGCCCGACCGGCCGACGAACGAGTACCACTCCAGGCCCGATCGGGGCTCCCCGACCGCGTCGGCGAGCGGCCGCGTGACCTCCCGGGCGAGCAGGTCGGCCAGCAGTGGCGACCACGCGTCGATCTCGTTGAAGGCCAGGCAGACGTCGCCGGGCGGCGCGAGCCGGTTGAACCACGCCTCCAGGTCCGCGCCGTCGAAGGCGGAGTCGGTCCACCGCTCCACGAGCATGTAGTCCAGCCGGTGGCCCTCGTAGACGCGCAGGCGTGGGGCGGAACGGTCCTCGGGGCCGGTGCGTGTGGTCGCTCCGCGCACGGCGTCACGCAGGCCGGCCTCCAGGGGTGCCAGATCGGTGAGCAGCCCGGAAACGTGCACCGGCGACGCGAAGGCCGGGCCGTGCCCGCGGCACATCTGAATCCACCGATCACGATCGACACATCGCGTCGTCACGTCGTTGACAACCGGATCCTTCACGTGCCGCGCCCCCGTCGGTCCGTGGCGCATCCTACGGACGATCAACGACTGATCCAGAACGGCACGATCATGCGACCGCTTCGGGTGATGCTCCTAGGCTCGCCCCATGGATTCGGTGCCGACCGCCCGCGAGCTCGCCGCCTACGCACTGGCCGTGCAGCATCCGCTCACCCGGACCTGGACGGACGACGCGACGCGGCTCGACCTGCTCGAACGCGAACACGATCTCGACATCCGCCTCGCGGTCGATCTCGACCTTGCCGCGCAGCGGGCCGAGCTGGTCCCGGGGATGGCGCCGTCGCTGCTGCTCAATCGCTGGACGGCCGTCACCGACGATCTCGCCGCGATGCTGAGCATCCGGTTCGAGGGCGGCGACGGCGGCCTGCCTTTCGTCGACGCCACGCCCGTGAGCCGCCCGGTGCGGGCGGGCGACGTCGCCGTGCTCACCCGCGCCGCGGCCGCGGTCTACGGCCCGCTGCGGCCCCGTTACCTGCGGCTGTGGAGTGCCGAACCGCACGGCGCCGTCCCCGGCAGTGGCCCCGACGGGCGGTCGATCGGCGGCCTGCTCGCGACCCTGCGCGACCCGGCGCGCGTGCCGCCCCCCGGGCTCCGCCTGCGGCGCGCCTCGTCGGCAGCGCACCACGACGCGGCGCGGGTCGCCGACGCCGCGGTCGACGCCGCCCAACCCGGCCCCCGCGCGCCGGCCACCGGGGAAAGCCGCGCCGCCCTGGGGGACGCGGGTGCC
>JBQTJE010000133.1:0-21972 GCA_052387455.1 Pseudonocardia sp.
GGTGGCTTTAATGTGGTTTGGCTGCCACGGTGCCCAGGGTGACGCTGCCGGCCCGCCCCGGACGCGACGACGTCGACCCCGTGCTGCGCGAGCTCGACCCCCGGCGCCTGGTCGTGCACGGCACCGACGCAGACCTCGCCGCCGTGCTGGTGCGGCTGCTGCGCACCGAGCGACTGGACGTGGAGGTGGCGTACGTGCCGGTCGAGCGGTCCTCGGCCGCGGCGCGCACCTGGGGACTGCCGCGGGGGCGGGCGGCGTTCGGGCTCGCCCTGCACGGCCCGGCCCGGCCGTCCCCGCTGGTCCGCGACGACGTGGGCGGCGTGCTGGTCGGCCGCGGCGAGATCCGCGGACTGCGCGGCGAGTGCTACTGCGACGAGGTGCTGGTGCTGCGCGGGCGCACGCCCCGGCTGGTCGTGGCCGCGACACCGGACGGTGTCGCGGTGCGGGCCGGGCGCGGGGGACGGTTGCCGGACGGGCGGACGCGCCCGGTGCCGCAAGCGGCGCGCGCGGGCCGCGGGTCCGCCGTCGGGCGTGCCGTTCAGGTGGGCTGCCTGCCCGCGCGGGTGGTGTGCGACGGCGTGGCGCACCCGCGTGCGACGGCGCGCTTCACCTGGTTTCGGCACACGGGCGGCTGGCTGCTCGTACGGCCGTGACGGGCCGGGAGGTCGCGTCCTCCCGGGGGCGCCGTTCCGGTGGCGGCGGCCTCCCCGGGGCGATTCCCGGTGGCGGCGCGGTCAGCGCTCGGGCGTCGGGCGTCCCTGCGTGGGTGCCGGGTCGTTCAGCACCGGGCCGCCGTCGCTGCGTGAGGTGACAATCGGCTCGCTCGACTGGCCGCGCTCGGCGAGCTTGTGGCTCACCTCGCGGGAGATGAGGTCCGCCTGGCGCCGCTGGCGCACCCGGATGAGCACCAGCATGGAGATGCCGTAGGCGGCGCCGAGCACGATCAGCACCACGCCGAGCTTGACGACGATGGTCTGCAGCTGGCTGGCGAGGTCGAAGTCGATGGCCGAGATGATGGCCAGCACGCCGAGCGTGACCAGGTGGAACAGCACCGACAGCAGGATGTTGACCGACCGGGTGACCTTGCGGTCGCGGAAGACCTCCAGCAGGTAGGGCTCGCCGGCCACCACGAGGAGACGCCCCACGGACACCGTCAGACCGATGGCGATCACCAGCACGGTGATGTACTCGGCGTTGTCCGACATCGCGTCCTCCTGGAGACATGGTGCGGTGCGCGGGGGTACCCGCCTGCCGACCCTTCCACACCGGGCCCCGCGACTGCATCGATCTGCACTGGTCGGGTGGCGCAGGCGAGCGTTCTGAATCGATTCCCGAATCGGTCTTGTGAGTCAGCCGACAGCGCCCAGCGGTGGGGTAATCGGTTGATCGGCGGTACCGTCGATATTCATCACTCGCCGCCACGTCCGGATCCTGGGTCCGGGCGCGCGGCAGCATTCCCAGAGGCCTGAACACCGGCGGCCTCGCCGACGAGGAGGCGGAGCGACACAGTGACAGCCGTGATCGTGCCAGGTATCGACGAAGCGCCGACCGAGAACGCACGCCTGCTGTCCTGGGTGCGCGAGGTCGCGGAACTGACGTGTCCCGACCGGGTCGTGTGGTGCGACGGATCGGACGCCGAGTGGGACCGCGTCACCGGCACGCTGGTCGACGCCGGCACGTTCGTACGGCTGGACGAGCAGCGCAGGCCCAACTCGTTCTGGGCCGCCTCCGACCCCGACGATGTGGCTCGCGTGGAGGAGCGCACCTTCATCTGCACCCTCGACGCCGAGGGGGCCGGCCCCACGAACAACTGGGTCGCGCCGTCGGAGATGAAGACGACGATGACCGACCTGTACCGCGGCTGCATGCGCGGGCGCACGATGTACGTCATCCCGTTCTGCATGGGCCCGCTCGACGCCGACCCGCCGATGCTCGGCGTGGAGATCACCGACTCCGAGTACGTCGTCGCCTCGATGAAGATCATGACGAGGATGGGCGCCGACGTCCTGCCCCTGTTCGGCGACCGCGACTTCGTGCGGTGCCTGCACTCCGTCGGCGCCCCGCTGGAGGACGGCGCCGCCGACGTGCCGTGGCCGTGCAGCGACACCAAGTACATCAGCCATTTCCCGGAGACCCGCGAGATCTGGAGTTACGGCTCCGGTTACGGCGGCAATGCGCTGCTGGGCAAGAAGTGCTACGCGCTGCGCATCGCTTCGGCCATGGCGCACGACGAGGGCTGGCTCGCCGAGCACATGCTGATCCTCAAGCTGATCAGCCCCGAGGAGAAGGCGTACTACGTCGCCGCGGCGTTCCCGTCCGCATGCGGCAAGACGAACCTCGCGATGCTCCAGCCGACCATTCCCGGATGGCGCGCGGAAACCGTCGGGGACGACATCGCGTGGATGCGGTTCGGGCCCGACGGCAGGCTTTATGCCGTGAACCCGGAGTTCGGGTTCTTCGGGGTGGCGCCGGGCACCAACTGGAAGACCAACCCCAACGCGATGCGCACGATGGAGCCGGGCAACTCCATCTTCACCAACGTCGCGCTCACCGACGACGGCGACGTGTGGTGGGAGGGTCTGGAGGGCGCGCCCGAGCACCTCACCTCGTGGACCGGCGAGGACTGGACCCCCGAGCGCGGCACCCCCGCGGCGCACCCGAACTCCCGCTACACGATGCCGATCGCGCAGTGCCCGGTGGTCGCCCCGGAGTGGGAGGACCCGCGCGGCGTGCCGATCTCGGCAATCCTGTTCGGCGGTCGGCGCAAGTCCACCGTCCCGCTGGTCACCGAGGCCCGCGACTGGCAGCACGGCACGTTCATGGGCGCCACGATGTCGTCGGAGAAGACGGCGGCCGCGAAGGGCGGGCTCGGCGAGGTGCGCCGCGACCCGATGGCGATGCTGCCCTTCCTCGGCTACAACGTCGGCGACTACTTCCAGCACTGGGTGAACATCGGCAAGGGCGCGGACGCCGACAAGCTGCCGAAGATCTTCTACGTGAACTGGTTCCGCCGCGGCGCCGACGGCCGGTTCCTGTGGCCGGGGTTCGGCGAGAACAGCCGCGTCCTCAAGTGGTGCGTCGAGCGGATGGAGGGCACGGCCGCGGCGCAGGAGACGGCGGTCGGCCACGTCCCGACGCCCGAGCAGCTCGACCTCGACGGTCTCGACGCCGACGCCGCCGACGTGGCCGCCGCCCTGACCGTCGACGTGGACGAGTGGCGGGCCGAGATCCCGCTGATCGAGGCGTGGTTCGACAAGGTCGGCGCGAAGCTGCCCACGTCGATGCGCGACGAGCTGGAGGCGTTGAAGCTCCGCCTCGGCACGTGACCCGCACATAGTGACCTGGATGCTGTCTGGACCCCCCTCCGCACAGCATCCAGGTCACTAAGTGCTGTTCGGACGCGAGCGGGTTAGGCCGTTTGGGCTATCATCCCGCCGTGGTGGAGATTTCGCGGGGGCGGGGGCGGTTCAGTCCCTGGAACCTGCTCTTGCTGGTGCCGCTCTTGATGCTCGTCACGCCGTGGATCAACTCGGTGGAGCCGCAACTGTTCGGGTTGCCGTTCTTCTACTGGGTGCAGTTCCTGTGGGTGCCGGTCGGCGTGGTCTGCGTCGCGATCGTCAACGCCATGACGCGGGACGGTGAGCGATGATCCAGTGGACCGAGCTGGCCGTCTTCACCGCACTGTTCGCGCTGGTCACGGTGCTGGGGTTCGCGGCGTCGCGCTGGCAGCGCGGCGAGACGCTGGACAACCTCGACGAGTGGGGGCTGGGCGGGCGCAAGTTCGGCGCCTGGGTCACCTGGTTCCTCATCGGCGGCGACCTGTACACGGCCTACACGTTCGTCGCCGTGCCGGCGCTGCTGTTCGGCGCGGGCGCGATGGGCTTCTTCGCGCTGCCGTACACGGTGATCATCTACCCGCTGGTGCTGCTGCCGCTGCTGCGGCTGTGGTCGGTCTCGCGGGTGCACGGCTACGTCACCCCGGCCGACTTCGTGCGCGGCCGCTACGGCTCCCCGCTGCTCGCGCTGCTGGTGGCGATCACCGGGATCGTCGCGACGATGCCCTACATCGCGCTGCAGCTCGTCGGGCTGGAGGCGGTGCTGCGCACGATGGGGCTCAACGGCACCGGCATCGCGGGGCACGCGCCGCTGTTCGTGGCGTTCCTCATCCTTGCCGTCTACACCTACCAGTCGGGGCTGCGGGCGCCCGCGCTGATCGCGTTCGTCAAGGACATCCTGATCTACGTCGTGATCATCGTGGCGATCGTCTACCTGCCGTCGCAGTTCGGCGGCTGGGGGGAGATCTTCGGGGCGGCCGAGCAGAAGTTCGCGGCCACACCCTCGCCCAACGACGGCGTGCTGCTCAACGCCAACAACCAGCTCCAGTACGTCACATTGGCGCTGGGCTCGGCGCTGGCGCTGTTCCTGTACCCGCACTCGATCACCGGCGTGCTCGCCTCCGGCGGGCGGAAGGTGATCCGGCGCAACATGGTGGCGCTGCCGGCGTACTCGCTGCTGCTGGGCCTGCTCGCGCTGCTCGGATACGTGGCGATCGCCGCGCAGGTCACGCCGATCACGAACAACGCGACCGGGCGACCGGACACCAACACGATCGTGCCGGTGCTGTTCGACAGCCAGTTCTCGAACTGGTTCACCGGGATCGCCTTCGCCGCCATCGGGATCGGCGCGCTGGTACCGGCCGCGATCATGTCGATCGCCGCGGCGAACATGTGGACGCGCAACATCTACAAGGAGTACCTGCGCCGCGACGCCACGCCCGCCGAGGAGGCCCAACAGGCCAAGGTCGCGTCGCTGGTGGTGAAGTTCGGGGCGGTGGCGTTCATCGTGTTCGTCGACCCGCAGTTCTCCATCGACCTGCAGCTCATCGGCGGCGTGATCATCCTGATGACGCTGCCCGCCGTCGCGATCGCGCTCTACACGCGGTGGCTGCACCGCTGGGCGCTGGTGGCGGGCTGGGCGGCGGGGATGGCCTACGGGATGTACCTGCTCTACCAGATCCCGAACGCCGCCGATCCGGTCGGACGGCCGCACTTCGGGGGCTCCGCGCTGGCGCTGGGCAAGCTCGACCTGCTGGGCTGGCAGCCGTTCGCGGGCTCGACGATGCAGATCTACGTCGGGTTCGTGGCGCTGGTGCTCAACCTGGTGGTCGCGGTGCTCGCCACGGTCGTGCTGCGCGCCACCGGCGTGGCCGAGGGTCCGGACGCCACCGCGCCGGCCGACTACGCCGCCGACCAGGACTCACCGCGTGTGAAGCCGGTCGCGGAGGTCCTCCGGACGCCTGCGGGCGGATGACCCGTCCGGTTCACCTGATCGGGCGTCACCCGGCGCAGCACATGCCATGATCGTCGATTGATATGCCGCTCGGCGACGAGGAACGACCGTTCGTCGCGACATCGCCTGGTGTTGGGAACGGGAGCCACCCATCCGCGTCCTGCTGGGCACTTCACCCGTCCAGGTGACCTTGCACCGATCTTGGTGACCGTTCGTCGCGTCGTCGATTGCACATCGGGGCCACGGCGGTGGAACATCGGAGCGGACACCTGCGATGAGCGGGGAGACCGTCGCCACCCGGCGGCGGCGGGTGGAGGTGCACGGTGCTGGACGGAGCAGGGGCGCACGGCGGTGCCGTCGCCACACCGGACGCCGACGACATGGCCGTGTTCGTCGACCGGCTGGCCGCGGCGGGATCCGACCGGCCCACCACGCTCGCCGCGACGCAGATCCGCCGCCGCATCGACGCGGGTGCCGCGCCGCCCGGCATCCGCAAGCTTGCCGAAGGGCTCGCTGCCGCCGCCTCCGAGCCGCCCCAGCAGCGCCTGCCCGCCGACGAGCCCGCCTCCGTCGTCGCTGCCGTCGAGGTCCGCAACCTCGTCGTGCTGGAGGACCACGCGCCCGCCGACGTCGCCACGGCCGTCGCCGCGCTGCTCGCCGCGGGCAGGCGCGTCGTCGTCACCGGCCCGTCGGCGCCCGGGCTCGACGCCGTGCGCGCCCAGCTCCCCGCAGAAGCCGCCGCGCGAGCCACCACCCGACTGCCCGCGATGCTGCCCGCCGAGCTGCGGGAGCTGCGCAGGTTGCTCGTCACCGACACGCCGAGCCGGCAGGCCCGGCCGGGCCAGCAGCTCCCGCCCGAGGACGCGCTGCTACCGCTCGACCGGATGGCGGGGCTGTGCGAGCGCGCACGGCACGTCACCGACCGGCCCGGCAACGTCGTCGCGCACCTGCTGAAGGGTGTCGACCCCGAGCGGATGGACGCCGTGGTCGGCGTCGCGCACTGCGTGCTCGCCAGGCTCGGCGCGCTCGGCCCCCGCGAGGAGGGCGCCTGGACCTGGGACCTGCTGGCCGACCTGGTGATCCAGCGCCACCGCGCCACGTTCGACCGGCTCCGCGAGGAGGTCGCCCAGGCTGCCGACACGGTCGCCGCGATCGACGGCAGCCCGCCCGTCGCGTTCGTCGCGCCCCTGACCGAGCACGGCATCCAGGCACTGTTCGACTACCTGGAGTACCTGCAGGACGGCGGGCGCCCCCGGTCGTTCTTCCGGACGCACGAGCAGCGCGAGGTGCAGCCGGTGCTCGCCCAGATCCGGGTGGGCGGTCACGTCCCGGAGACCGCCCGCGACGTCGGGCTGATCCTGCGCCACCGCGAATTGGCCGAGCGGATGGGCCGGATCGGGGCCTACTGCACCGAGATCGGCGTCCCGCCGCCCCGCGACGCCGCCGTGCTCCCCGCGCTCGTGGAGGACCTGGACAAGGTCGCCGCGGCCACGCGGTCGATGGGCGCGCTGCGCCACGACGTGCTGTTCCTGCGCGCCGACTCGCCCATCGCGCCACCGGACGTCACCCAGGCCGAGCAGGTGGCCCGGGAGATCCTGGCGTTCGTCGACCGCACGCCCGTCATCGAGGCCGAGCAGGAGCTCGACCGGGCCGCCGACACGCTCGCCGACCTCGCCGACGCCCACGCCACCGCGCCCGAGCACGAGCAGGCCGTCGCGGCGCTGCGGGCCCGCGACGTCGACGGCTACGGCGAGGCACTCGACGCGCTGTGCGCCGCCCGCCGGGAGCAGTGCGACGGGCAGCGATCGGCCGCCCTGCTCACCCGGTTGCGCGCCGCGGCGCCGTCCCTCGCCGACGCCTGGACCGCACCCGGAGCTGCCGCGGCGGGCCTCGGGATGGTGTGCCTCGTGTCCGTCGACGCGCTCCTGGCGCAGTTGCCGCCCGCGGACGCCGCCGACGTCGTGCTCGTCGTCGGCGCCGCCGGGCTCGGCGTGGAGCGATTGCTGCTGGCCGCGGCTGCGCCGCGCGTCGTCGTGGCCGTCGGGCCCGGGGAGAGCGCGGGCGAGGGGCCGAGCCTGCTGTCGGTCCTGCGCCGGGCCGGGGCGCTCGTCATCCGCTCCGACACCGCCGGCCCGGTCAACGGGCGGGTCGTTCAGCTCGCCCGGGCGATGCCCGCGCAACGGCAGGCACAGGTCGGCTGAACAGGTCCGAGCCGGCTCAGCGCGTGGCCCCTGCCAGCAGGACGAACGGGTCGCGCCCCGGCTCGCCGAACCGCTCCCAGGTGTCGGGGTCGCGGCCAGGGCGGTATAGCGACCACATGCCCGGTCCGGGGTCGCGGTAACGCAGCCGGGCCACCGGCGTGGACGTCCAGGCCGTCGTCAGCTCGGGGTAGCCCGGGGCGCGCCGGTCGGTGATCCGCACCTCGTCGTCGTGGATGGCCCAGCCCAGCCGCCGGAAGTCCTGCTCGGCGGCGGGCACCGCCTCGCGACACCACAGCGCCAGGCGGGCGCGGAACTCCTCGGGCACGGCCACGCGGCCATGATCCCGGCTCGGGTCGGTAGCGTCGACTTCCATGAGCGAACAGCACCCGGTCAGCCGGTTCGGGACCGTCGATCCGGCCGAGCTGCCCGAGGACCTGCGCGAGCGGATCGGGGTGATCGCGGAGAAGTCCGGGTTCGTGCCGAACGTGTTCCTGGCGCTGGCGCGCCGCCCCGCCGAGCTGCGCGCGTTCATGGACTACCACGACGCGCTGATGGAGCGCCACGAAGGTTTGTCGAAGGCCGAGCGCGAACTGGTGGTGGTGGCGACGTCGGGGGCCAACCACTGCACCTACTGCGTCGTCGCGCACGGGGCGATCCTGCGCTGCCGCGCGAAGGACCCGGAGATCGCCGACCGGGTGGCCACCAACCCGTGGGGGGCGGCGCTGTCGCCGCGGGAGCGCGCGATCGTCGATCTCGCGCTGCTCGTCGCCACCGACCCGTCGGCGCTCACCGACGCCGAGCTGGACGACGCCCGGCTGGCCGGGCTGTCGCAGGACGAGATCTGGGACGTGGGCGCGATCACCGCGCTGTTCGCGATGTCCAACCGGCTCGCGCACCTCACCGACCTGCGGCCCAACGCGGAGTTCTTCCTCATGGGACGCCTGCCCCGCTGAGCCCGCCTGCCGATGTCTGTCGATGTGTTGTGCACGTCCGACCGGGGTAGTCGGACGGCATGCCATTCCTCACCGTCGGTACCGAGAACTCCGCCCCGATCGACCTGCACTACACCGACCACGGCACCGGCCGCCCGGTCGTGCTGATCCACGGCTGGCCGCTGTCGGGCCGGTCCTGGGAGCAGCAGGTTCCCGCGCTCGTCGACGCCGGCCACCGCGTCGTCACCTACGACCGCCGCGGCTTCGGGAAGTCCTCGCAGCCCTGGCACGGCTACGACTACGACACCTTCACCGCCGACCTGGACGCGCTGCTCGAGCACCTGGACCTGCGCGACGCCGCACTCGTCGGCTTCTCCATGGGCGGCGGCGAGGTGGTGCGCCACCTCGCCCGCTCCGGCGCGAACGGGCGGGTCACCCGCGCGGTGCTCGCCGCGGCCGTCCCGCCGTATCTCTACCAGAGCGACGACAACCCCGACGGCGGCCTGGACGACTCGATGATCGAGCAGTTCCAGGACGGCGTCCGCGGCGACCGGCTGGCGTTCCTCGACGGATTCACGAAGGACTTCTTCTCCCCCGGCCTCGGCCTCACCGGGAAGAAGGTGCTGGTCAGCGAGCCGCAGCGGCAGTACGCGATCGCCCAGGCGGCCGCCGCGTCGCCGAAGGGCACGCTCGACTGCATCACCGCCTTCGGCCGCACCGACTTCCGGACCGACGTCGCCGCCGTCACCGTCCCCACCCTGGTGATCCACGGCGACAGCGACCAGACGGTGCCCTTCGAGGTCAGCGGCAAGCGCAGCCACGAACTGATCGCCGGCTCCGAGCTGGTCGTCATCGAGGGCGGCCCGCACGGGATCAACGCCACCCACCCCGAGCAGTTCAATGCCGCGCTGCTGGACTTCCTGGGCAAGTGAGCATCTGCCTGACGCGTCGCCGGTGATCACCCTCAGCCACCATACTGATCATCCGGTCGGCGGTGCCGCGCTCGTCGCAACGGCGGTGAGATAGATCAAGTCCTCGGCCTCGGGAGGCTCCTCTTGCCGGTACCGCATGAACCCTGTTGCCGAATGCTGGTCGCCGCCGCGCTCTGCGGGGCCGGCCTCGCGGCCTTGCTGGCCAGTCCCGGCGCCACGGCTGCCGCCGACCCCGGCACGTGTGGCTTTCGCAAGCAGGGGCCGACGTTCCAGGGTGGGTCGCAGTGGGCGTATGCGGTGGGGAACCGATGCGGACAACCGTGGAGTCTCGCCGTCGTCGCCAAGCAGCGCCAGAGCGATTGCGCCGTCGTCCAGCCCGGAGCGACGGCGCATTACTCCCTGGCCTGGCCCGACCCGGACTGGTACGTCGTCGTTTGTTGATCGGACGCTATGAGAGAGCGAGCGAGGGAGATCCAGATGCGGCCACTGCGGCGGACGGGATACGCACTCGTCATCATGATGATGGCCGCAGCCGTGCCGGCCATGGCCGCCGCACCCGCGGCAGCCGATCCGGGCTTCTGCGGAGTCCGCTCCGACCTGTATCAGGCAGGGGGTCGGATCAGCTACGTCGTCCGCAACAAGTGCGCGCAGTCGGTGAATCTCGACGTTTTCCTGCCGGAGATCGGGACGCTGGCCTACCCCGGGTGCCAGGCGGTCGCGGGCGGGCGGTACGGCTACTACTCCCACAACTGGGCAGATCGCGGCTGGCAAGTCCGAGCCTGCTGACCTGCCGATCGCCCTTCCCGCCGCGGCCTGGCTAGGACGTCGCACTGCGAAGGACGCGGGCGAGGAACTCGCGCGTCCGCGCCTCGCGCGGGCTCCCGATCACCTCCGCAGGCGGCCCGATCTCGACGATCACGCCACCGTCGATGAACAGCACCCGGTCTGCGACCTCGCGGGCGAACTGGATCTCGTGGGTGACCACCAGCATCGTCATCCCGTCCGCGGCAAGGCCGCGCATGACGTCGAGGACGTCGCCGACGAGCTCGGGGTCCAGAGCCGAGGTGGGCTCGTCGAACAGCATCACCGACGGCTCCATCGTCAGCGCGCGTGCGATCGCCACCCGCTGCTGCTGGCCACCGGAGAGCTGGGCAGGCCGCGCATGCTCCCGGCCCGCCAAGCCCACCCGTGCCAGGTTGGCCAGCGCCGACGCCTCTGCCTCGGCGCGCGGGCGGCCCAGCACGCGCCGGGGCGCGATCGTGAGGTTGTCGAGCACCGAGAGGTGGCTGAACAGGTTGAACTGCTGGAAGACCATGCCGGTACGCCGCCGGGCGGCGTCGAGGTCGCAGTCGAGGTCGGTCATCTCGTAACCGTCGATGACCACGGTGCCCTCGGTCGGCACTTCCAGCAGGTTCACGCAGCGCAGCAGTGTCGACTTCCCGGAACCGGACGGCCCGATGATGCAGACGACCTCGCCGCGGGCGACGTCGAGATCCACCCCGCGGAGCACCTCGACGGCCCCGAAACGCTTGTGCAGTCCCGTGATCCGGACAACCGGCGCCGTCACACGCCCGCCCCCTTCGGCTGGCCCGCACTGCCATACCGCCGCTCCAGGCGGCGCGCGAGGTACGACAACGGGATCGTGATGATCAGGTAGCAGAGACCGACCAGCAGGATCGGGGTCAGGCTGCGCTCCTGGTTGAGCGCCGCGCGGCCGAACTGGGCCAACTCCTGCTGGTCGAGGGTGGTACCGAGCAGGAACGCCAGCGAGGAGTCCTTGGTGAGCAGGATCAGCTCGTTCGTGAGCGGCGGGAGCACGGTGCGAAACGCCTGCGGGATGACGATGAACGTCATCGTCCGGGCCGGGGACATCCCCAGCGACCGCGCCGCCTCCACCTGGCCGGGCGGCACGGCCTGGATGCCGGCTCGGATCGTCTCGGAGATGTACGCCGAGCCGACGATGCCCAGCGCGAGGGTGATCGACAGCGTGCGGTCCAGGATCGTGCCGAACGCGAGCGGCACTCCGAAGCCGATCGCGATGACGATCAGCAGCGCGGGCAGGCCTCGGAAGAACTCGATGTAGGCGCCGGCAAGGAGCCGGTAGACCCGCACCGACGACAGCCGCATCAGCGCGAGCACCAGCCCCAGCGCGAGCGCCAGGGTGAACCCGAGCGCGGTGAACACGACCGTGTTGCGCAGGGCGATCGTGAGCACGTCCGGAAAGAGATTGCTCGCGACCTCCAGGTCGAAGAACGCCCGCCTGATCGTTGCCCAGTCCGCCGCGAAGGCCGCGAACGCCACGATTGCGACGAACAACGCGTACTGCAGGCCGCGCCAGACGCGTGCCCGTTGCCGCCGGGTGAGCGCCATCAGCTCGTGCTCGGCGCCTTGCCGAACCACTTCTCGTAGATCCGGTCGTAGCTGCCGTCGGACTTCGCGGCCGTCAGCGCCTGGTTGATCGCCGTCGCGAGCGCGGTGTTGCCCTTGCGGACGCCGAACCCGTACTCCTCGCCCGTGTCGAACTCCTTCGTCACGGACAGGTCCGGGTTCTTCTTCGCGAAGTCGAGCAGCGGCCCGTTGTCGTTGATCGCGGCGTCGACCTGGCCGGTCTGCACCGCGGCGGTGAGCAGACCGATGTCCTCGAAGAAGACGATCTCCGCGCCCTGCACGTTGGTCTGGGCGTACTCCTGACCGGTCGTGCTGTTCTGTACACCGAGCTTCTTCCCCGCGAGCTGCGGGACATCGGTGATGCCGGAGTCCTTCTTCGCCAGCAACGCCTGAGTGGCGTCGAAGTAGGGATCGGAGAAGTCGATGTTCTGCTTGCGCGTGTCGGTGATCGTCATCGCGGCGGCGCCGAGATCACACTTGCCGGTGTCGAGGTCGGCGCCGGACTGGATGCCGTCGAACGGGGTGTCGATGATCTCCTGGGTCACCCCGAGCCGCGCGGCGACCAGGTCAACGATGTCGACGTCGAAGCCGACGACCTGGTCACCCTGCCGGAACTGGAACGGCTCGTAGGGTAGTTGCGTGCAGGTCGTCAGCTTGTTGTCGGTGACGAGATCGACCTGGCCGTCGCCAGGCGCCGCGGGCTGACCGTTGCCCCCGCAGCCGGCGAGGACGGCGGCCAGGACCGCGGCGGCGGCGATCGGGAGCAGGCGGGGGGTGAGGGTGTGCACGGTGACCTCTCGGCGTCTCGACGGACCGGCCGGTGACGTACCGGTGAGTACCGGCGATCGTGCCACCGCTTCACCCGTTGGCAACGTCACGGTCGGGTGACGTCACGGAACGTGCTCGTCCAGGATTGCCGCGTGACGGGATCGGGTAGCCGGAACTAGCCGCCACGCCTCCAGCGTTGGATCGTGTGCCACGTCGTCGGGGAACCCGTCCCCGGCGCACCGCGAAAGGACCATCATGGCCAGAGGACTCCGCAAGCTCGCGCTGCTGGCCGGAGCTGCCGAAGCCGCTCGGCGCTACGCGCAGCGCAACCCGGACAAGGCAGGCAGGTTCGTCGACCAGGCCGCCCAGTTCGTCGACAAGCAGACGAAGGGCAAGTACAAGGGCCAGATCGACGGCGCCGCCCGCAAGGCCAAGGGCGCCGCCGGCATCCCGACGACGCCGGGCTACGGCGACGGCAACCCCTACCGCGGCGGCTCGGGCTTCGGCACCTGATCCCTGCCCCGCCACCCGCGAACGCGCTGAACGAACGGCACTCTCGTCCGACCGGATCGGGCGAGAGTGTCGTTCGTCGGTCCGGGCCCGCCTCGACCGCCGGCCCCGGTCGAGGCGGACCCGGCGCGGACCCCGCGTGTCGTGCCACGATGGCGGCGAGGTCCGTCCATCCCATCCGGTCGACGTGGCCCCAGTGGACACCCGGGCCGCCACGAACGGCGCCGGGTGCGAGCCGTCGAGGAGGCACCGTGTCCGTCCCGCACGCCTGGACCCCATCCGCCGTAGCGCCGCCCGAGCCACCCGCCACGCCGACCCGCGAGCAGGTCCTCGCCGGGCTGCGCGGCACCGACTCCGGCGGCCCCGAGCTCGTCCAGCTCCTGACCCCGGAGGGCGAGCGGGTCACCGACCCGCGCTTCGACGCCTACGCCACCGACCTCGACACCGCCACGATCCAGGGGCTCTACCGCGACCTCGTGCTCGTCCGGCGCTTCGACCGCGAGGCCAACGCCCTGCAGCGCCAGGGCCAGCTCGGTATCTGGGTGCCGCTGCTCGGTCAGGAGGCCGCGCAGATCGGCGCCGGACGTGCGATGGCCCCCCGCGACATGGCGTTCCCGTCCTACCGCGAGCACGGCGTGGCGTGGTGCCGCGGCGTGGACCCCACCGAGCGGCTCGGCATCTTCCGCGGCACCGACCACGGCTCGTGGGACCCGTCGGCCACGGGGTTCCACCTCTACACGATCGTGATCGGCAACCAGTGCCTCAACGCCACCGGCTACGCGATGGGCCAGAAGTTCGAGGGCAAGGTGGGTGGGGACGACGCGGAAGCGACGATCTGCTTCTTCGGCGACGGCGCCACCTCCCAGGGCGACGTGCACGAGGGCTTCGTCTGGGCCGCGGTGTACGACGCGCCCGTCGTCTTCTACTGCCAGAACAACCAGTGGGCGATCTCCGAGCCGCTGGAACGCCAGACCCGCGTCCCGCTGCACCAGCGCGCCCGCGGCTACGGCTTCCCCGGCATCCGCGTCGACGGCAACGACGTGCTGGCGTGCCTGGCCGTCACCCGGTGGGCGCTGGAGGAGTGCCGCAGCGGCAACGGCCCCGTGCTGGTCGAGGCGTTCACCTACCGGATGGACGCGCACACCACCTCCGACGACCCCACCCGCTACCGGCTCGCCGACGAGCTCGAGCTGTGGAAGCTCAAGGACCCCATCGAGCGGGTGCGGGTGCACCTGGTGCGGGCCCACGGCGTCGAGCCGGGGTTCTTCGACGACGTGCAGGCCGAGTCGGACGAACTGGCCGCGCGGTTCCGCGCGTTCTGCGAGGCCATGCCACCGCCGGCGCCGGACCGGATGTTCGACGGCGTGTACGCCGAGGGCTCGCCGCTGCTCGACGCGCAACGCGCCGAGTTCCTCGCCTACCACGCGTCGTTCGCGGACTCGCACATCGAGCAGGGGGCGTGAGATGGCGACCCTGACGATGGCCAAGGCCCTCAACGACGGCCTGCGCGCCGCGATGGAGCGCGACCCCAAGGTCCTGATCATGGGTGAGGACGTCGGCAAGCTCGGCGGCGTCTTCCGGGTCACCGACGGGCTGCAGAAGGACTTCGGCGAGCAGCGCGTGCTGGACACCCCGCTCGCCGAGAGCGGCATCATCGGCACCGCGGTGGGGCTGGCGATCCGCGGGTTCCGGCCGGTGTGCGAGATCCAGTTCGACGGGTTCGTGTTCCCCGGCTACGACCAGATCGTCTCGCAGCTCGCCAAGCTGCACTACCGCTCCCAGGGCCGCGTCCCCATGCCCGTGGTCGTGCGCATCCCGTTCGGCGGCGGGATCGGGGCCGTCGAGCACCACAGCGAGTCCCCCGAAGCGCTGTTCGCGCACGTGGCCGGCCTGAAGGTGGTCGCGTGCGCGCACCCCGCCGACGCGTTCTGGATGATCCAGCAGGCCATCGCCTGCGACGACCCGGTGATCTTCTTCGAGCCGAAACGGCGGTACTGGGAGAAGGCCGAGGTCGACGTCACCGCGTCGCCCGTCCCGCTGTTCTCCGCGCAGGTGGTGCGGGCGGGCAGCACGCTGACGCTGGTGACCTACGGACCGATGGTGCGCACCTGCCTGGACGCCGCCGTCGCCGCGCAGGCCGACGGCCTCGACCTGGAGGTGATCGACCTGCGCGCGCTGTCGCCGCTCGACCTCGGGCCGGTCGTCGCGTCGGTGCGGCGGACCGGGCGGCTCGTCGTCGTCGCCGAGGCGCCGTCCGAGGCGTCGGTGGCCGCGGAGGTCGCCGCCCGCGTGCCGGAGGCGTGCTTCCACTCGCTGGAGGCCCCCGTGCTGCGGGTCACCGGGTACGACACGCCCTACCCGCCGTCGAAGTGCGAGGAGGACTACCTCCCCGACCTCGACCGCGTCCTCGACGGCGTCGACCGGTCGCTGTCATGGTGAGGCGCGAGTTCCGGATGCCCGACGTCGGCGAGGGGCTCACCGAGGCCGAGATCGTCGCCTGGCAGGTGGCGGTCGGGGACTCCGTCGTGGTCAACCAGGTGCTGGTGGAGATCGAGACGGCCAAGGCGGTGGTGGAGCTGCCGTCGCCGCACGCGGGGGTGGTGGGCGAGCTGCTCGCCGCGCCGGGCGAGACCGTGGCCGTCGGGGCACCGATCATCGCGATCGAGACCGCTGCGGCGGGCACGGGCGGCGGTTCGGCGACCGGGGGCGGCACGGGCGTGACGGGCGCGGGTGACGCGGCGGACGCGGCGGGCGCGGCGGACGCGGCGGGCGCGGCGGGCGCGGCGGGCGCGGCGGGCGCGGCGGGCGCCAAGATCGGCGAGGCGGGCGCCGACGGGCGGATCGCCACGCTCGTCGGCTACGGGCCGCGGCCGGGCAGCGTCCAGCGCCGGCCGCGGCGCCCGGCGGGGCGCGCGGAGACCGCAGCGCCCCGGACGACACCGGCGCCCCCCGCGGCCCCACACGCCGCGGCAACCCCCGCCACCGCAGCGTCCCCCGCCACCGCGGCAACCCCCGCCACCCCGGCACCCCCGGCCGCCCCGCACCCGCCGGCCGCCCCGCACCCGCCCGCAGCCCCGCAACCGCCAGCAGCCCCGCAACCGCCAGCCGCCCCGCACCCGCCCGCAGCCCCGCAACCGCCAGCCGCCCCCGGTGATCGTCGAACGGGGACGGCCGACCGCGCCCGGCCCGGCTCCGCGTCCCCGAACAGTGATCATGTGTCGCGGCCCACGGCGTCCGGCACTCATGATCGTCGAACCGGGACGCCGAACCGTGCCCAGCCCGGCTCCGCGTCCCCCACTGACGATCATGGCGGCGGGAACGGGCGGGCGGGGCTCGTCCCGCTCGCGAAGCCACCCGTGCGCAAGCTCGCCCGCGACCTCGGCGTCGACCTGCACGGGCTCGCCGGCTCAGGTCCGGGGGGCGTGATCACCCGCCACGACGTCGAGTCGGCCGCCGGGGGTGCCGTTGCAGCACGACCGCCCGCCCCGTCCGCTGGGGGTGCGGCAGCCGCACGACCGCCCGCCCCGGCCGAACCGGCACCGGCGACACCGCCCACCCCGCCAGCCCCACCAGCACCGGCAGCACCGGCCGGCCCCGCCGCGGCCCCCCGGGACCGGCGCGAGCCGATCCGCGGCGTCCGCAAGGCGACAGCGGCGGCGATGGTGGCCAGCGCCTTCACCGCGCCGCACGTCACCGAGTTCCTCACCGTCGACGTCACCGCGACGATGGTGCTGCGCGAGCGGTTGCGCGCCACCCGCCCGTACGCCGAGGTGCCGCTCTCGCCGCTGGCGTTCGTCGCCAAGGCGGTGTGCCTGGCCGCGCGCCGTACGGAGGTGGTGAACGCGCGCTGGGACGCGGCGGCCGGGGAGATCGTCTACCGCGGGCGCGTGCAGCTCGGTATCGCCGCGGCCACCCCCCGCGGACTGATCGTGCCGAAGATCCGCGACGCGGACGGGCTCGATCTGCTCGGTCTCGCCCGGGCGCTCGCGGCGCTCACCGCCACGGCCCGCGCGGGGAGGACGCCGCCGGAGGACCTCGCGGGCGGCACGTTCACGATCACCAACGTCGGCGTGTTCGGCGTCGACACCGGCACGCCGATCATCAACCCCGGCGAGGCGGCGATCCTCGCGGTCGGGTCGATCAAGCCCGCGCCGTGGGTCGTCGACGGGGAGCTGGCCGTGCGCACGGTGTGCCAGCTCGCGCTGTCCTTCGACCACCGGCTGGTGGACGGGGAGCAGGGCTCGCGGTTCCTCGCCGACGTCGGCGCGCTGCTCACCGACCCCGGGCTGGCGCTCACCTGGTGACGTGGCCGGCAGCCCGGGAGCAATCCGCGCCCTCTGTTCGTTGAGCAGGACATGCCGTTCGTCGTGCTGTACGTGGTGGTCGAGATCGTGGCGCTGGCGGCCGTCATGTCGTGGCTCGGTGTCGGGTGGACGCTGCTGGTGCTGCTGCTCGGCTCGGTGGCGGGGCTGTGGCTGGCCAGGCGCGAAGGCGTGCGCGCGGCCCACGCGATGGCGGCGGCGGTGCAGGCCCGCCGGGTGGCACACGCCGAGGTCACCGACGGGATGCTCGTCGCGGCGGGCGGGCTGCTGCTGTTCCTGCCCGGCCTGGTCACCGATGTCGCGGGCCTGCTGCTGGTGCTGCCGCCGACGCGCGCGCTGGTGCGCCGCAAGCTGGTCCGCGCGGCCGAGGAGCGCTCCCCCGGGCTGCGCACGGCCCGCATCCGCGCCGCCGGCCCGGTGGTGGACGGCGAGATCGTCGAGGAGTCGCCCGCAAGCCGGGCGCAAGCGGACCGGGGCAGCATCGGGCCATGACCGTGCCCGGCGACGCCGAGGCCGCGGAGTCGCACCTGCTGCGCCGCCGTCTGGAGCGGCTGCTCGCCGTCAAGCGCCCGGCGAACACGTTCCGCACCGGCCTGGCGATCGGCTGCTGATCCGGACGTGCCGAAAACGCGGACTCGCCGTGTCGAGAATGCGGACTCGCCGTGCCGAGAACGCGGACTCGCGGGGGGTCAGGACGGGGTGGTGAGCTCCCACGTCGCGGTGCAGTGGGCGACCACCTCGACGGGCTCGGGCTCCAGGCCGAGGTCGCGGACGTCGGGCGCCGCGACCTCGGCCCGCGCGGCCATCATCATCCGCGGGCTCCCGCCGTGCGCCCCGGAGTCGCTCAGCGACACCAGCGGGCCGAGCCGGGCGCCGAGCGCCTCGGCGTAGCCCTCGGCCCGCTCGCGGGCGTCGGCCACGGCCGCCCGCTGGGCCTCCCGTCGCGCGGCGGCCGGGTCGTGCAGCACCCAGCGGGGGCCGTGCAGGTCGGCGGGCTCGGCCCGCACCAGGGCGGCGAGGATCTCCTCCAGGGCCGCCACGTCGGTGACGAGCAGCGCGACGTGCTCGCCGGCCTGCGCGCCGACGACCTGGTCGTCGCGCCACCGGCTGCCGACCCACAGCCTGCGGTGGCGCACCGTGAGACCCGGGTGCTCCAGCGCGCCCGCCGCCGCGGCCACCCGCTCGCCGAGGCGGCCGACGGCGGCGGTGCGGTCGGGCCCGGTGGCCTCGAAGGCCAGGTCGAGCTCGGCGCGGTCGCCGAGCTGCTCGTGCCTGCCGGTGCCTTCGGTCACGATGGTCGCCACGCGGCACAGCCAACCAGATCGGCCCTCTGCGCCCGTCTCGTGTCTGCCGTAGACGGCGATAGAGAACCCGAGGGACTACCGTCCGTCCGTGCCCGGCCCGATCACCCGCCTGCGCCGCCTCGTGCGGGAGGGCCCGTCGGACGCTCCCGGCCGGGTGGTCGACGCCCTGGGCCGGGTCGGGCTGGTCGGCTACGGCGTGGTGCACCTGCTGGTGGCGTGGCTGGCGCTGCAGGTGGCGTTCGGGGTGCCGGACGTCGCGGCGGACGCCCAGGGCGCGATCGGCACGGTGGCCGCCACCCCGTTCGGGACGGCCGCGCTGGCGGTGGCGGTCGTGTGCCTGCTGGCGTTCGCGCTGTGGCAGGTCGTGGCGGCGGCGATCGGGTTCCGCTGGGTGCGCGGCGGCGAGCGGTTCCGCAAGAGCTGGGGCGCGGTGGCCAAGGCCGTGGCGATGACGGCGCTGGCCGCGCTGACCGTCGACTACCTCGTCGGGCGCGCCGACCCGCCCGGCGACCCCGCGGCCCGGCGGCTCGCCGCGGACCTGCTCGCGCTGCCGGCCGGCCGGACGCTCGGTGGGCCCGCTCGCCCGGGCACCGGCGCTGGCGGTGGTGGGCCTGCTGGCGGGCGCGGCGGCTTTCCGCGCCGACCCCGCCCGCGCCGGGGGCCTCGACGCGGCCCTGCGCGCGCTCGGCGGCACCGCGCTGGGCACGTCGCTGCTGGTGGTGGTCGCGGCGGGGTTCGCCGCGTACGGCGTGTTCTGCATGGTCGACGCCGCGACCCGCCGCGCCTGACTGCCCCGTCTCGCCTCATCTACCCCCCACCGTAGGAACCCACATACACCTGTACGCCGCCATCGTTTCCTTGGAAGGGGGGCGGGGGCGACACGCCAATTGCGTTCACTAGCGATGTCTACGGTTCGGGCAAGAAACGCCGATACCGTCCGATCCGTGGATCCCGTGCGCAACCCGTTCGCCCCCGGCGCAGGCCAGCGGCCGCCCGAGCTGGCCGGCCGTGACAAGGAGGTGGACGCCTTCGAGATCGTGCTCGAACGCGTCGCGCGCGGGCGGCCGGAACGCAGCCTGGTGCTCACCGGCCTGCGCGGCGTGGGCAAGACGGTGCTGCTCGGCGAGCTGCGGTCGATGGCCGGGCACGCCGGCTGGGGCGCGGGCAAGATCGAGGCCCGGCCGGACGCCGAGCTGCGCCGGCCGCTGTCGGCCGCGCTGCACCGGGCCGTGCGCGACCTGTCCGTGCGCCACCGCGCCCCCGACCGCGTCGACGAGGTGCTCGGCGTGCTCAAGGCGTTCGCGCTGCGCGCCGCCCCGGACTCCGCCAAGCTGCGCGACCGCTGGCAACCCGGGATCGACGTCCCCGTGCGCAGCGGCCGCGCCGACTCCGGCGACATCGAGATCGACCTCGTCGAGCTGTTCACCGAGGTCGCGGGGCTCGCGCAGGACGTGGGCACCGGCATCGCGCTGCTGATCGACGAGATGCAGGACCTGCGCCCCGACGATGTCTCGGCGCTGTGCGCGGCGTGCCACGAACTGTCGCAGTCGCGCGCGCCGCTGGTGGTCGTCGGCGCGGGACTGCCGCACCTGCCCGCGGTGCTGTCGGCGTCGAAGTCGTACTCGGAGCGGTTGTTCCGCTACGTCCGGATCGGGCCGCTGGACCGCAAGGACGCCGACATCGCCCTGCTCGCACCCGCCGAGCGCGAGGACGCCTCCTTCGACACCGGAGCACTCGACGCGCTGTTCGCCGCCTCGTCCGGCTACCCGTACTTCGTGCAGGCCTACGGCAAGGCCGCGTGGGACGCCGCGCCGCGCACCCCGATCGGCGCCGCCGACGTCGCGCTGGCCGCGCCCGAGGCGGAGGCGGAGCTCGCCGTCGGTTTCTTCGGCTCCCGCTTCGAGCGCGCCACCCCCGCCGAGCGGGAGTACCTGCGCGCGATGGCCGAGCTGGCCGACGGGCGGGACGAGCCGGTCGGCACGTCCGGCATCGCCGAGCACCTGGCCCGCCGCGCGTCCTCGCTCTCGCCCGCGCGCGACAGCCTGCTCAAGAAGGGCCTCGTGTTCAGCGCGCAGCGTGGCCAGATCGCGTTCACCGTGCCGCATTTCGGCCGCTACCTGCTGGCCCAGGGACACGAGTAACGGCGCACCGCTCGCCGTCGACTACACCTTCGGTCTCGCGGCGCCGGTGGACCCCCGACCCCACCGGCCCCGCGAGGCCGTGCTGCGCGGCTTTTCCGTCGCAGCGCGGAGCGTCACAGCCGCCGGGAGTCGCTGGGAGCGCGGGTCGTAGCATCAGGGCGGTGCAGGACAGCAAGCTCCAGATCCAGATGCTGCACGACCGGGTGATGGTGCGGACCACCGACGGCGGCGGCGAGCGGCGCAGCAGCGCCGGCATCGTCATCCCCGCCACCGCCGAGGTCGCCAAGCGGCTGATCTGGGGCGAGGTGTTCGGCGTGGGCCACCACGTGCGCACGGTCAAGGTCGGCGACCGGGTGCTCTTCGGCCGCGACGACCAGTACGAGGTCGAGGTGCAGGGCACCACGTACCTCGTGATGCGGGAGCGCGAGCTGCACGCCGTCGCCTCCGGGCGGGCCGAGCACGGCACCGGGCTCTACCTGTAAGAACGCCACCTGGAACAGCCGAACGCGGCAGGAGAAGGGGAACCACGCCCATGGCGGAGCGCCAGTCCGCGCCCGAAGAGCTGAGCACGAGCGGGGCGGAGGAGCCCCGGCGGGCGCCGGGTCCTGTGAACGGCACGCGTACCGGGGAGGAGCCGGGAGCCGGACCGGTCGCCGAGCAGGTGGCCGAGCAGCTCGCCGCCACGCCCTCGGCGGCCGATCCCGCACCGGTGGAGCCGGGGGATCCGGTGCCCACCGACGGCGACACGGTCGCCACCGGGGCCGCCGCGAGCGGGCTGGCCGAGCCCCGCGCGAGCGCCTGGTTCCGCACCGCCGGCGACCAGCCGACGCAGGTCATGGCCGCCCGGCCGGCCCCCGGCCCCGCACAGCCACCCGCCGCGTCACAGGCACCCGCCCCGCCTCAGCCGCCCGCCCCGCCACAGGCACCCGCCACGCCCCAGCCGCCCGCCACGCCCGAGCCGCCCACCACCGGGCCCGGCACCGCCCGCGCAGCCGAGCCGCCCGCGGCGGCGCACCCCGGCCCCCCCGGGGACGGCCCGGAGGACGGCGAGACGCTGCCCGCCGTGCGCCTCGACGCCGGCCGCACGACGGCGCCGGCCGGCCACCCCCTGCCGCCGCCGACCGGCCACGGGACCAACCCGCCGGTCGCCGGCCCGGCCGCCGAGGCCCCCACCGAGCTGCTCCC
>JBQTJE010000134.1:0-32208 GCA_052387455.1 Pseudonocardia sp.
ATGCCGCCGAGGCCGCGCTGGCGACGGCCCGGGCCCGGGTGGAGGCCCTGGCCGCCTCGCCGGTGCCGGTGTACGGGATCTCGACGGGGTTCGGTGCGCTGGCGACCCTGCACATCGCGGTCGAGGACCGCGCCGCCCTGCAGCGGTCGTTGATCCGCTCGCACGCCGCGGGCAGCGGGCCGGAGGTCGAACGCGAGGTGGTCCGCGCGCTGATGCTGCTGCGGCTGCGCACGCTGGCCACCGGCCGGACCGGGATCGCGCCCGGCACCGCCCACACCCTCGCCGCCCTGCTCAACGCCGGGCTCACGCCGGTGGTGCCGGAGTTCGGCAGCCTCGGCTGCTCCGGTGACCTCGCGCCGCTGGCCGCCGTCGGCCTCGCCCTGATCGGCGAGGGCTCGGTGCGCGGCAGGGACGGGGGGCTCCGTCCGGCCGCCGACGCCCTGCGCGAGGCCGGGATCGAGCCCGTCGTGCTCGCCGAGAAGGAGGGACTCGCGCTGATCAACGGCACCGACGGCATGCTCGGCATGCTGGTGCTGGCCTGCCACGATCTGCGGGACCTGCTGCAGGTGGCGGACGTGACGGCGGGCATGAGCGTGGAGGCGCTGCTCGGCACCGATGCCGCGTACGTCGCCGACCTCATGGCGCTGCGGCCGCACCCCGGGCAGGCGGCCAGCGCGGCGAACCTGCGGGCGTTGCTCGCCGGTTCGGCGATCATGGAGAGCCACCGCACACCGTCCTGCACGCGCGTGCAGGATGCCTACTCGATGCGGTGCGCCCCCCAGGTGCACGGCGCCGCGCGCGACACCCTGGCGCACGCCGCCGCGGTGGCGGCCCGCGAGCTGGCGGCGACGATCGACAACCCGGTCGTCACCGTCGACGGCCGGGTGGAGAGCAACGGCAACTTCCACGGCGCCCCGGTCGGCTACGTGCTCGACTTCCTCGCGATCGCCGTCGCGGACGTCGCCTCGATCGCCGAGCGCCGCACCGACCGCCTCCTCGACGTCGCCCGCAACCACGGCCTGCCCGCCTTCCTCGCCGAGGACCCGGGCGTCGACTCCGGCTACATGATCGCCCAGTACACGCAGGCCGCGATCGTGTCCGAGCTCAAGCGCCTGGCCGTCCCCGCATCGGTGGACTCGATCCCGTCGAGTGCGATGCAGGAGGACCACGTGTCGATGGGCTGGGCAGCGGGGCGCAAGCTGCGCCACGCTGTCGACGGGCTGCGGCGGGTGCTCGCGATCGAGCTGCTCGCGGCCGCGCGGGGGCTCGACCTGCGCGTCGGGCTGGCGCCCGCCCCGGCCACGGCCGCGGTACGCGAGGTGCTCCGGCGCGACGTCGCCGGTCCGGGGCCGGACCGCCACCTCACGCCGGAGATCGAGGCGGCCGTGGCGCTGGTGACGTCGGGCGCGGCGGTGGCCGCGGCCGAGACGGTCACCGGAAGGTTGCGCTGACCGGTCCGTGAGCGAGTAGGACTGTCGGGAGCGGTCAACCCGCTCGGGGAGGACGAAGGAGGCCGCATGGAAGGCAACCGTCCCGTACGTGCCGCGCGCGGCAGCACCCGCACGGCCCGCTCGTGGCAGACCGAGGCCCCGCTGCGGATGCTGTGCAACAACCTGGACCCCGACGTCGCCGAGCGCCCCGACGACCTGGTCGTCTACGGCGGGACCGGCCGCGCCGCGCGCGACTGGGCGTCGTTCGACGCGATGGTGCGCACGCTGACGACGCTGGGCGAGGACGAGACGATGCTCGTGCAGTCCGGCCGGCCGGTCGGCGTGCTGCGCACCCACGAGTGGGCGCCGCGGGTGCTCATCGCCAACTCGAACCTGGTGGGCGACTGGGCGAACTGGCCGGAGTTCCGGCGGTTGGAGCAGCTCGGCCTGACGATGTACGGGCAGATGACCGCCGGCTCGTGGATCTACATCGGCACCCAGGGCATCCTGCAGGGCACCTACGAGACGTTCGCCGCGGTGGCGGCGCAGCGGTTCGGCGGGACACTGGCCGGCACGCTGACCGTCACCGGCGGCTGCGGCGGCATGGGTGGGGCGCAACCGCTGGCCGTGACGCTCAACGGCGGCGTCTGCCTGGTGGTCGACGTCGACGCGGCGCGGCTGCGCCGCCGGGTGCAGCACCGCTACCTCGACGTGCTCGCCGGGGATCTCGACGAGGCGGTGCGCATGGGTGCGCAGAGCAAGGGGGCGCGGGAAGCACGCTCGATCGGCCTGGTCGGCAACTGCGCGCAGGTGCTGCCCGAGCTGCTGCGCCGCGGCGTCGAGGTCGACGTCGTCACCGACCAGACCTCCGCGCACGACCCGCTGGCCTACCTCCCGCTCGGGGTCGAGCTCGACGACTGGCCGGAGTACGCCGCGGCCAAGCCCGAGGAGTTCACCGACCGGGCCCGGGAGTCGATGGCGCGCCACGTCGAGGCGATGGTCGGGTTCCTCGACGCGGGCACGGAGGTCTTCGACTACGGCAACTCCATCCGCGACGAGGCCCGGCGCGGCGGCTACGAGCGCGCGTTCGCCTTCCCCGGCTTCGTCCCGGCCTACATCCGGCCGCTGTTCTGCGCGGGCCGCGGCCCGTTCCGGTGGGCGGCGCTGTCCGGCGACCCGGCCGACATCCACGCCACCGACGGCGCCGTCCTCGACCTGTTCCCGGACGACGACCGGCTCGGGCGCTGGATCCGGGCGGCCCGCGAGCGAGTGGCGTTCCAGGGTTTGCCGGCGCGGATCTGCTGGCTGGGCCAGGGTGAGCGCGACCGCGCCGGGCTGGCCTTCAACGAGATGGTCGCGGACGGCAGGCTCGCCGCGCCGGTCGTGATCGGGCGCGACCATCTCGACAGCGGCTCGGTCGCCTCGCCCTACCGGGAGACCGAGGCGATGCTCGACGGCTCCGACGCGATCGCAGACTGGCCGCTGCTCAACGCGCTGGTCAACACCGCGTCCGGGGCGACCTGGGTGTCGATCCACCACGGGGGCGGCGTCGGCATCGGCCGGTCGATCCACGCCGGGCAGGTCACCGTCGCCGACGGCACGCCGCTGGCCGCGGAGAAGATCGCCAGGGTGCTGGCCAACGACCCGGCGACGGGCGTGCTGCGCCACGTCGACGCCGGGTACGCCGACGCCCGCACGGTTGCCGACACGCACGCGCTGCGCGTCCCGATGGACGAGCACCCGTGACATTCGACGGCATGTGGGCCGCGCTCGGGCCGATCGGGCGTGACGGGCGCAGCGGCGGCTATCGCCGCCACGCCTGGACCGGCGAGGACGCGGCGCTGCGCGAGTGGTTCGCCGGGGAGGCCGCGGCGCGGGGCCTGCCGGTCGTACCCGACCGGGCGGGCAACCAGTGGGCGTGGTGGGGCGACCCGGACGCCGACGGGCCGGGCGTCGCGATCGGCTCGCACCTCGACTCCGTCCCCGACGGCGGCGCGTTCGACGGCCCGCTCGGCGTCGTCTCGGCGTTCGCGGCCCTCGACGCGCTGCGCGGTCGGGGCGCGGCGCCGCGACGGCCGGTGGCGGTGGTGGCGTTCGGTGACGAGGAGGGTGCCCGGTTCGGCGTGGCGTGCGCGGGCTCCCGATTGCTCACCGGCGCGCTGGACGCCGACCGGGCGCGCGCCCTCACCGACGCCGACGGCATCACGATGGCGCAGGCCATGGCCCGCGCCGGGCACGAGCCGCGCCACGTCGCCCGCGACGACGAGGCGCTGCGCCGGGTCGGGGTGTTCGTCGAGCTGCACGTGGAGCAGGGCCGGGGGCTCGTCGACCACGACCGGCCGGTCGCGGTGGGCACGGGCATCTGGCCGCACGGGCGCTGGCGCGTCGAGCTGCCCGGGACCGCCAACCACGCCGGCACCACCGCGCTCGACGTGCGCACCGACGCGATGCTCGCGTTCGCCGAGGTGGTGCTCGCCGCCCGGGCGGCCGCACGGCGACACGGCACCCTGGCGACGTGCGGCAAGGTCCGGGTGAGACCCAACGGGGTGAACGCGATCGCGTCGCACGTCACGGGCTGGCTCGACGCGCGCGGTGCGAGTGCTGATGCGGTGCGGGCGACGGTGCACGAGGTCGCCGAGGCCGCCACGCGCCACGGCGGGGGCGTGCACGAGGAGTCCTGGACCGGCTTCACCGAGTTCGACGTGTCCCTGGCCACCGGCCTCGCCGCGATCCTCGGCCCGCCGGGCGACCCGGCGCCCCTGCTCCCCACCGGCGCCGGCCACGACGCCGGCATCCTCGCCGCCGCGGGCGTCCCGACCGCGATGCTGTTCGTGCGCAACCCCACGGGCGTCTCGCACTCCCCCGCGGAACACGCAGCGCACGCCGACTGCCTCGCCGGCGTGGCCGCGCTCGCCACGACCGTCGAGCACCTCACGCGATGACCCAGGACCCGATGACCCGGGACCCGATGACGCCGCCTGCGGTTCACCGGTTCTGGGCGGGCGCGGCGCTGCTGCCCGGCGGGCTCGCCCGGGACGTGACGATCACCGTGGCCGGCGGGCGGTTCGCGACCGTCGAGCCGGGCACGCCACGCGCCGGGCAGGTGCTCGCGGGCGTCGCCCTGCCCGGCTTCGCGAACGTCCACAGCCACGCCTTCCATCGGGCGCTGCGCGGGCGCACCCACGACCAGGGCGGCACGTTCTGGACATGGCGCGATCGGATGTACGCCGTCGCGGCGCGGCTCGACCCCGACTCCTACCGCGCGCTCGCCCGGGCCGCCTACGCCGAGATGGCGCTGGCGGGCGTCACGGCCGTCGGGGAGTTCCACTACCTGCACCACGCGTCCGGCGGGCGCCACTACGCCGACCCGAACGCGATGGGCCGGGCACTGCGCGAGGCCGCCGCCGACGCCGGTGTCCGGCTCACCCTGCTCGACACCTGCTACCTGTCCGGCGGCTTCGACCGGCCGCTCGACGGCGCGCAGCGCCGGTTCTCCGACGGCGACGTCGACGCCTGGGCCGCTCGCGTCGCGCACGGCCCCGCCGACGGGGTGGCGGCGCACTCGGTGCGCGCGGTCCCGCGCGCGGCGATGCGCATGGTGGCGGCGGTCGCGGCAGGGCGCCCGCTGCACGTGCACCTGTCCGAGCAGCCGGCGGAGAACGACGCCTGCCTGGCCCGCCACGGCTGCACGCCCACGGAGCTGCTCGCCGCCGAAGGACTGCTCGGCCCGGCGACCACCGCCGTGCACGCCACCCACCTCACCCCGTCCGACATCGCGACTGTGGGCGGGTCGGGCACGGGCGTGTGCCTGTGCCCGACCACCGAACGCGACCTCGCCGACGGCATCGGGCCGGCCCGCGAACTGGCCGACGCGGGCGTGCGGCTGTCGCTGGGTTCGGACCAGCACGCGGTCGTCGACCTGTTCGAGGAGGCCAGGGCGCTGGAGACGCACGAGCGGCTCCGTACCGGCCGTCGCGGGCACTTCGCGCCGCACGAGCTGCTCGCGGTGCTGACCGGGCACGACGCGCTGGGCGGGGCGGCGGCTGGCCGGATCGAGCCGGGCGCGGCAGCCGACCTCGTCGCGGTCCATACCGACACGCCGAGGACCGCGGGCGCTGCATCGGAGCAGATCGTGTTCGCCGCCACCGCAGCCGACGTCGACACCGTGCTGGTCAACGGCCGGGTCGTGGTCGAGGCGGGCCGCCACCGGCTCGGCGACGTCGGCCGGTTGCTCCGCGAGGCCGTCGAGCCGCTGTGGGCGGACACATGAGGCTCGCGCACACGCCCGCGTCCTCACACACAGCTCAGACCTGGTGTGCGAGCAGCCGGAGGTGTGTGTGAGTGCCACGCTCGTCACCGGCATCGGTGAGCTGGTCACCAACGATCCGGGGCTGGGCGACGGCAGCCGGTTGGGGATCGTTCGGGATGCCGCGGTCGTCGTCGCGGGCGGCGCGGTCGCATGGGTGGGACCGGCGGCCAGGGCCCCGGCCGCCGACGGGCGTGTCGACGTCGGCGGCCGCACCGTCGTCCCCGGGTTCGTCGACTCGCACACCCACCTGGTCTTCGCCGGCGACCGCGCCGCCGAGTTCGCCGCCCGGATGGCCGGAACGCCGTACGACGGCGGCGGCATCGCCACCACCGTCGAGGCCACCCGCAGCGCCACGGACGGCGAGCTGCGCGCCCTGCTGGCGGGCCGCGTGCGCGAGCTGCGCACCCAGGGAAGCACGACCGTCGAGATCAAGAGCGGCTACGGCCTGAGCGTTCCCGACGAGGCCCGGTTGCTCCGGCTCGCCACCGAGGTCACCGACGAGACCACCTTCCTCGGCGCGCACGTGGTCCCGAGCGGCGCCGACCGCGCCGCGTTCCTCGACCTCGTCACCGGCCCGATGCTCGCCGCCTGCGCCCCGCACGCCCGCTGGATCGACGTGTTCTGCGAGCCGTCGAGCCCGCATGCCTTCGACGGCGACGAGTCCCGCGCCGTGCTCGTCGCCGGCCGGGCCGCCGGGCTGGCGGTCCGGGTGCACGGCAACCAGCTCGGGCCCGGCCCCGGCGTGCAGCTCGCGGTGGCGCTCGGTGCCGCGAGCGTCGACCACTGCACGCACCTGACCGGCGCCGACGTCGACGCCCTGGCCGCTGCGATCACGGTCGCCACGCTGCTCCCCGGGGTCGAGTTCAGCACCCGCTCGCCCTACCCCGACGCCCGCCGCCTGCTCGCCGCCGGCGTCACCGTCGCGCTCGCGACCGACTGCAACCCGGGCACCTGCTACACGTCGTCGATGCCGTTCGTGATCGCGCTGGCGGTGCGCGAGCTGGGCATGACCCCGGCCGAGGCGCTGTGGGCGGCCACCGCGGGTGGTGCTCGGGCGCTGCGCCGCGACGACGTGGGCGTGCTCGCCCCCGGCCGCCGGGCCGACCTGACCGTGCTCGACGCCCCGACCCACCTGCACCTGGCCTACCGCCCCGGCGTCCCGATCGCCCGCGCGCTCGACCTGCCCTGACCCTGCGGTCCGCTGCCGGGACAGGGGTTTTCCCTAGTACCGGCATCGATCACCGGCCGCGAGAGTGGCGCGGTGCGTCGACGGTTGATGCTCGGCCTGGGATTCGCGGTCGCGGCGCCCGAACCCCCCGGACACGGTCACTGAAGGAGGACGCTATGCGCACCGACCTGCCCGAGCCGGCACTGCGCCGCGACCGGTCCGACCTCCCGGTCGCGCTGGTGTCGATGCCGTTCATGACCCACTTCCGACCGTCGATCCAGATCGGGCTGCTCGCAGCGATCGCCGACGAGCACGGCTTCGAGGTGACGACCTTCCACTCCTACCTCGACTTCGCCGCGCAGGTCGGGCGCGACACCTACGAGGTCCTGCGCGCGGCGCGCCAGCACCTGCGGCTGGGCGACTGGCTGTTCGCCGTCGAGGCGTTCGGGGATGCCGCCCCGGACCACGGGCACAAGCTGCTCGACAACCATCCTGGCGACGCCGAGGCGTTCCTCGCGGAGTTCGGGTCGCTCGATGAGCTGATGGAGCTGCGCGAGGTCGGCGTCCCGGCGTTCCTGGACCGGATGATGGCCGAGACGGATTGGGGCCGGTTCGCCGTCGTCGGGTTCAGCTGCACCTTCGAGCAGAACACGGCGTCGTTCGCCCTGGCCCGGCGGATCAAGGCCGCCCATCCGCACGTCGTGACGCTGTTCGGCGGGGCCAACTTCGACGGCGAGATGGGTCTGGAGACCGTCCGCTCCGTCGACTGCATCGACTACGCCGTGGTCGGCGAGGGTGACGTGGCCTTCCCGGCGTTCCTGGCGGCGCTGGCCGAGGGCGGCGACCCCGCCGACGTGCCCGGCGTGACCTGCCGCCGAGACGGCGCGGTCCTGGACCCGCGGCGCGCACCGCTGTTCCGCGGTCTTGACGAGCTCCCGTTCCCCGACTTCGACGAGTACTTCGACCGCGCCGAGCAGCACGGCCTGTTCGCCGACGGGCAGGAGCCGAAGCCCGAGATCCTTGTCGAGAGCTCGCGGGGCTGCTGGTGGGGCCAGAAGCACCACTGCACGTTCTGCGGGCTCAACGCCCTGGGCATGGCCTACCGCACGAAGTCCGCCGCGCGGGTCCGGGCCGATCTCGACCAGGCCGCGGCCCGCTACCCGTCCCGGCGGTTCTTCGCCGTCGACGCGATCATGGACATGTCCTACCTCAAGGACCTGCTCCCCGGGCTCGCCGCGGACGGCGCCCCCTACGAGCTGTTCTACGAGATGAAGGCCAACCTCACGCGCGCGCAGATCAAGCTCATGCGCGACGCGGGGATGGGCAACATCCAGCCGGGCATCGAGTCGCTGTCCACGCACGTGCTGGCGCTGATGCGCAAGGGGATCACCGCCATCCAGAACGTCAACACGATCCGCTGGGCCACCCACTACGGGCTCGACGTCACCTGGAACATCCTGTGCGGCTTCCCCGGTGAGACACCGGCGGACTACGAGGAGCAGGAGCGGCTGCTCGACCTGCTTCATCACCTGCCCCCGCCCGGCGGCACCGGGCGCCTGCGGATGGACCGCTACAGCCCCCTCTACGACGACCGCGCGTCGTTCCCGGTGCACCACGTCGCGCCGATGGCCGCCTACAGCCACGTCTACCCGGAGGGCGTCGACCTGTGGAAGGTCGCCTACGCGTTCGACCACGAGTTCGTCGACGACCTGCCCGACGCCGCGTTCGAGGGTGTGCAGCGCGCCGCGTCGCGGTGGCGAGCGGCCCGACGCGGCCTGCGGCTGCCGACGCTGACCTACCGCCGCACCGCCGACGGCCTGTCGATCGCCGACTTCCGCGACCCGGCCGCACCTGTCGAGTTCGTCCTCGCCGAGCCGATGGCCTCGGCCTACGAGGCGTTCAGCGACCGCCCCACCGCCGTGGCCAAGGTGGCCGCCCGCCTCGATATCGACGCGGCCGAGCTCGACGACGCCCTGGACGCGCTGTGCGCCGACGGGCTCGTGATGCGCGAGGGACGCCTGTTCCTCAGCCTCGCGCTGCCCGCCGACCCCGACTGACCCGACGATCCCCGACCCACCAGAAGGAGCGAACAGATGTCCCCCTCCCCGTCCGAGCCCGAGGGTGAGCGCCGCGTGGCCTCGCTGTACCAGCGCACCGTCAGCCGCCGCGCGATGCTGGCCGGAGGCGGCGCCGCGCTGGCCGCTGTCGGCCTCGCCGGGTGTGCGGGCGGCGGGGCCGCGCAGGCCGCCCCCGAGCCGGCAACCGACGTCTACTTCGGCTACGTGTTCGGGCGGCCGGAGATCACGGTGATCGCGTTCGACATCGACCCCGCTGCCGCCGACGGGGGGCGCACCTTCCGCGCCTACGTGTGCGACGGCCTCGGCGAGCCGACCGGGCTCGCGCTGTGGTTCACCGGCATGGTGGACCCGGCGAAGGTGGCCGGGATCGGCACCGTCGTCGCGGTCCCGTCGGCGACGGGCGCCCAGACGTTGGAGATCGGCAACTTCATCGACTCCGAGCTGCGCGGCACCTTCGTCGACGCCGACCAGAACCGCCACCGCTTCATCTCCAACCCCGCCACCGACGGCGCCGGGATCTACCAGGTCACCGCGTCGCAGGACCTCACCTACACCGGCACCTCCACCATCGGTGACAAGCTCGAGGCGAAGCTCTCCGGATCCGTGGTCACCGGCACCATCACCACCTTCGCGGGCGCGACGATCCCGTTCGAGCAGGAGGTCCTCGCGTTCCTCAGCCCGGACCGGCTGGCCCAGTTCGGCAACAGCGGCGCCGCCGTCGCGTTCGCGGGCAACAGCGGCAAGCCCGGCGAGTACGTCGCCGTGGTATCCCCGGGCGGCACCGCCGCCTACGGCCGCAGCGGCAACGTCCGCAGAGGCTCCCCCGGCGGGGACATCATCGGCCTCGACGCCTCCGACTAGGTCCGGATCACGGTGAACCGACGATCGGGCGTCGCGGCGGCACTGGCGGCGGCGGTGGTCGCCGCCGGGTCGCGGTGCTGGTGCAGGCGGCGGGCACACCGGTGCTGCACTTGCACGGCGCTCCCGCGGCCTGCGCCGGCGCCGACACCCTCGACCTCGCCTGCCGCAGCGCGCACTACACCGCCCTCGCCGAGACCACCGGCATGGGAGCGGCGCTCGCGCGCCTGGACGCCGACCGGCGCACCGACGGCTTCCTGCGCAGCGCGTGCCACGCGATCGTCCACCATCTCGGGCACTCCGCGGGCGAGCGGTACGACAGCGTCGCCGATGCCTACGCCGACGGGACCGCACTGTGCTCGGGCGGCTACTGCCACGGCGTCACCGAAGCCGTCATGGTGCGCGCCGGGCCACGCGACGCCGGCGAGGTCTGCACCGAGGTGGCCACCGCCGCGCCCCGATCGCTGCGGCACCTGTGGTGCGCGCACGGGATGGGTCACGGCCACCTCGACCTGGCCGGCGGTGACGTTCGCCGCACTCGCCGGCTGCGACCGGCTGCCGGGGTGGGACGCCGAACACTGCTACGGCGGTGTGTTCATGGAGAACGTCACGTCACTGACCGACGTGGGTGGACCGTCACCGTTCCTGCGAGCCGACGACCCGCTGCACCCGTGCCCTGCGGTGGCGGACCGGCAGAAGGTGAACTGCTACGAGAAGCCGACGGCCTACCCGCCGTTCCTGCGCGGCGGCGAGTTCGCGCCCGTCTTCGCGCTGTCCGCCGCCGCGCCCGACGTCGCCTTCCGTCCGGCGTGTCACCAGGGCCTGGGCGACCGCGCGGTCGTGCGCAGCGAGAAGCTGCTGATCACAGAGGACGACAAGGCAGCCAACGTCACAGAGCTGTGCGGACTCGGCCCCGACCCGGCCGCGGTGGACGAGTGCGTCGTCGGGGCGGTGCGCACGATCGCCCGGCACGGCATCGGTGACGGCATCGCCGAGCGGCTCTGCGCCCGTGTCGCGGATCCGGGCCGGTGCTCGGCCACCCAGCGCCCCAGCGCGCCGCTATGCTCGAGTACCGGAGCACGCCGTGAGGGTCCGACGTCACTTCCGGCCGGTCCTGAGCATCACGTCCAGACGTCTGCGGCGGGCAGCGCGACCAACCGGTCACCGAACGGCAGCCGGCGCTCTCCCGTGTGCAGGACGACCCCGGCGACGAACTCCCCGTCCGAGCGGTCGATCCGGTCGCGCAGGAATGCCAGCCACCGGAAGTCCTCCGGCCGCGGTGTGGACGACGCCTTCGTCTCCACCGCGACAACCCGGCCGTCGGCAGCCTCGAGGACGATGTCGACATCAGCGCCATCGCGGTCGCGGAAGTGGTACATCCGCGCGGACGTCTCGCACCACGTCAACTGCTTGGCCAGCTCGTTGACGACGAAGTTCTCGAACAGCGGGCCGGCCGCCGGATCCGTCGGCCGCCGAAGCGCCGCCGCGTCCTTTCCGACGAGACCGGCGGCGACGGCCGTATCCGTCATGAACATCTTCGGCCGCCGCACGACCTTGGCGGTGAGGTTGCGACTCCACGCGGGCAGGCGATGCACCAGGAAGACGGTCTCCAACCACGGCTCGTACTGCGCTGTCGTCGCGCGGTCGATGCCCAGGCGCGCTGCCAGCGCACTGATGACCAGCTCCTGGCCACTGGCCGCCGCGAACAGTCGCACCATCCGCTTCATCGCGTCCAGCCTGCGGATGTCGTCGGCCACTGCCACCTCCCGGTCGAGAACGGTGTCGACGTACCGCTCGATCCAGACCCGGCGGGCCCGGTCGCCCATGGCCTGCACCGCGGGGTAACCGCCGACGCACAGTGCCTTCAGATAGTCGTCGCGCTCGAGCACCGGGCCCTTGAACAGCACCAGGGGACGAGACCCGCCGAACGCGCGGTCGACGAACCCGTCGGAACCGCCCCGCAGCTCGCCCTGGGACAGCGGCCACAGCGGCACGATGTTGACGCGGCCGGCGAGGCTCTCGGAGATGGTGGGGACGGTGAGGAAGTTCGTCGATCCGGTGAGGACGAACTGGCCCGGCGCGTTGTCGTTGTCCACCACGATCTTGATCGAGAGCACGAGCGGTTGCCCGACACGCTGAATCTCGTCGATCACCAGCGGGGTGCCGTAGGTCTCCAGGAAGGTGCGCGGATCGCTCGTGGCCGCAGCCAGGCTCTGCACCTCGTCGAGCGACACGTACGCAGCCCCCAGGCGTCCGGCCAGCTGCTTGGCCATGGTCGTCTTCCCGACCTGGCGGGCGCCGTGCAGAACCGTGACCCGGAAGGCAGGGAGGAACTCGACGGCAACATCGAGGGCCCGGCGGGGGACGAGTTCGAGCCGGTTGGCGGGCACTCCCCGAGCGTAGCCTCTGATCCACAGTTCGTCGCACAGATTCTCCGCAGTTCGTCGTGCCGATTCTCGACAGTTCGTCGTATGGACGTCCCCCAGTTCGTCGCGTCTGGCACCCGTCGCGGCTGTCAGCCCAGGCAGCCCGGGCCGAGCAGTGCCTTGAGGTCCCCCATCAGCGACGGCGAGTGCGCCACGCGCAAACCCTCGTCGAGGCGCAGCACGGTGGAGCGCCCCGCGCTGACCAGCGCCAGGTGCACCTCGGAGGTGCCCGGGTGGTTGGCCAGCACGTCCTTGAGCTTCGACACCCGCTGCGGGGTGCACAGCTCGGTGCGCATGCTGACCTTCACCGGCGTCCCCGGCGCGCCCGGAACGGCCGCCGCGAGGTCCGGCACCGCCAGGTCGTTGACGATCAGCGACACCCGGTCGTCGCGGCGTGAGACCCGCGCCTTGAGCAGCACGATCGCGTCCTCGGCGACATCGACGCCGACCACCTGGTAGCAGCGCGGGAAGAACAGCACCTCGATGCCGCCCGCGAGGTCCTCCAGCTGCGCGGACGCCCACGGCTCGCCGTTCTTGTTCACCCGCCGGTTCACCCCGGCGAGGATCCCGCCGACGGTGACCTGCGCGCCGTCGGCGACCTCGCCCTCCAGGATCGCCGCGATCTGGGTGTCGGCCTTCGCGGCCAGCACCTGCTCCACCCCGTGCAGCGGGTGCCCGGACACGTAGAGCCCGAGCATCTCCCGCTCGACGGCGAGGCGGTGCTTGGCGTCCCACTCGTCGGCAGGCACCTTCACGTCGAACACGCCGGCGAACGGGTCGTCGCCGGGACCCGTGCCGTCCATCGACCCGAACAGGTCGAACTGACCCATCGAGGCGGCCTTCTTCGTGCTCATCACCGCGTCGATCGCGTCGGCGTGCACCAGCAGCAGGCCCTTGCGGGGGTGGCCGAGCGAGTCGAACGCGCCCGCCTTGATCAGCGACTCCACGACCTTCTTGTTGCAGACCACCGCGTCGACCTTGCGCAGGAAGTCCGAGAAGTCGGTGAACCGACCCTTGTCCTTGCGGGCCGCGACGATCGCGTCGATCACCCCGGCGCCGACGTTGCGGATCCCTCCCAGCCCGAAGCGGACGTCCTCCCCGACGGGGGCGAAGTTGCGCACCGAGTCGTTGACGTCGGGCGGGAGCACCGTGATACCCATCCGGCGACACTCGGCGAGGTAGACCGCGGCCTTGTCCTTGTCGTCGCGCACGCTGGTGAGCACCGCGGCCATGTACTCGGCCGGGTAGTTGGCCTTGAGGTAGGCCGTCCAGTAGGAGACGACGCCGTAGGCCGCGGAGTGCGCGCGGTTGAACGCATAGTCGGAGAACGGCAGCAGGATGTCCCACAACGTCTTCACCGCGGCCGCGGAGTAGCCGTTGTCCTTCATCCCCTGGGCGAAACCCTCGTACTCCTTGTCGAGGATCTCCTTCTTCTTCTTGCCCATCGCGCGGCGCAGCAGGTCGGCCTTGCCGAGGCTGTACCCGGCCAGCTTCTGCGCGATCGCCATGACCTGTTCCTGGTAGACGATCAGGCCGTAGGTCTCCCCGAGGATGTCCTTGAGCGGCTCCCCCAGCTCCGGGTGGATCGGGGTGACCTCCTGGCGCTTGTTCTTGCGGTCGGCGTAGTCGTTGTGCGCATTGGCACCCATCGGGCCCGGCCGGTACAGCGCACCGACCGCGGAGATGTCCTCGAACCCGGTGGGGGCCATGCGGCGCAGCAGGTCGCGCATCGGGCCGCCGTCGAGCTGGAACACCCCGAGGGTGTCACCGCGCGAGAGCAGCTCGTAGGTCGACGGGTCGTCCAGCTCGAGGCGGTCGACGTCGAGCGCGGGCTTGCCGTTGTGGGTGATGTTCTCCAGCGCGTCGTCGATGATCGTGAGGTTGCGCAGGCCCAGGAAGTCCATCTTGAGCAGCCCGAGGTTCTCGCACGCGCCCATGTCGAACTGGGTGATGATCGCGCCGTCGGCCTCGCGGCGCTGGATCGGGATGACGTCGATCAGCGGCGTCGACGACATGATCACACCCGCCGCGTGCACACCCCACTGGCGCTTGAGCCCCTCCAGGCCCCGGGCGGTGTCGATGATCTCCTTGACCTGGGGGTCGCTCTCGTAGAGCGCACGCACCTCGCTCGCCTCGGAGTAGCGCTTGTGGCCGGCGTCGAAGATGCCCGAGAGCGGGATGTCCTTGCCCATCACGGCCGGGGGCATCGCCTTGGTGATCCGGTCGGCCACCGCGTAGCCGGGCTGGCCGTAGAGCACCCGCGCCGAGTCCTTGATCGCGGCCTTCGCCTTGATCGTGGAGTAGGTGATGATCTGCGCGATCCGGTCCTCGCCGTACTTCTCGGTGACGTAGCGGATCATCTCGCCGCGCCGGCGCTCGTCGAAGTCCATGTCGATGTCGGGCATCGAGACGCGGTCCGGGTTGAGGAACCGCTCGAAGATCAGCTTGTGCCGGATCGGGTCGAGATCGGTGATGCCCAGGACGTACGCGACCAGCGACCCGGCCGCCGACCCGCGGCCCGGCCCCACCCGGATGCCGACCGACCGGGCGTAGGAGATCAGGTCGGCGGTCACCAGGAAGTAGCCCGGGTAGCCCATCCGGCAGATGACGCCGACCTCGAAGTCGGCCTGCGTCCGGTACTGCGCGGTGATCCCGTTCGGGAACCGCCAGGCAAGCCCGCGTTCCACCTCCTTGACCAGCCAGGACTCCTCGCTCTCCCCCTCGGGGACGGGCGCGCGGGGCATGAGGTCCTGGCCCTCGGTGAACTCGACGTGCACCCGCTCGGCGACCAGCAGGGTGTTGTCGCAGGCCTCGGGGAACTCGCCGTCCCACTGCGCGCGCATCTCGGCGGGCGACTTGAGGTAGAAGTCCTGCGCGTCGAACTTGAACCGGTTGGGGTCGGCGAGGGTCTTGCCGGTCTGGACGCAGAGCAGCACCTCGTGCGGCTTGGCGTCCTCGGCGTAGGTGTAGTGCAGGTCGTTCGTCGCGAGGCCGGGCAGGTCGAGCTTGCGCTTCAGCTCGCGCAGGCCCACCCGGACCCGGCGCTCGATCTCGATGTCGTGGTCCATCAGCTCGCAGAAGAAGTTCTCCCGGCCGAAGATGTCGCGGTAGTCGCTCGCGGCCTGCACGGCGTCGTCGAAGCGGTCCTGCTGGAGCAGTCGTTGCACCTCGCCGGACGGGCAGCCGGTGGTGGCGATGATCCCCTTGCCGTAGGTCTCCAGCAGCTCCCGGTCCATCCGGGGCTTGTAGTAGTAGCCCTCCAGGCTCGCCAGTGACGACAGCCGGAACAGGTTGTGCATGCCCTCGGTGTTCTCCGCGAGCAGCGTCATGTGGGTGTACATCAGGTCGGGGTTGTCGTCGCCGAGGACCTTCCCGCCGAGCGTGGCCCGCTTGCGCTCGTGCCGCGAGCCGGGCGCGAGGTAGCCCTCCATGCCGATGATCGGCTTGACCCCGTGCGCCTTCGCCTTGCGCCAGAACTCGTAGGCGCCGAAGACGTTGCCGTGGTCGGTCATCGCCAGCGCGGGCATGCCCATCTTCGCCGACTCGCGGAACAGGTCGTCCAGCCGCGCCGCCCCGTCGAGCATCGAGAACTCGGTGTGGGTGTGCAGGTGGACGAAGCTGCGATCGGCCATGGAGCGGGGGACTCCCTCCTGGCGCGGCCCGGGGCGAGGCGGCGCGGTCGTCATGGGGGTGCGAAGAAGGTTAGCCCGCAGCTCCGACGCTTCCCGCGGGACGGGTCGGCCGGTCGTCGATTCGCACCCGACCGCGTCATGATCGGCGCGATCGGGACCTGACGTGCACATGTGCAGCTCATGTCCCGATCTCGGCGATCAAGGTGGGGCCCGGGGTGGTCGGAAGGAAACTGCCTGGCCGGGTGGGCCTCGGGCGCGGAGGATCGGTGCCCGTGACCGACCACGCGACCGGCCTGCGCGCCCGGCTGGCCGCGCTGCGGCTCGATCTCACCCCGCTGCGCACCTCCCGCGACTTCCGGTTGCTGCTCGTCGCGGGCTCGGCGTTCTACCTCGGCGTGATGGCCAACTTCGTCGCCATCCCCTTCCAGCTCTACGCGCTGACGGGTTCCAACTTCGCGGTCGGCGCTTTCGGGCTGCTCCAGATCGTGCCGCTGATGGCGGCCGGGCTCTACGGCGGCGCGCTGGCCGACCGGCTCGACCGCCGCCGGGTGATCGTCGCGACCGGCGTCGTCCAGGTGCTCGGTACGACCGGGCTGCTGGTCAACGCCCTTGCCGCGCGGCCCTCGGTGGCGGCCGTCTACACGCTGGGCGTCGTGCTGGTGGTCTCGGCATCGATCCAGCGGCCCAGCAAGGAGGCGCTGGTGCCGCGGGTGGTGCGGCACGAGGAACTGCCGGCCGCGGTCGCGCTGTCCTCGGTCGGCGCGCAGCTGGGCATGCTCGCCGGTCCGGCGCTGGGCGGGCTGGCGCTGGCGTGGGGCGGTGCGCCCTGGTCCTACGGCCTCACCCTGGCCGGGATGGTGGCGGCGACCGCATTGTTCGCCGCGCTGCGACCGTACCCGCAGCTCGAACCGGTGGCCGGGACCGCGGGGACATTGCGCGAGATCCGCGACGGGCTCGTCTACGCCGCGCGCAGGCGCGACCTGCTGGGGACCTACCTCGTCGACCTCGTCGCCATGTTCCTGGCGATGCCGATGGTGCTGTTCCCGGCACTGGCCCTCGACGTCCTGGAGCGGCCCGAGCTGCTCGGCCTGCTGTACTCGGCGGGGGTGGTCGGGTCCCTGCTCGCGACGCTGACCAGCGGCTGGACCGGGCGGGTGCGCCGGCAGGGCCGGGCGGTGGTGATCGCCGCGGGCGCCTGGGGAGCGTCGGTGGCCGTCGCCGGACTGACCGAGCAGGCGTGGCTGGTGCTGCTCATGCTGGTCGTCGCCGGGGCCTGCGACATGGTCAGCGGGCGGTTCCGCAGCATCATCAGGAACCAGACGATCCCCGACTCGCACCGCGGCCGGCTCGCCGGGATCGAGCTGCTGTCCTACTCGCTGGGCCCGCTCGGCGGCGAGGCCCGGGCCGGGCTGGTGGCAGACGCCACGTCGGTGCGCACCGCGATCGTCAGCGGTGGTGTGCTGTGCGTGGCCGGGGTCGGGGCGACGGCCGCCGCGCTGGGCGAGTTCTGGCGCTACGACGCGGCCACCGACGAGCACGCGGTGCGCGAACGCCAGGTCCGTGCCGCCCGCGCGGCGGCGGAGGCCGGTCCACGGGTTGCGCAGGCCCGGCGGCGGAGGTGACGGGCACGCGACGGCCTCGTGTCGCGCGTGCCCGTCCGGTGCCCGGCCGGCGACGATCCGGCGAACTCCTGGACGAAGGGGCACCTCGGGGTAACCCCCGGGCCGCCTCGGTGGTGATCCTGATGTCGCGAGGACCACCCGGCGGCCAGCGTGAGGACCATGACGAGAACGGTGGGGACCCGGCCCGGCAGTGTGGCCTGGATCCGTGACCCGGCGGTGTGGCCGGCCGTACCCGCGTGCGTCGCGGTCGCCGCCTCCTCGATCACGGTCCTCCCGCTCGTCGGTGACGACGTCGACCCGGTCCGCCAGCCGCTGAGCGACCACGCCACGCAGGCCACGGGCTTCGTCCTCGTCGGGATCGCGGCGCTCGCGATGGCCGCCGCCGCGGCCCTGCTCAGGTCGGCGCTGGGCCGGGGCGGGCTGCCCCGAGCCCGCCCGGTCCGGGTGCTGCTCGGAGTGTGGAGCACGGCGTTGGTGCTGGTGGCGGCGTTCCCGACGAACGTGCCCGGGACCGCCCCGGACACCTCCTCGCTCGTCCACCGGGTCGCGGCGGCCGGGGTGGTCGCCGTCCCGCCGGTCATCGGGTGGCTCACCGCGGTGCGCGCCCGCGCCGCCGAACGCTGGGCGCCGGCCGCGCCGTCGATCCTCGCCTGGTCCCGGGCCGCCGCGGTGCTGGGCGCCGCGTTCCTCGCCGCGCACTTCCCGATCCTGACCGGCGGCGCCCCCTATCCCGTGCTCGGCGTACTCGAACGGGTCCTCTGCGTGGCGGTCGTGGCGCTGGTGCTCGTCCTGGCCCGCGCCGCCCGCCTCGCCGACGGGCACAGGGTCCCGTCGCCCGCCACCGCCGCGGAGATGGCCACGTGACGGCGCTCGCGATCGTCCTCGCCACCCTGGGCGCAGCCTGCTTCGCGGTGGCGGCGACCCTGCAGCACCGCGCGGTCGGCACCGTGACGCCCGCCGGGCAGCACAGCGCGATGACGCCGCGCCGGCTCGTCACGTTGGCCGGGCGGCCCGGCTGGCTCGCGGGCTTCGGGCTCGGCGTCGCGGGCGGCGCGCTGCACGCGGTCGCGCTGGTGCTCGCGCCGCTGTCGGTCGTACAGCCCGTCGGGGCGCTGGCGGTGCCGATCGCGGTCGTGCTCGCGGCGCGGCTCACCGGCCGCCGGCCGCCGGCCGCGGTGCTTGCCGCGGTCGCGCTGACCGTCGCCGGCGTCGCCGTGTTCGTGGCCGTGACCGCCGGGTCGGCCGTCAGCGGCCAGGTCCCCACCGGGCCATTGCTGGCCGCAGGCGCAGGCGCGGCGGCGACGGTCGCCCTGCTGGTCGCCGTGGCCTGGGCGAACCCGGGGTGGATCCGCAACGTGGCCTGCGCGACGGCCGCGGCGATCGCGTTCGGGTTCGAGTCCGTGCTGCTGCGGGCGGTCGCCCAGCTGGTCGGCGCCGGCAACCCGCCGCTCGCGGTGCTGCTGCCCGCGCTCGCCGGCATCGGCATCGCCCTGCTGGTCGGCGGCTGGCTCGTGCAGCAGGCGTTCGCCGCCGGACCGCCGGAGCCGGTCGTCGCGGGCCTGACGGTCGTCGACCCGATCGTCGCGGTCGGGCTCGCGACAGTGCTGCTCGGCGAGGGTGCCCGCACCCCGCCGGATGCCGCGCTGCTGCTCCTCGCCTGCGCCGCGGCCGCCGCGGCGGGCGTGCTCGCCCTGGCCCGCCACCACCCCGACGCCGCCGAGCGACGACGCGCACCCGACCCGGAGAGGACCACCGATGGCCGCCCTGCGGATCCTGATCGGCACCGATACCTACCCGCCTGACGTCAACGGCGCCGCCCGCTTCGCCCACCGGCTCGCCTGCGGGCTGGCCGGGCGCGGCCACGAGGTCCACGTGGTCGCCCCGTCGGACGACGGCCCGGCGCGGGTCGACCTCGACGGCCCGGTGACGGTGCACCGGCTCCGGTCGCGGCGCTGGCCGATGCACCCCGGCTTCCGCGTCTGCTCGCCCTGGCAGGCCATGCCCGCCACCGCCGACGTGCTGCGCGCGGTCGACCCGGACGTCGTGCACGTGCAGGCGCACTTCGTCGTCGGCCGCGGGCTCGCGGTCGCCGCCGAGCAGACGCGGCGGCCGCTGGTCGCGACCAACCACTTCATGCCCGAGAACCTGTTCGCGCACTCCCCCGTGCCGGCGGTGCTGCGCCCGGTGGCCGCGCGATTGGCCTGGCGGGACCTTTCGCGGGTCTTCCGGCGCGCCGACGCCGTCACCGCCCCGACGCCGCGGGCGGTCGAGCTGCTCGCCCGCTGCGCCCGGCTGCCCGGCGCGCTCCCCGTGTCCTGCGGGATCGAGCTCGCCGACTACCGCGCGGGCGCCGACGGGCCGGTCCCGACCGTGCTGTTCGTCGGGCGGCTGGACCAGGAGAAGCGGGTCGACGAGCTCCTGCGCGCGTTCGCCCTGCTGCCCGCTGGGCTCCCCGGACGGGTGGAGATCGTCGGCGACGGGGCGCGGCGCGGCGAGTGGACCGCGCTCGCCGCGCGGCTGGGCATCGCCGAGCGGGTCGAGTTCCGCGGCTTCGTCGCCGAGGACGAGCTGCGCGCGGCCTACGCCCGCGCGGCGGTGTTCTGCATGCCCGGGGTGGCCGAGCTGCAGAGCCTCGCGACGCTGGAGGCCATGGCCGCGAGCACGCCTGTGCTGGCCGCCGACGCGATGGCGCTGCCGCACCTCGTGCACCCGGGGCGCAACGGGCTGCTGTTCCCGCCCGGGGACGTCGCGGCGCTGAGCCGCGCGCTGGCCGTCCTGCTCGGCGACGCGGTCCTCCGCAGGCGGATGGGCGCGGCCGGCCGCCAGATTGCCGCCGGGCACGCCTTCGCCGGCACGCTCGACGCCTTCGAGGATCTCTACGCGCGGGTGCTCGGCCGCGAGGGACGCGAGATCGCCGTCGCGGCCTGAGCTCAACCGGCGGTGAGCCGGGCGGCGTGCTCGGCCTCGCCCGGACCGACCGCCGCGGGCGCCGAGGACCGCAGCGTCCAGGTCGTCCGCCTGCCGTCGGGGCCGGTGGCGCGGCCACCGCGCAGCGCCTGCTCGATCAGGCCCCGAACGTGCGGCTCCACGGCCGGGTCGGCGGCGAACAGCACCCGGACCCGCACGGCGTCCCCGGTCAGGGTCGTGGCGGTGTGGTGCGGGGCGAGCGGGCACGGCGGCGGGTGGTCCCAGTGCCCGCAGAGCGCGACGGTGATCGCACCGCCCGGCGCCCCCGGCTCCCCGCCGGGGTCGAGCACCACCACCGCGTCGTGGGCGTAGGCCTGGCGCATCGGCCCAGTGTGGCAGCGCCGGACGGGTCAGCGGGCCGGCACGAGGCCGTCGTCGGGTACCGGGTCGGCCCGGTCGCGCTGGTCGGGCAGCAGCGGGGCGAGCGCCAGTTCCGCCGCGACCGCACCGGCCGGAGCGGTGTGCACCGCACGCACCCCGTCGCGCGCGGCGACCGCGTCCAGCCCGGCCCGGTCCGCGCGGACGAGCACCGCCAGCACGCAGCGGCACGCCGGGTCGGCGAGCGCGGCGGCCTCGACGGCGGCCACGTCCGCCGGGCGACCGGTGCGGCGGGTGGCGTCGGCGTCCGCGGCGAAGCGGGCCTGCTCGCGCGCCCGGTCCAGGTCCGCGGCCGGCGACCCCGGGTCGAGCGGGACGAACCGCAGCGCCGTCTGCACCCGGGGCAGCGGGACGTGGAACACGACCGACACCGCTGGGCTGCCGCCGAGCACCGCGACCGCCTCGCCGGGCGTGGCCTCGGACCCGAACTGGACCAGCGCGAGCACGGTCTCCCCCGGCGCGGGCAGGTCCGCGGGCAGGCGCGTGAGGTAGCCCACGACGTCCTCACCCGGCTCGGGCCCCAGCCGCACCGTCCCGGTGGACGGCCCGGCCCGGCCCGGATCCGACTGGGCCCCCGCGTACCACGCCGTCGCCAGCAGCAACCCGACGCAGGCCAGCAGCAGGGCGAACCGCCCGCGCATCAGTCGGCGAGGAGGTCGAGCGCCCGCGCCAGGTCGTCGGGGTAGGGGCTGGAGAACTCCACCCGACGCCCGTCGGCGGGGTGGTCGAAGCCGAGCGACCGCGCGTGCAGCCACTGCCGGGCGAGTCCGAGCCGCTTCGCGAGCACCGGGTCGGCCCCGTAGGTGATGTCCCCGACGAGCGGGTGGCGCAGCGCTGCCAGGTGCACCCGGATCTGGTGGGTGCGCCCGGTCTCCAGCGTGACGTCGAGCAGGGACGCTGCGCGGAACGCCTCGACCGTCTCGTAGTGGGTGACGCTCGGCTTGCCCCCCGCGACGACGGCGAACCGGTAGTCGTGCTTCGGGTGCCGGTCGATGGGCGCGTCGACGGTGCCCCGCGACGGGTCGGGATGGCCTTGGGCGAGCGCGTGGTAGCGCTTGTGGACCGTGCGCTCCTTGAACGCGCGCTTGAGCACGGTGTAGGCGTGCTCGGACTTCGCGACCGCCATCACCCCGGTCGTGCCCACGTCGAGCCGGTGCACGATGCCCTGCCGCTCGGCCGCCCCCGACGTCGCCACGCCCACGCCCAGCGCGGCCAGTCCGCCGAGCACGGTGGGTCCCGTCCAGCCGGGGCTGGCGTGCGCCGCGACCCCGACCGGCTTGTCGACGACGACCACGTCGGCGTCCTCGTGCAGGATCACCAGGCCCGCGACCACCTCGACCGGGCCGAGAATCGCCTCCGGGGTGCGGTCCGGATCGGGCAGCTCGACCTCCAGCCACGCGCCCGCGACGAGACGGTCGGACTTGCCCGCCGTGCGGCCGTCCACGGCGATGCGGCCGTCCTCGGCGAGGGTGGCCACGACGGTGCGGGACAGTCCCAACAGGCGCGCCACGCCCGCGTCGATCCGCAGCCCGTCCAGCCCGTCGGGCACCGGCAGGCTGCGGGTCTCAGCCATCGTGGTCCTCCGCGTCGCCCGCGCGCGTGCCGTCCAGCTCGCGGCCCAGCATGGCCAGCACCACGAGCAGTACCCCGCCGCTGACGATCGCGGCGTCGGCGAGATTGAACACCGGCCAGACGCTGCCGTCGGGCGCGAACAGCGACACCGTGTCGACGACGTGCCCGACGAACGGGCCGGGCGAGCGGAACATGCGGTCGGACAGGTTGCCCAGCGCGCCCCCGAGGATCAGCCCCAGTGCGACCGCCCAACCGGCCGACCGCAGCTTGCGCGAGATCCGCACGATGGCGACCACCACGCCGAGCGCCACCAGCGTGAGCAGCCACGTGTAGCCGGTGGCCAGCGAGAACGCCGCACCCGGGTTGCGCACGAGTACCAGGTACACCGCGCCGCCGAGCAGCCGCACCGGCTCGCGGCCCTCCAGCATCGCGACGCCGACGACCTTGGTGACGACGTCGCCCACCAGCACCAGCGCCGCGAGGACACCGAGCAGGACCACCCGGCGGGGCGCGAGGACGTCGCTCGGAGCACTCACGGCGACCATCCTCCCCTACCGGCCCGACTCGCCGCGCCAGCGGGCCAACCGCCCGGCGCGGTCGACGGCGCGGATGCGCTCCTCCGCAGCGCGCCGGACCTCGGCCGCTGCGACGACGAGCAGCTGGTCGCGTTCCCGCAGCCGCGTCTCGCCGTTCGGGGTGAAGGCGGCACCGTCGCGCACGACCAGGCTCACCGTCGCCCCCGGCGGCAGCCGCAGCTCGGCCAGGTACACCCCGCGCAGGCGCGAGCCCACCGGCACGCGCACCTGGAGCAGGTCGGCCCCGAGCTCGTCGAGCGGGGCGGCGTCGACCTCGATCTCCCGCGGCTCCCCCGGCCGGCTCACCCCCAGCAGCCGCGCCACCCACGGCAGGGTCGTGCCCTGCACGAGCGTCAGCACCACGACGAGCACGAACACCACGTCGAACAGCGCGGGGGCGCTCGGGGCACCCTCGATGAGCGCGACGAGCGCGAAGACGATCGGCACCGCGCCACGCAACCCCGCCCACGACAGGAACGCCTGCTCGCGCCACGGCACCCGGAACGGCGCCGCCGCGACGAGCACCGACAGCGGCCGCGCCACGAGGACCAGCACCGCCCCGGCCACCAGCGCGGGCACCACCGCGTCGACGAGCCGGATCGGGCTGACATAGAGGCCGAGCACCACGAACAGCCCGATCTGGGCCAGCCAGCCGGTGCCCTCGGCGAACGAGCGCACGCCGCCGCGGTGGGGCAGCTCGGAGTTGCCGAGGATGAGCGCGCAGACGTAGGTGGCCAGCAGCCCGGAGGCGTGCGCGAGCTGGCCGGCGGAGTAGGCCAGGACGCAGACGGCGATGGCCGCCAGCGGGTACAGGCCGGTCGACGGCAGCGCGGCCCGGCGCAATGCCCACGCCCCGCCCACACCGAGCAGGGCACCGATCACCCCGCCGGCGGCGAGCTCGTAGCCGACCAGTACCGGCGTGAGCCAGGTCAGCGGGTCCCCCGAGGCGAGCAGGATCACGGCCAGGACAACCGGCGCGTCGTTGAACCCCGACTCCAGCTCCAGCGCGCCGGCCAGCCGGCCGCCCACGGCCGCCCCGCGCAGCACGCTGAACACCGCCGCCGCATCGGTGGAGGAGAGCACCGCCCCCCAGAGGAAGGCGGTCCGCCAGTCCAGCCCGAGCAGGTGGTGCAGTGCCGTCCCCATGACGGCGATGCTCGCCACGACCGCGACGGTGGACAGCGCGATCCCGACCCCGAGGTAGGGCCGCACCGACGCCCAGCGGGTGGTCAACCCGCCCTCGACGAGGATCAGCACGATCGCCGCCCAGCCCACCGACTCGGCCAGCGGCGCATCGGAGAACTTCAGCCCCAGCACCGCCTCGCCGAGCACGACCCCGATGAGCAGGTACAGCAGCAGCGAGGGCAGGCCCGCGCGCACCGACACCCGCACGGCGAGCACGGCGAGCAGCACGACGGCGGCGGCGACGCCGAGCACCACCTCCAGGCTCGCCATCACCCACCTCCGCCGCCCCGGACCCTATCGGCGCCCCCGCGAGTCGGGCGCTACGACAGCGCGAGTCGGGATCTACGGCAGGGCGAGTCGGGATCGCCGGCAGCTACGGGCACCAGGTGAGCGTCGCGGTCCGGCGCGGGCGGGGCGACAGCTCGGCCAGCGCCGCAACCACCTCGGCCTCCCGATCCGGTGGCAGGCAGAGCCGCCGCGTGATCGACGCCGCGTCCTGGCGGGGCGCGGTGACCCGCTCCCAGCTCGTCACCTCCGCGACGACGCCCACCTCGCGCAGCACGGCGACCGCATCGTCGGTCGTGACCGGCGGCGGGCGGTGCAGGCCGTGGAAACGCAGCCACAGCGGGTCGAGCCAGGCCATCGGGTGCCGCTCGAGCATCTCGACGACGACGCCCCGGCTCGCTGCCGCCGTGAGCGCGGTGACGAACGGCGGCAGGTCGACGACGTTGTGCAGCACGTGGTGGCAGACGACCACGTCGGCCCGGCCCGCCGCGGCGGCGACGTCGGGCCAGCGCCCCGGTACCGTGGTGTGCGCGACACCGCGGGCGGCCGCATCGGTGGCGAACGCGTCGAGCATGTCCTGCTGCTGGTCCACCCCCGTCAGGTGCGTCGCGGGCCCGGCCAGTGCGAGTGCCGCGTCCCCCGCCCCACAGCCGACGTCGAGCACCGTCCCGGCGTCGCCGAGCAGCGCCAGCGCGGCCGCCCGCGACGGCGTGTCCACCGGCACCGCGGGCGCGGCGAAGCAGCGCGTGTCGTGGCGCCACGGGTCGGCTGGGGCGGCGGCGAGGATCCCCGGCGGGACTCCTCGCCCGGACTGGAGCTCCGTCCACCGCCGCGCCGCCGGTCCCATGCCCGCCGAGTCTGCCCGACCGGCGGTTGCCTAGCCATGCGTCGACAACGCGGACTCGCCGTGCCGAGAACGCGGACTCGCCGTGCCGAGAACGCGGACTCGCGGTCATCGGGCGGCGGTCACCTGCACGCGGACCTCGGAGCCGTCGGCGACGGTTCCCACCAGCGTCGGCTCGGTCACGGCGGCGTGGACCACCGAGGTCGCCAGCACCTCGCCGGCGACGAACTCCTCGTGGGTGCGCAGGGCCGCCAGCACGGCGTCGGGGGCGTCGACCACCAGCACGATCCGGTCCGACACGTCCAGCCCTGCGTCGCGGCGGGCCTGCTGCACGAGCCGGACCACGTCGTTCGCGAGCCCCTCGGCCGCGAGCTCCGGGGTGACGGCGACGTCCAGCACGACGAGCCCGGCGCTGCCGGGCAGCGCGCCGACGGCCACCTCCTCGCCGTCGCGCGGAGCGGCGACCAGCCGCTCGGCGAACTCGCCGGGCAGCAGTTCGATCCCGCCCGCGGTCACCGTGCCGTCGGCGGCCTGCTCCCACTCCCCCGCCTTGACCGCGCGGATCACCTTCTGCGTGTCGCCGCCCAGCCGCGGCCCGCACACCCGGGCGTTCACGGCGATCTCGAAACGTCCGTGGTCCGCGACATCGCCGGTCAGGACGACCTCGCGCACGTTCACCTCGTCGCGCAGGATGTCGGTGAACGGTGCCAGGACCTCGGCGTCCGCGGCCGCGACGGTGAGCCGCGCCAGCGGCAGCCGCACCCGCAGCCCGCCGGCCTTGCGCAGCGACAGCGCCGCCGACGCCACCTGGCGCACCCGGTCCATCGCCCCGACGAGCGCATGGTCGTGCGGCAGGACCTCCGGCTGTGCTGATGCGCGCTCCGCATCCGCTCCGCGCTGTGCCGGCCAGTCCGTGAGGTGCACCGACCGTCCGCCGGTGAGCCCGCGCCAGATCACCTCGGTGGTGAGCGGCAGCAGCGGCGCCGCGACCCTCGCCGTCACCTCCAGCACGGTGTGCAGCGTGTCGATCGCCTCGGGATCGCCCGTCCAGAACCGCTCACGGGACCGCCGCACGTACCAGTTCGTGAGCACCTCGGCGTGGTCGCGCACCCGCTCGCAGGCACCGGCGATGTCCAGGGCGTCGAGGGCGGCGGTGACCTCGTCCACCAGGCAAGCCGTCCGCGCGAGCACGTACCGGTCCAGCACGTGGGTGGAGTCGGTGCGCCACCGCCCGGCCATCCCGGCGGCGTTGCCGTAGAGCGACAGGAAGTACCAGGTGTTCCACAGCGGCAGGATCGCCTGGCGCACACCCTCCCGGATGCCCTGCTCGGTGACGACGAGGTTGCCCCCGCGCAGGATCGGGGAGGCCATCAGGAACCAGCGCATGGCGTCGGAGCCGTCGCGGTCGAACACCTCGGTGACGTCCGGGTAGTTCTTGCGCGACTTCGACATCTTCGCGCCGTCGTCGCCGAGCACGATCCCGTGCGCGACGCACGCCCGGAACGCCGGCCGGTCGAACAGAGCCGTGGCCAGCACGTGCAGCGTGTAGAACCAGCCGCGGGTCTGGCCGTTGTACTCGACGATGAAGTCGCCCGGGTAGTGGTGTTCAAACCAGTCACTGTTCTCGAACGGGTAGTGCACCTGCGCGAACGGCATCGAGCCCGACTCGAACCAGCAGTCGAGCACCTCAGGCACCCGGCGCATCATGGACGCGCCGGTCGGGTCGTCCGGGTTGGGTCGGGTCAGCTCGTCAACGTACGGGCGGTGCAGGTCCGTCGGCCGCACGCCGAAGTCGCGCTCGATCTCGTCGAGCGAGCCGTAGACGTCGGTGCGGGGGTGGCGCGGATCGTCCGACACCCACACCGGGATCGGCGAGCCCCAGTAGCGGTTGCGCGAGATCGACCAGTCCCGAGCGCCCTCGAGCCAGCGGCCGAACTGCCCGTCGCGCACGTGCTCGGGTACCCAGGTGATCTCGCGGTTGAGCTCCACCATCCGCTCGCGAAACGCCGTGACCTGCACGAACCACGAGTCGACGGCCCGCTGGATGAGCGGGTTGGCGCAGCGCCAGCAGTGCGGGTACGGGTGGTCGTAGGTCTCGTGGCGCAACAGCACGCCCAGCACGTGCGGGGCGCGCTTCTTGAGGTCGGCGATGATCTCCCCGTTCGCCTCGAACACCTGCATCCCGGCGTACGGCGGCACGGTCGCGTCGAACTCGCCGCGCGTGTTCACCGGTCCGACGGGCTCGATGCCGGCCGCGTCGGTGACGACCTTGTCCTCCTCGCCGTAGGCGGGCGCGATGTGCACCAGCCCGGTGCCGTCCTCGGTGGTGACGTAGTCGGCGGCCAGCACGCGGTGGGCGTTCTCGCGGCCGAGAAAGAAGTCGAACGGCGGGGTGTACGCGGTGCCGAGCAGGTCCGCGCCACGCAGCCGCCGCAGCACCCTGTGTTGCGCCTCGCCCGCCCCTTCCTCCCCCAGCTCGCGGGCGTACGCCCCGAGCCGGGCGGATGCCAGCACGTACCGCTCCCCGCTCGCCTCCACCAGCACGTACTCGACGTCGGGGTGCACCGCCACCGCGAGGTTGGACGGCAGCGTCCACGGCGTCGTCGTCCAGACCAGCGCGAGCGCACCGTCCAGCTCGGGGTCGTCCTCGGCGACCAGGCGCAACCCGACGGTCACCGCAGGGTCCTGCCGGTCGAGGTAGACGTCGTCCATCTTGGTCTCGGTGGCCGACAGCGGCGTCTCGCAGCGCCAGCAATACCACAGCACCCGGAAGCCGGAGTAGACCAGACCCTTGTCCCACAGGGTCTTGAAGGCCCACATGACCGACTCCATGTAGTCCAGGTCGAGGGTCTTGTAGTCGTGGTCGAAGTCCACCCAGCGCGCCTGGCGGGTGACGTAGCTGCGCCACTCGTCGGTGTAGCGCAGCACGGACGCGCGGCAGGCGTCGTTGAACGCCGCGACGCCCATCTCCTCGATCTCCGACTTGTGCTTGATCCCGAGCTGGCTCTCCGCCTCGACCTCGGCGGGCAGGCCGTGGGTGTCCCATCCGAAGCGGCGCTCGACGCGGCGCCCGCGCATCGTCTGGTAGCGCGGGACCACATCCTTGACGTAGCCGGTGAGCAGGTGCCCGTAGTGCGGCAGGCCGTTGGCGAAGGGCGGGCCGTCGTAGAAGACGAACTCGTTGGACCCGTTCTCCCCGGCCGGGCGGGCCTCGACGGACGCGACGAAGGTGCCGTCGACCTCCCAGTCCGCGAGCACCTCTCGCTCCAGCGCGGGGAAGGACGGGTGGGCGGGGACGGTCGGATAGCTCATGGCGGTCGGTGCTCCTCGTGCGGCGGTCGAGCTGGCTCGCACGGGGACGACGGCCCGATCCCGGGCGCCGCGGTACCACCCCGCTTGCCGGTCCGCGATGGTGCGCGCGGGCGGCCTCTCGTCGAGCGGCTGTGACGGGCCGCACCCGTCCGGTTCTACTCCGCGGATCGGACCGCGTTTCTTCCGGAGGCTCCCCGGTGATGGCCGGATCGGTGCCGGTGGGTCGTGCTGGTGTGCAAACCCAGGGTAGCGCGGGGGCGCGAGCAGGTATTCCCCCGGTCAGCGGGTGGCGGGCTGGTGCCGGTCGGCGAGCATGCGGTTGGGTTCGCACCAACCGCACGGGCTGAATCCCAGCTCGACGGCCTCGCGGGCGGGCAACGGGATCACCGGACGTCCGGGCAGGAAGGGGCAGGTCCCGAGGTGGTAGCGGGGGCGCTCGTCGACGACCACGACCTCGTCCTGCGCCGCGGCGGCGACGGCCGCGGCGGCGGCGACGAGGGCCTCCTCCGGCGGTTCACCGTCCGACCCGGCCGGGGGCAGCGCGGGCATCGCCATCTCGGTGTCCGCAGGGGCGGCCTGTTGGGCGGGGACGGCGGTGGTGGCGTCGTCGGCCGCGGATCCCGGCGGGCCGTCGACTCGCCGCTGCGCGGTGGTCCCACCTGCCGCGGCGCCCGCGCCGTCCGGAAGCCCGTTGGACCGCGGTTCCGGGGTGTCCGCCCGGTCCGGTGAGCCGACGGGCTGGAACACCGTCTCCTCGCCGGGAGGCGACGCGCCGGGCGCCTCAGGTGGCTGCTGCCCGGTCCACATCCCCTCCGAATTGGTGACTCTCTGTGACTGGGACTCGCCCCAGGAGGCGCTGCCGTGGGTAGCGCCGGACGGTTGGTCCGCAGAGCCGGGCGGTCGTGCGACGGGCAGCAGGATCGTCTCCTCGCCAGCCTCCGGAGCGCCTGCCCCGGCGGGCGAGCCCTGCGGGAGAAAGCGCGTGTCCGCCTCCTGCGGGTACCGGTCCTGCCCGGGCGCGGCGCCCCCCGGGTAGCCGGGCTGAGGCAGCACGGGGATGAACTCGGTGACCGAGTCGACGTCCGCGGACACCGCCCGGGGACGAACCGGCCGGTCGGGCACTCCGGCGGGTGCCGGCAGCGACTCCTCCTCGGCGCGGAGCGCCTGCTGACGCTGCCACCAGTCGAACAGCAGCGCACCCGCCGCGGCCACGCTGATGACGACCGACAGCCACGCCCAGAGCACGCTGCCCTGTACCAGCGCGACCACGAGCAGGGCGAACGCCACCAGGACGAGTATCAGGACCAGCAACAGCACTGTTCACTCCACCTACGTCGGCCGGGGTGACCCGTGTGGCCACCCGCGCCGACCCGGAATCGGTCGCTCTCAGCTTCCCGCGTCGGCGCGCTGACCGTAACCGCTGGAAGCATAACCGCCGTTGGACGACGCCCTCGCGTCCGACGGCGCGGCCGATCCACGCCCCTCCAGATCCCGGAGCTGCGACTCCAGGTAGGTCTTGAGGCGGGTGCGGTACTCACGCTCGAACGTCCGCAGTTCCTCGATCTTCTTCTCGAGTGCGGACTTCTCGCGGGTGATGCTGCCGATGATCTCGGTCTGCTTGCGCTCCGCATCGCTGACCAGCGACGCAGCCTTGTCGCGCGACTGTCGCTCGAGCGTCTCGGCGCGCGTGCGCGCGTCGTTGAGCATCGTCTCGGCCCGCGACCGGGCGTCGTTGACGAGGCCGTCGGACTTGCTGCGGGCGTCGGAGAGCAACTGCTCGGACTTGTTGCGCGCGTCGGTGAGCATGCCGTCGGCCTCGCTCTTGGCCTCGGCGGTGAGCCGCTCGGCCATCTCCTGCGCGAGGCTGAGAACCTTGGCGACCTGCACGTGGTGGTCGCCGGTGTCGTCACTGCCACCCGCGGGACCGCCACCCATCGCCCGCTGCGGCTCCATCGGACGCATCGGCGGCGGGGGCTCGACCGTGCGCATCTGTTGCGTCGGCGGCGGGGGCGGGGGCATCGGCGCCATGACCGGCGGGCGCGAGCGTGCCTCGTCCAGGTCGGCCTGGGTGTCACCGAGGCGCTGCTCGAGCTGCGAGACCTGCTCGCGCAGGTCGTCGTTCTCTTCGAGCAGGCGAGCCAGCTCGGCCTCGACCAGGTCGAGGAAGGCGTCGACCTCGTCCTCGTTGTACCCCCGTTTCCCGATCGGGGGCTTGCTGAACGCGACGTTGTGGACGTCGGCGGGCGTCAGCGGCATCAAATCACCTCATGCAGTCCTCGGCGCCGAGACGGGGTGACTGGGGTTCACCGCCGGCTACGGCTGGGCAACGCGCATCAGTATGAACACGACCAGCAGCAGAACCATAATCGACAGGTCCAGCCCGACGCCCCCGATCCGGACGACGGGTATCACTCTCCGCAACATCTTCACGGGCGGGTCAGTGGCGGTGAAGATCACTTCGAGGGCCACCGCGCTCGGTCCGGCAGGCACCCACTGGCGGGCGAAACTGCGCACCAGCTCGGCGACGATCCGGGCCGTGAGCAGCAGCCAGAAGAAGAAGAGCGCGTAGTAGACAGCGAACTGGATCAGGAGTGCCACAGGCCCATCCTTCCACGCAGGGCGGGTGCCGCGAGCAGCCGTCCGGGCCGCGCGGGTGGCGTCCGATCAGTCGCCGAACAGCCTGCCGCGCTCGGCGATCAACCGAGCGTCATCCGCGGAGACCTCGACTTCGGGTGGGGTCAGCAGGAACACCCGGCTGGTGACCTTGTCGATGGAGCCGCGCAGCGCGAAGGCGAGCCCGGCGGCGAAGTCGACGAGCCGTTTGGCCGCCGCGTCGTCCAGCTCGGTGAGATTCATGATCACAGGGATGCCGTCGCGGTACCGCTCGCCGATCGTGCGCGCCTCGTTGTAGCTGCGTGGCTGCAGGGTCGTGATGCGCGCCAGCGGGTTGGGCCTGGGAGGCTCCGGGACAGGTTCCGGGCTCGCCCGCTCCGGGGTCACTGCGGTGTCGCGGTCCACGGCGAGCGCCCCGTGCACCATCGCCGCGGATCCGGCTGACACCGGCCCCGCGGCCGTGCGCAGCCGGGCGGCGGCGGCGGCGTCGCCGCGCGTGGCGGTGCCGCCCGAACGCACCGGGCCGCGAGCACGCTCCCAGCGGTCGTCGGGCCGCTGCGGCTCGTCCTCGTCGTCGTAGTCGCCGCGGTCGCGCTCGACGGGCCGGTCGTCCCAGCGGTCCCCGCGGCGTTGCGGCGGGTACTGCGGCTCGGCGTCGTCGACGTAGTCGCCCAGGTCGTCCGCGGGCACCATGCCGAAGTACGCCTTGAGCTTGTACATGGCGCCCATCAGCGCTCCCCTCGCTCGACCCGCCCAGCCGCCCCCGCTGCTGGTCGCCCGACCCGTGCCGCACCCCGCGTCACCTGATCACGGCGAGGTTATCGGCCGTTCCCCCACTAGGGCGGTTCCGACACGCACGACCTGCGAGCCATGACGGATGGCAACCTCCAGGTCGGCGCTCATCCCGGCCGAGAGCACGGTGGCCCCGGGGTGCGCGGCGCGCAGGCGCCGCGC
>JBQTJE010000135.1:0-19385 GCA_052387455.1 Pseudonocardia sp.
GTGCAGCTCGACGAGCTCAGCCCCGCGCACGCGACCGACGCCCGGCTGCTCGCCGGGCGATTGGCCCTGGACCGCGGTCGGACCGCCGACGCGCGCCGCCACCTGCGCTCCGCGGCCCGCGCGCGCACCGCGGGCTCGCGGGCGCGGGCGGCGGGCTGGCTGGCGCAGGCGACGCTCTGCGAGATCGACGGCCGGTGGCGGGCGATGCTGGGGGCGTGCGACCAGGGCCTGCGCTCCCTCGACGTCCTGCTGGACACCGTCGGGTCCACGGAGCTGCGGGTGCTCGCCACGGCGCGGCGGGCCGAGCTGGTGCGGATGGCCCTGCGCTGTGCCCTGGGCCGGGGCGACGCCCGTGGCCTGCTCACCTGGAGCGAGCGTGCGCGGGCCACCGTGCTCGCGGTGCCGCCGGTGCGGCCCCCCGGCGACGACGGGCTGGTGTCCGAGCTGGCCGCGCTGCGCAACCTGGTCCGCCGGCTGGAGGCCGGCGACCACGCCGGTCACGCCGCGCCCGTGCTGCTGCGCGAGCGCAGGCGCCTGGAGTCCGCGGTGCGCCAGCGGGTGCTGCGCACCCCCGGCACCACGGTCGGGGCGGCCCGCTCGCTCGACGTCGACGCGCTGCTCGGCGCGCTGGGGGGCTGCGACCTGCTGGAGCTCGTCGACGTCGACGGGGAGCTGCACGCCGTCGTCGCCGGCCGCGGGGCCGTCCGCACCCGCCGCGTCGGCCCGGTGGCGGCGGCCGAACGGTCGCTCGCGCACGCGCTGTTCGCCCTGCGCCGCGAGGGCGCCCGGCCGGACGGCCGGGCCTCGCTGGACCTCGACACGATCGGCGCCCGCCTGGAGGCGGCCCTGCTCGGCGACGCGGTGGCACTCCTGCGCGACGGGCCGGTGGTCGTCGTCCCGACCAGCCGGTTGCACGCGGTGCCGTGGAACATGCTGCCCGCGCTGCGGGGACGCCCCACGACCGTCGCGCCCTCGGCCACCACCTGGCTCCGGGCCCGGAACACCGCGCCGCCACCGGGCGCGCGGGTGGTGCTGGTCGGCGGGCCGCGCCTGTCCACCGGCGCCGAGGAGGTCCACCGGCTCGCCGCCCGGTACCCGCAGGCCGACGTCCTCACCGGCGGCTCGGCGACGGCCGAGCGGGTGCTCACGGCGCTGGACGGGGCGTGGCTCGCGCACGTCGCCGCGCACGGGACGTTCCGCGCGGACAGCCCGTCCTTCTCCGCGCTGGAGCTCGACGACGGGCCGCTGACCGGCTACGACCTGGAGCGGCTGCACCGGGCACCGCACCGGATCGTCCTGTCCAGCTGCAACAGCGCGGTCGGCGCGCCGTCGGGGGCCGACGAGCTGATCGGGCTGGTCAGCGTCCTGATCGCGCTCGGGGCGGCCGGGGTCGTCGCGAGCGTCGTCCCGGTCGACGACCCGGCCACCGTCGCGCTGATGCTCGCCCTGCACGAGGGCCTGTGCTCGGGCGCGCCGCCCGCCGAGGCGCTGCACCGGGCACGCACGACGGTCGGCGGCACGGGACGGGCGCGCGCGGCGGCGGACGCCTTCGTCGCCCTCGGCACGTGAGCGCGTCACATCTGGAACCAGTCGGTGACCAGCCGGGTCCGGGCGGTCTCGCAGCGCAGCCGCACCGGCCCGACCGGCCTGCCGGGAACGACGAAGAACCCGAGGTCGTCCGCCTCCGCCCGGACCGCCGTCCCGTCGGTCGACTCCACGACGACCTCGCCCTCGCCGGGCGGCACGATCTGGCCGACGATCCGGTCGGCCTGCAGCTCCACCTCCACCGAGAGCGGTTCCGCGGTGAACACCAGCAGCCGCGCCGGATCCTCCGCACCGCGGCTGCGGGAGGTGTGCTCGAGCGAGGAGTCGAAGCTCAGGCCGGCCAGCAGCAGGTCCTCGTCCACGGTGCGCCACGCGAAGGCGCCGCGTCCGTGGCGGGCCACGGCCTCGGTGAACGGCGCCGCGGCGCGCACGGCCTCGGTGAGGTCGGCGAGGAGCAGCTCGTCGTCGTCCCATCGACGGTGTGGCACGTCGTTCATCCCTTCACCACGGGCAGGCGGCGGTCCGGCTCCCCCGAGCCGTACGCCTTCAGCAGCGGCGTGCGGCGGAGCCGGTCGATCGCCCGGGCCCTGGTCGGGCCGATGGCACCCACGGGGATCCCGGTGCGGCGGCTGATCTCGGCGTAGGACGGCGGCGGGTCCTCGATGAGCAGCAGCATCAGCTCGCGCTGCCGCCCGTCGAGCTCCGCGAGACCCGCGAGCAGCGCCTCGTGCCGCTCGACCCGCAGCAGCTCGTCGTCCGGCGCCGGGTGCTGGCCGGGCGCGTCGGCCCATTCGGACGTCGACGGGTCGCGCGGCTGCACCCGGCGCTCGGCCGCCAGTTGCCGCAGCGCCTCCCGCCGGCCGGTCGTGATGATCCACATCGGCAACGCCTGCGCAGCGCGGAGCCGGTCGAGGTGCTCGACGAGCCGCAGCCAGACCGTCTGCGCGACGTCCTCGGTCTGGGCCGCGGTCAACCGGTACTGGCGCACGACCCCGACCAGCAGCGGGCTGTAGCGGTACACGATCTCGCTCCATGCGGTCTCGTCGCCGGTGGCCGCGGCCGCGACCAGGGAGACGACCGGCGAGACGTCATCGGTCATGCAGGACCCCTCGGCGTCCGGTGGGGCCCGTGGCGGGCTCCCCAGCACGACAGAGTCCCGGAACTCGGTCGGTGATACCACCACTTCTTGCCGTCGCGCCACGTATCTGCCGTCCACCGTCGCGCTCCTTCTCCTCGGGGGCGCGTGTCACCGGGCACCGCACGAGGCCGAGGAGCGGCAGATGAGCCGGAACGTCGAGGTGCAGCGCGTGATCACCGACCTGGGTCACGGGGCGCACCTGGTCGTCGACACGGCACCGCAGGTCAAGGACGCCCTCAGCGAGGGCGCGGTCGTCCTGAGCGAGGCCACCCAGGTGCCCGACGCCGCGGGTGCCGACCGGGTCACGGCGCTGGCCATGGTGGGGATGACCGACTTCGACTACCTGTTCCGCGACCTGCTGGCCGACCCGGCCAACCTGCTGCCCGCGGCCGACGACGCCGAGATCGCGACGACCGTCGAGGCGCTCAACGAGCTGGGCGCGGCGATGGTCGAGCATGCGCCGCCGGACCCGCGCAACGCCCCGATCGCGCCGATCCACACCTACTGGGGGCAGTTCGTCGACCACGACCTGACCGCGGGCACCGACGGCGACACCACGATCAGCATCCGCGACGAGCCGCTGCCACCGCTGCCGCCCGCCGAGGTGACCGCGCTGCTCACCAACGCCCGCAACCCCGCGCTGAACCTCGACTCCGTCTACGGCGACGGGCCGTTCGCGCGGCCGGTGCTCGGGAAGATCGCCGTGCCCTACCAGGCGGGCGACCGCGCGAAGCTGGAGATCGGCGAACTGTCGGTCGCGGGCGGGGGCGGCGTGGTCGTCCCGCCGGTCGCCGACCGCGCGCGCGACCTGCCGCGGGTCGCCCGGGTGGCGCAGATCGGCGACTCCCGCAACGACGAGAACCTCGTCGTCGCGCAGCTGCACCTGGCGTTCCTGCGCTTCCACAACAACGCCGTGGACTGGGTGCGGATCAACGAGCACGAGCGCACCGGCGTCGGCGCCGTCTTCGCCCGGGCCCGCGAGCTGACCCGCTGGACCTACCAGTGGCTGTGCGTGCACGACTTCCTGACCACCGTCACCTCGGCCGGGACCGTCGACGAGGTGCTCGCGGGCGAGGGTGACCTGCTCGGGCTCGCCGGGCGCGAGCGGCCCTACATGCCGCTGGAGTTCTCCGTGGCGGCGTTCCGGTTCGGGCACAGCATGATCCGCGGCGCCTACGACTGGAACCGCAACTTCGGCTTCCCCGGCGACGTCTTCCAGCCGCGGTCCACGCTCAACCAGCTGTTCCAGTTCACCGGGGGCGGTGGGTTCATCGGCGACGCCCAGAACCTGCCGGACAACTGGCCCGCCGAGTGGGACCGGTTCGTGGAGCTCGACGACCTGTTCCCGATCCGGTCGGCGCGCCCGATCGACACCCACCTCGCGGGCCCGCTGGCCGACATGATCAAGGAGGGCACCGACGCCAACCTGACCGCGCGGGTCCGGGCGCTGCTCAAGCACCTCGCGCGGCGCAACCTGCTGCGCGGGTTCCGCCTCGGCCTGCCGACCGGGCAGGCCGTCGCCGCGGCGCTGGGCGTGCCGGCGTTGACCGCGGCCGAGCTCACCGACGGGGTCGACCAGGCGATCCTCGACGCGCTGGAGAAGGGCGGGTTCGACGCCCGCACGCCGCTGTGGTTCTACGTGCTGCGCGAGTCGGAGGTGCGGACCCGGGGCGACGCCCTCGGGCCCGTCGGCAGCCGGATCGTCGCCGAGACGATCATCGGACAGATCCGGCACGACCCGGGGTCGTACCTCAACGCCGCGAGCTGGACACCGGCCGCGGGCGTCCGGTTGCCCGACGGGGCCGCGGTGACCACCATCGCCGGCTTCCTCCGGTTCGCCGGCGTCCTGTGACTCCCGATCCGCGACCCCCGACCCGCGACCCGCTTCCCGCGGGGAGGTGAACGGGCGGGGACGTGGCGTGGAGGGGTCGCCACGTCCCCGCCGGGCACCCCGGCGTCCGGGCCCGGGCGGGTCGTGGTCGACTCTCCCCATGACGCGCTCCCTCGCCCGCCTCGCCGTCGCCGGCTGCGCCGCAGCACTCGCGATCGCCGGCTGCGGCTCCTCGGCCACCGACGCCGACCAGCCGGCCCCGCCCCCCGCCGCGGCGCCGGCGGCCGCGGCCCCCGGCGCGAGCGCCAACGGTGTTCCTGCCCTGACAGGCAACCCGTCGGACCTGTCCGCGCCCACCCAGGGCCTCGCCGGTGGCGCGCAGCCGCCCACCCAGCTGGTCACCGACGACCTCGTCGTCGGTACCGGGCAGGCGGCCGCGCCCAGTGACACCGTCGAGGTCCGCTACACCGGCACCCTCTACACCGACGGCACCCTCTTCGACAGCTCCTGGGCCCGCGGCGCCGAGCCGATCTCGTTCCCGCTCAGCGGCGTCGTCCCCGGCTTCGCCCAGGGCATCGAGGGCATGCAGCCGGGCGGGCGCCGGGTCATCGTCATCCCGCCGGAGCTGGGCTACGGCCCGCGCGGGCAGGGCCCGATCCCGGCGAACTCGACGCTGGTGTTCGTGGTCGACCTCGTCGCGATCGGCTGATCCATCGCCCTAGGGTCCACATGTGACTGATCTGGCCACTGCTCGGGGGACGGTCGCCGGCGCCCGGCGCGCGCGGGTCACCGCCGCGCTCGCCCCGGCCGCGGTCTACCTCGGGGTGCGGCTGGTCGGGATCGCGGTGCTCGCGGCGATGGCGGCGCGCAACGGCTCCGGGCTGCTCGACGAGCTGGTCTCCTGGGACGGCCAGTGGCTGCTGGGCATCGCCGGGTTCGGCTACGACGGCGTGCCCGCCGCGCTGGTCGACGCGCGCGGCGACCGCGCACCCGACACCGCGCTGGGCTTCTTCCCCGGCTACCCGGCACTGGTGGCGGTCGTCGCGCCCGTCACCGGCGGGGTGATCGCCGCGGGGCTGCTCGTCGCGCTGGTCGCCGGGCTCGTCGCCGCCTACGGGATGGCCCGGCTCGGCGAGATCGTGCCGGGCGGGTCGCGGCGCGCGGGACTCGTGCTGGTCGCGCTGTTCGCCGCGACGCCGATGTCGGTCGTGCTGACGATGGCCTACTCGGAGGGCTTGTTCTGCGCGCTCGCGGTGTGGGCGCTGGTCGCGCTGCTGCGCCGGCAGTGGGTCCTCGCGGGGGCGCTCACCGCGCTCGCCGGCCTCGTCCGCCCGACGGCGACGGCGCTGGTGGCCGCCGTCGGGCTCGCCGCGGTGGTCGCGATCCTCGCCCGCCGCGACGGCGCCGGCCCCTGGTTCGCCGCACTGCTCGCCCCGGCAGGCTGGCTGGGCTACCTCGGCTACGTCGCCGCCCGCACCGGCGAGCTCACGGGCTGGTTCCGCGTGCAGCGCGAGGGCTGGGGCTGGTACCTCGACCCCGACGCCACCGCCCGCTACGTCGTCACCATCCTCGCCGCAGGCGAGCGCACCTACGAGATCACCACCGCCATCGTGCTGCTCGGCGCGCTCGTGCTGCTCGCCCTGGCCGTCCGGGAGCGTTTGCCGTGGCCGTTGCTGGTGTACGCGGTCGGGGTGCTCGTCACGGTGTGGGGCACCGAGGGCCTGATGAACACCAAGATCCGGTTGCTGCTCCCCGCGTTCGTGCTGCTCGTGCCCGTCGCGCTCGGGCTCGCGCGGCGGCGGCCCGCGACGGCGGTCACGGTGCTCGTGGGAGTGACGCTCGCGTCGGCGTGGTTCGGCGCCCACGCGCTGACGGTGTGGCGCTACGGGATCTGAGGACGGGCCGCGAGGCCGGTCCCGGTTGCGGCGCCGGTCGGCTACCGTGCGGGTGTGCCTGCGACGTACTCGGTGGATGGGCCCGCCCCCAGAGATCGCCATCCGTTGGCGAAGGGGGCGTCGCCCGAGGCGATTCGTTCTGCCCTGCTACCCGAGGACCAGGCCGCGTTCGACCGCGCCTATGTGACGGCGCTCGACGAGGCTCGACAGAGCCTCGACCTGACCGGGCTGTTCTCGATGCTTGAGGGCTGGCGCGGGCGGGCGGCCCTGCAGCGCGACCCAGAGGTCTTCCGTCGCGTCGCACGGCGCGCAGCCGAGAAGCTCACCGGCCAGGCCAGCCCCGACGACGAACCCCTCCCCGTGACTCGGGGCAAGGCCGGCATGTAGGTGTACGACCTCAACGACGACGACATCGCCGAGCAGATCCGCGCACTACCCGCAGACGCTCACGCCCGCTTCGAGGAACTGCGTGCCGTCGCACGACCACCGGATCCGGATTCGTCTACTTCCTGATTCTGGAAGACGAGCGCCGGGTGGACCTGCTCGAACTGCTCTGGATCGGCTGATCTGGACCACCCTGAAGGACGTGCTGCGAGGCCGGGAATCCTGCGCAGCCTGGCGGTCAGCGCTCGCCCGCGGCGAGGAGGATCGCCGCCGGCGCGGCCGGCGGGACCCGATCCGGTTCTCGATTGATCCTGACGACGCCGACAGGCCCTCGCCGGACTCGGCTACGTCACCGAGCGTCAACCCGGGCGGAGGTCGGTGACCGGCAGGCCGTGCTCGGCGCGCAGGCGCTCGGCCACGAGCGAGCGGTGGCACGCCTGCGGATCGCGCTCGACGCAGAGCAGGGCGGTCGCCGAGCCGTCCGGGAGCCCGGCCACGAGCGCGCCGAGGTCGAACGGGTCGAGGATCTCGCGGGTGTAGCGGGCGGCGTACTCGGGCGCGAGCGCGGCGCGGCTGCGCTTGCCGACGCCGCGGCGGTCGTCCTCGCGGTACTGGAGCCGGCGCAGCTCGGTCGTCGGCGCCAGCTCCGGCACGTGCCGGTAGCCGACGTCCGCCGCGGCGAGCGCGCGCTGCAGCCGCGCCGAGTTCGCCCAGGAGTAGTCGGGGCCTCGGACGCCGCGGCGCTGGCGCAGGTCCAGCAGCAGCCCCACACCCGCGCCGGCGAGCTCGTCGAGGAACGTTGCGACCGTGAAGTCGTAGACCCCGATCGTCACGATGCGCCTCATCGCGGCACCCGGCGGAGATCGACCCCGGGCGACCGCCGGCGAGGCCCTGTTGCGCTCGCTGACGGAAGGGAAGGATGACCGCTGCGCCGGCGGACGGGCGGAGGTGTGCGGTGGCACTGGTCGAGCTGTCGGACTTCGACATCCCCGTCGCCACGAGCAGGGATGCCCAGGAACGAGCCCGCGGCTTGGCGGGGCGCGCCCAACGCGCACTGCGCTGGCACGGCGAGCGGTTGGGTTGGCAGCCGAACGCGCGCCTGACCGTGGCCGACCGGAACGACTGGCCGGCCGTCGCCGCGGTGCCGATCTACGGCGTCCCCCAGACCTGGCACGACCACACGATCGTGGCCGCGGACAACGCGCCGCTGTTCGACGAGCTCGCCCGGGCCCTCATGGCGAGCACTCCGGCACCCGTCCGGCAGCGGCTCGTGGACCGCTTCGGCGACCCGCCGTGCCTGCTCGAGTTCTTCGACCAGTTCCTGTACCACGAGCTCGTCCACCTCTTCTGCGAGCAGGTACCGGTGCGCGAGGCACCGATGTGGGTCACCGAGCTGCTGTGCAACCTCGGCATGGTCGGCTACCTGAGCGTGGACGAGCCCGACGCCCTGCCGGTGATGCGCGACGTGGTCGCCGCGTCGGTGCACGTCGCACCCGACTCGCTGACCTGCACCGCCCTCGACGACATGCACCTCGCCTTCGATGCGGGCCCGCTGAACGTCGGCTGGTACATCCTCCGGCTGACCTCGCTCGCCGACCACCTGTGGCACACGGCGGGCCCGCAGCTGTACCCGGCGATGTACCGGCTCCTGCGCGCCCCCGCACCGGACGGGGCCGCCCCGGGCCCGGTCACGCAGGACGACGTCGCGGCGCTGTCGCCGGCGGTTCGCGCCGCCCTCGCACGCTGGCCGCATGCGTAGACCTGCCACCGGCCGAGAACGGGCCGGGGTGGTGGAGGGTCGCGTCACGCGACTGCGGTCCCCTCGAGCTCGACCATCAGGTCGGGGATCGCCAGCCGGGTCACCCCGAGCATCGTGGTTGTCGGCGTGACCTCGGCCGCGCCCAGACGCGACGCGAGCACGCCGTAGTGCTGGAAGAGCAGATCGACGTCGGTGGTGTAGACGTTGAGCCGGACGAGGTTCGCCAGCGACATGCCGGCCTCGCCGAGGACGGCCTGCAGGTTGTCGAGGCTCAGCGCCAGCTGCGCCGCCATGTCCCCGGCATGCCGGGGCCGGCCGTCGCCGCCCATCGCCGCCTGGCCGGCGCAGTACAGCGTCCGGGTGTGCCCGCAGACGTCCTCCCCCTGGTTGTAGCCCAGCGCCGTCGACCACGCCCACGGGTTGACCGCCGTTCGCTCCATTGCCACATCAGCTCCGTTCGGTTCATCGAGCACGGACGTCCATCGGGTCGGCAGCCACCGTCGCCGACGCCGTGCCGAGAAGCCTCCCAGCGAAAGCACGACATCCTCTGTCAGGTATGTCGGTAGGTTTCGGGTGTGCGCGCAGACCGGCTGGTGACGCTGGTGCTGCTGCTGCGCCGGCACGGTCGGCTGTCCGCGACCACGCTGGCTCGCGAGCTGGGCGTCTCCACCCGCACCGTGTTGCGCGACATCGAGGCGCTGTCCGCTGCGGGTGTCCCGGTGTACGCCGAACGCGGCCGGCACGGCGGTTTCGCCTTGTTGCCCGGTTTCCGGACCGAGCTCACCGGGCTCAACCACGACGAGGCCCTCGCCCTGCTGGTCGCCGGATCACGGCGCGGCGCGCAGGTGTTCGGCCTCGGACCGGCGCTCGCCTCGGCCGTGCTCAAGGTGGTCGACGCACTCCCCGAGGGCCATCGGGACACCGCGGCCGGGGTGGCCGAGCGACTGCTCATCGACCCGGAGACGGACCTCCTGTCGCGTCGGCCGGTCACCGAGGAGGTGCCCGCCGCGACCATGGGCGAGGTCCGGCGCGCGGTGTTCGCCGGGCACAAGCTGCGCATCCACTACGCGGCTGCCGGCGAGGTCCCGAGGTGGCGGACGGTGGATCCGATCGGTCTGGTCACCGTGCGCGACCAGGGCTACCTCCTGGCCACCAGATCAGGCGCGGACCGCACCTACCGGCTGTCCCGGATCGTGGCCGCGCAGGCACTGCCCGAACCCGCACAGCGGCCCCACCGGGTCGACCTGGACCGGGCCTGGCAGGAACGCAGCCTGCGGTTCCGCACCGGCGGCGACCAGGTCACCGTGCTGGTGCGGGTGCACCCGGCGCGACGCGAGGACCTGGTCGACACCGCGCTGGCCGTACTCAGCGAAGAGGCCGACCCCGACGGCCGGTTGCGCCTGGAGGTGACCTTCCAAGATCGGCGACACGCGGAATGGGCGCTCTGGCAGCTCGCCGGGAACGCGGAAGCCCTGGCCCCGCAGCGGTTGCGCACCGCCCTGCGCGACCGCGCCGCCGCGACCGCCGCCTGCTACGCGCCGGACGACAGGTGACATCACGATCGGGCCTCTGCGTGGGCGGATGATCGCCGAACGGTGACGGTGGACCGCGATTCGCATAGCTCACGGTCCCCGAACAGCGATCACGCTACGGATCGCACGGCGGCCGGTCCCGAAACGGTGATCATGGTGGTCAGCGGCGGGGTGCGCCCACTCCGGTACAGCGTCGCCCGAGTGCCGTGGATGTCTCCCGCGCGTCGCGGAAGCCGGTCCTGGTCGGGTGGCGCGGGGCACGGGATGCTCTCGGGGTGACGAGCACCGAATCCGACGGGCTGGTGGGGCGGGCCACGGAGGTGGCCACCCTGCGCGGATGGCTGGACGAGGCGGGCCGCGGCCACGGCCGGCTGGTGCTGTGTGCCGGCGAGCCGGGGATCGGCAAGACGCGCCTGGCCCGGGAGCTCGCGGCCGTCGCGCTCGCGAGCGGTACGGCGGTGGCGTGGGCGCGATGCGTGCAGGACGAGGGCGCGCCGCCGCACTGGCCGTGGCGGCAGGTGCTGGACACGTTGCGGCCCGACGCTCAGGAGCTGCTCGGCGGGCCTGCTCCGGCGACCCCGCACGACCGGTTCCGCGTCCGGGACGCCGTCGCCGACGCGATCACCGGAACGGTCGGGTGGTGCTGGTGGTGGTCGATGACCTGCACTGGTGTGACGAGCCGTCGCTGCTGGTCCTTCGCCACCTCGCCGGGCGGCTCGACACCGCACCCGTGCTGGTCCTGGCGACCTACCGCGACACCGAGCCGGGGACGGGCCTGGCGGCGATGCTTCCCGACCTGCTCCGGGCGCCCGCGGCGGCGCGGCTGCAGCCGCGGGGACTGGACCTGGACGCGGTGCGCGACCAGCTGCGGTCCCTCGGCGCGGGTGAGCGGGTCGACGCGGGCGCGGTGTGGGAGGCGACCGGGGGCAACCCGCTGTTCGTGCGGGAGATCGCCCGCGCGGTCGCCGACGGCAGCTGGCGGCCCGACCGCGTGCCGGGTTCGGTGCGCGACGTCGTCGCCGCCCGGGTCGCGCGGTTGTCCGCACCGTGTCGCGAGTTCCTGCAGGCCGCGGCGGTCGTCGGTGTCCGGTTCGATCCCGGGATGGTCGCCGCGGTGCTCGACGAGCCGGTCGGGGCCTGCGCGGAGCGAGTCGACGAGGCGAGCGCGCGCGGGCTGCTGGACCGCGTCGACGACACCGGCGGGCTGCGGTTCCTGCACGCGCTGACCCGGGACGCCGTCGTCGCGTCGCTGGACACCGCGCAGCGCCTCGCGCTGCACCGCGCGGCGGCCACGGCGCTGCAGGAGCGCCACGCCGGTGACGTCGCCGACCACCTCGGCGAGATCGCCCGGCACTGGTCGGCCCTGGCCGGGTACGGCGAGGCCGCGACGGCGCGGACCTGGACGGTCGCGGCGGGTGACGAGGCGGTGCGGCGCCTGGCGTTCGAGCAGGCGGTCGCGCTCTACCGGACCGCCCTCGCGCTGCCGGCGCCGTGGCCCGACCCGGCGGCGCGGCACGCCGTGCAGATCGCGCTGGGCCGCGCCGCCCACCTCGCCGGGGACCTCGACGCCGCCGTCGACGCGGCCGCCGCGGCCGCGGTCACCGCCCGTGCGGCCGGGCGGGCCGACCTGCTCGCCGAGGCCGCCCTGGTCCTGGACGCGGTGACCGACCCGCGCGTCAACGCCGGCACGGCCGACCTGTGTGCGCAGGCGCTGCTCGCGCTCGGCGAGGACCATCCCGCGCTGCGGGCCCGGCTGCTCGCGCTGCGTTCCGCGCTCGCCTTCTACGCCGACGACCGCGACGCCACCCGCGTCGACAGCGCGACGGCGCTGGAGCTGGCCCGGACGGCCGGTGACGATACGGCGCTGGTCGCCGCGTTGCGGGCCCGGCTGGACGCCTGCCCCGGCCCCGGCGGGGTCGACGAGCGGCTGGCGCTGGCCGATGCGATGGCGCGGGTCGCCGACCGCACCGGCGACGCCCACGCTGCGCTCTGGGCCCGGCTGTGGCGGGTGGACGCGCTGATGGAAGCGGGTGCGGTCACCGCGGCCGCGGAGCAGCTGGCGCCGCTGGGCCGGGCCGCCGCCCGGGTCGGCGGGCCGGTCGCGACGTGGCACGACGACCGCGTGCAGGCCTGCGTCGCGCAGGCCCGGGGCAGGTTCGCCGAGGCGGAGGCGACGTCGCTGCGCGCGTTCGAGCGGATGCGTGGGATCGAGACCGCCGCCGCGGTCGGCGCGCGGCTGGGCCTGCTGTGCGCGCTGGCCCGGCACGCCGGCACCCCCGAGGTCGGGGTGGCGCTCGCCCGCAGCGCGCTGCCCGCACCCCCGCGGTTCGCCGCGATGAGCGGGCTCGCCCGGGCCTACCTGCTGCTGCGGGCGGGCCTGCCCGACGAGGCGGCGGCGGTCTACCAGCAGGCCGGTGACCCGCGGTCGTGGACGTGGCCGGTGTTCTTCGTCGCCCACGGCCACACGCTGGCCGTGCTGCTGGCTGCCGGGCTCGACCGGGCCGCCGACCTGCGCGTCGCGCTCGACGGGCTGGGCGCGTTCCGCGGGCAGTTCGTCGCCGGGGGCGGGGTAAACCACCACGGCCCCGCCGAGCTGACCCTCGGGTTCGGTGCGCTGGCCCTGGGCCGGCTCGACGTCGCGGTCGAGGACCTCGGGGTGGCGCTCGCGCGCGCGGACCAGGCGGGCACCCCCGGGTTCACCGCGGAGGCGGGCCACCACCTCGCCGTGGCGCTCGCGGCCCGTGGCGCCCCTGGTGACCGGGAGCGGGCCCACCGGGTCGCCGTCGAGAGCGACCGGCTCGTCCGCGCGCTGGGGATGGCGCCCTTCCTCGGGCCGAGCGCCGAGCTGATGCGCCGGCTCGGCGGCGGCGCGGGCGGGCTGTCCGCCCGGGAGGCGCAGGTCGCCGAGCTGGTCGGGGAGGGGCTGACGAACCGGCAGATCGCCGCCCGGCTGGTGATCTCCGAACGCACCGCGGGCAACCACGTCCAGCACGTGCTCACCAAGCTCGGCTTCGGATCGCGCAGCCAGATCGCGGCCTGGACGGCCACCCGGGCGGTGAACACGCGGGCGGTGAACAGGTAGCGCGATGAGCAGTTCACCCCATGTCCCGCGGCTGCGCGCTGCCTAGCGTCGGTTGCGGGCGGTCCACCCGGGACCGCCGCGAGGAGGACCGCCATGACCTACCTGACCGTCGTCGACGACGCGCCCGTGCGCACCGTCGCGAACCTGGACCGCCTGATGACCGAGTTCCTCACCGAGCCCGAGGGCCTGGCCGCGCGCTACGCCGGCACGGTCGACGGGCGGCTGTGCATCGTCGCGGTCTGGGACTCGCGCGCGCACGCCGACCGGTTCCTGACCGAGCGGCTCGGGCCCGCGCTCGCGCGGCTGCTCGGGCCGGAGCCCGCGGGCTGCCCCACCGAGCTGGGCGTGCAGGTCGAGCACAGCTACGTCCGCGACGGTGCCCGGTGACCCCGCGCCTGCTCGGCCCGGCGACCTTGCTGCTCGGCGGCCTGCTCGCCGGCGCGGCGCTGACGAACTTCCTGCTGGAGGGCGCCGTCGCCGGGCCGCTGGAGTTCCAGGTGCGGTACAAGCAGCTCGTCGTGACGGCGCTGCCGGTGGTGCTGCCGCTGCTGGCGCTGGGCACGGTCGTCGCGGGCGCGGCATGGCTCGGGGCCACCCGGGCCGAACGCGGGCCGCGGTGGTGGGCAGCCGCGGTGGCGGTCGGCGCGTTCGCGGTCGCGCTGATCATGACCGCCACCGTGCACGCGCCGCTCAACGCCGTGATCGCGGCGTGGGACCCGGCCGCACCACCCGCCGACGCCGTCGACGCGCTCGCCCGCTGGCAGGCCGCGAACACCCTGCGCACGATCCTCGTGATCGCCGGTTTCGCGGTGCTGGCCGCCGCCGTCCCGTCGACGTCGCCGATCCGCGCCACGCCCGCCCACAGCGCCTCCCCGACCTGACGGTCACGTCCGTCTCGACGGCGCCGCGCGCGGCAAGCCGGCGCCGGCCCTAGGCTGGCGGCGTGCGGCGCCGGGACAGCAGAAGCACGGTCCTGCTCGACCTCGACGGCACGCTCGTCGACTCCGCCGCCCTGATCACCGAGCACCTCGCCGCGGCCCTGGCCGGCGTCGGCGCGCCCGTCCCCGACGCCGCGGGGCTGCGCCGCCTCGTCGGCCCGCCGTTCGAGGTCGCGCTGCCGCGCCTCGGGCTCACCGCCGCGCAGGCCGCGGCCGCCGTCGCCGCCTACCGCGCCTCCTACGACCCCGTCGCCGCGACCGGCACCCCGCTCTACCCCGGCACCCGCGAGCTGCTGGCGGCGCTGCGCGCGGCCGAGTTCGCGCTGGCCGTGGCGACGTCGAAGCCCGAGCCGCTGGCCCGGGCGATCGTCGAGCACACCGGGCTCGGCATCGCGGTCGTCGCGGGCGCCGACCATCCGGGCGGGCGGGTCGGCAAGGCGGCCGTCGTGGCTTCGGCGCTGGCGCGGCTGGGGCTCGACCCGGCGCGCGCGCCGGTGGTGATGGTCGGCGACCGCGTGCACGACGTCGAGGGCGCGGCCGCGCACGGCGTCCCCACGATCGGTGTGCGCTGGGGGTACGCCGAGCCGGGCGAGCTGGCCGGCGCCGTCGCGGTGGTGGACGACGTGCGCGGCCTGCTCGCCGCCCTCACCGAGGGCACCGCCTGGTCGTGCGTTCCCGCGGCCGGGTAGCGCCCGTGCGTGGCAGCGACGTTCGTGGCCGCAAAGCCACTTTCAAGCCAGAGGGTGGCGGGAAAGTGGCTTTGCTGCCACAGCAGCGGGCCCGTCACGTGAGAGGTTGCGCCCATGGCTGACTTCGTGGGGGCGATCGACCAGGGCACCACCAGCACCCGGTTCATGATCTTCGATCACGCCGGCCGGGAGGTGGCCCGCCACCAGCTCGAGCACGACCAGATCCTTCCGCGGCCGGGCTGGGTCGAGCACGACCCCGCGCAGATCTGGGCGCGCACCCAGGAGGTGGTGCGCGGGGCGCTCGACGGGGCGAACCTGAGCGCCGCCGACCTGTGCGCGCTCGGCGTCACCAACCAGCGCGAGACCACCGTCGTCTGGGACCGGCGCACCGGCGAGCCGCTGTACAACGCCGTCGTCTGGCAGGACACCCGCACCGACCGGATCGCCGCCGCGCTGGACCGCGACGGCCGCGGCGACGTCATCCGCCGCCGCGCCGGGCTCCCGCCGGCCACGTACTTCTCCGGCGGGAAGATCCAATGGATTCTGGAGAACGTCGACGGCGTGCGGGCGGCCGCCGAGCGCGGCGACGCGATCTTCGGCAACACCGACTCGTGGCTGCTGTGGAACCTCACCGGAGGAGCGCACGGCGGTGTTCACCTGACAGACGTCACCAACGCCAGCCGCACCATGCTGATGGACCTGGAGACCCTCGACTGGGACGACGAGCTGCTGGAGATGTTCACCATCCCGCGCTGGATGCTGCCCGAGATCGTGTCCAGCTCGTCGCCGGACCCGTACGGAACGACGCGCGCGGACGGCCCGTTCGGCGGCGAGGTGATGATCACCGGGGACCTCGGCGACCAGCAGGCGGCCACCGTCGGCCAGGTCTGCTTCGCGCCCGGCGAGGCCAAGAACACCTACGGCACCGGCAACTTCCTGCTGCTCAACACCGGCACCGAGCTGGTCCGCTCGTCGCACGGGCTGCTCTCGACGGTCTGCTACCGCTTCGGCGACGACGCGCCGGTCTATGCGCTGGAGGGCTCGATCGCGGTCACCGGCTCGGCGGTGCAGTGGCTGCGCGACCAGCTCGGGATCATCCCGGACGCCGCGTCGGTCGAGGCCCTGGCGCGGCAGGTCGAGGACAGCGGCGGCGCGTGCTTCGTCCCGGCGTTCTCCGGCCTCTTCGCCCCGCACTGGCGCAGCGACGCGCGCGGGGCCATCGTCGGGCTGTCCCGCTTCCACACCGCCGCCCACCTCGCGCGGGCCACGCTGGAGGCGATCTGCTTCCAGAGCCGCGACGTCGCCGACGCGATGGTCGCGGACGCGCGCGTCGAGCTCGACGTGCTCAAGGTCGACGGCGGTGTCACCGCCAACGACCTGTGCATGCAGATCCAGGCCGACGTCCTCGGTGTGCCCGTGAGCCGCCCCGTCGTCGCCGAGACCACGGCACTCGGGGCGGCGTACGCGGCGGGGCTCGCCGTCGGGTTCTGGTCCTCGACCGACGAGCTGCGCGCGAACTGGCACGAGTCGAAGCGCTGGGAGCCGGCGTGGTCAGCCGGCGAGCGCGACGCCGCACACGCCCGATGGCGCAAGGCCGTGGCGCGGACGCTGGACTGGGTGGACGTGGACCGGGTCGACGGGGACTGAGTGCGCGGGTTGTTGGTTTCGGCCTCCTCGAGTTGTCGTTCTAGGCGACCGTAGATTGTCGGCTACGATCATCTCGTGTCGCCGTCTCCGCACGTCGAACGCCGCGTGACCGGCGCGGTTCTCGACGCACTCGCGTGGAGCCCCGTCGTCGCCGTCACCGGGCCGCGCATCGCCGGGAAGAGCACCCTCGTCCGCCGGCTGACGGCTCGGCACGGCGGCAGCTTCGTCGATCTCGACGATCCGGACGTTCGCCGGCTGGCGGCGGCCGATCCGGTCAGCTTCGTGCGCGACCGCCCCGAACCGGTCGTCGTCGACGAGTTCCAGCGCGTGCCCGCGCTGCTCGGTGCGATGAAGGCCGAGCTGAACCGCGACCGCCGACCGGGCCGCTACGTCCTGGCCGGCTCGGCGCGCCACGAGGCGGTCCCCGAGCTGGCCGACTTCCTCACCGGGCGGGTCGAGCTGATCGAGCTGTGGCCGTTCGCGGTGGCCGAGCTCGAGCCCGCAACGGCCCCGCTCGTCGACCGCCTGTTCGCCCGCCGGCCACTCGGGCGGCCTCCTGGCATCTCCCGACCGGAGCTCGTCGAGCTTGTGCTCCGCGGCGGCTACCCGATCGCGGTCGGCCTGCCCCCGGCCGCACGCAGGCGCTGGTTCACGACCCTCGCCGCGCTCGTGGTCGAGCGCATCACCGACGACGTGCGCACCGTCCGCGACATCGGCGCGTTGCGCCGATTCCTCCGCCTGACCGCCGCCGCCACCGCCCAGACCCGCAACGCCGCCGAGATCGGCCGCGAGCTGGGCATCGGCCGGGACCAGGCCAACACCTATCTGCGGCTGCTGGAACTGGTGTACCTGACGATCGAGTTGCCGGCATGGTCGACCAACGCCGGAGCCCGGATCACCAAACGCCCCAAGCTGCATCTCGCCGACAGCGGGCTCGCCGCGCACCTGCAGGGCCTGTCCGCCGACCAGCTCGCGGCGACGGACCCGGCGGGTGCGGCCGCGTTCGGCGCGCTGCTGGAGACGTTCGTCGTCACCGAGGTGGTCAAGCAACTGGGCTGGGCGGAGACCGCTGCGGTCCCGCACCACTACCGGACACCTGACGGCGTCGAGGTCGACCTCGTGCTGGAGGCGACGGACGGTCGGGTCGTCGCGATCGAGGTCAAAGCCGCACCCGGGATCAGCCCCGGCGCCACGCGCGGACTGGCACACCTGCGCGATCGCCTCGGCGACCGCTTCGTCGCGGGCCTGGTCCTCAGCACCGGCGACCAGGCCCAGCGCATCGGGGACCGGCTCGCCGTCGCCCCGGTGTCGGCACTGTGGTCCTGACCCGCCGTCCGGGCCGCTCAGCTCGACCAGGCGGTCATCAGGATCTCCGGACCGAGTCGGACCAGTTGCGTGGGCCCGGTGGCGAACCCTGCGGCGGAGACGGCCAGGAGCCCGGTGTGTTCGTCCGCGCCGGGGACGGCGGCGGCGCCGCGACGCAGTTCCGCCTCGTCCGCCTCGCCGAACGCGCCGCGATCGCGCCACTTCACCGACCCGATGGCAGCAACCCGCTGCACGCGCTTGCGGTCCGCCACGCCGACGAGATCGACCTCGGTCTCGTTGCCGCGCGTCCAGTAGGCACCGAAGTCCCGCGCCTGCTCCAGACCCTCCAGTGGCGCGAGCCGCTCGAGAGCCTCCCGCACGAGCGGCTCGACCGCCCTGCCACGATAAGACGTCCAGCCGTCCGCCACCCGAGCGATGGCCAGGTCGGCGCGGCCCCGCTCGATGTCCGGCAGGGCCGGGCCGACGAACCGGAGCCAGAACCGCAGGTAGGGATCAGACACGCGGTACCGCGTCGACCGGCCTCCGCGTGCTCGCGACAGCGGTTCCTCCGCGACGACGACACGCTTGGTCCGGAGCAGCACGAGTGCGCGTTGCAGCGAGGTGGCGCCCAGCCCGCTGCGATCACCCAGCGTGCCGAATGTCCGCTCTCCGTGGCCCACCGCGTCGAGTACCGCCCGCGCCGTCTCCGGAGCCGGGAACTCGGCGGCCAGCATCCGCTCGCCGATGACGACCAGCGCCGACGTCGGGTCGGTCAGCTCCCGGCCCAGGAACTCAGCCCGCGACATTCCCGGCGGCCAGGACAGCAGCAGGCGCGGGAAGCCGCCGATCGTCAGGTACGCGTCCATCGCGTCGACCGGTGGCAGGTCCAGTGCCAGGGCGACCTCGGCCGGACTCAGCGGCTCGACGCTGCGGTCGAGCCGGACCCGCCCGTAGAGAGGGCGGTCGTAGCTGCTCAGCGCCTCCATCGTGGCGAGATCGGAACCGACGACGATCAACAGCACCGGCTGGCCGGCCAGGATGTGATCCCAGACCCGCTGCACGACGCTCTCGAATGCCGGATCCGTCGCGGTGAGATACGGCAGCTCATCCAGGACGATCACCACCGGATCGTCGGTGGTCGCCGACGTCGCGACCCACTCGAAAGCCGACTCCCACGAGGCGAACCGAAGACCGCTCCGAACGTGTTCGGCGCCCACCAGGTTCGACCGGGCGATCGCCTCGGTGAACGAGGCCAGCTCGTCGGAAGCCGGGCGGCGCGCGGCCTGGAAGTAGACCGAGCGGCACCCTGATCGAGCGAGGAACTCCGTGACCAGCCGCGACTTGCCGACCTGACGTCGGCCGCGGAGCAGTACGAAGTCCCCGCCCGACCGGGCGGCGAGCGACAGCCGGGCAGCGAGCTCGGTCAGCGCCGCACGCCGTCCGACGAATCCTCCGCTGGCCATAGGCCTCAAACTACCATCAGCGAAAGTTTCAGCAACGGTTGTTTGGCTCTCCACATCGTCGAGCGCAGCCGGTCGCGGCGGCGTCCGGGCAGGCGGCGCCACGCCGTGGCTGGCGGGCCACGCCACCCGCGCCGCGGAGACGGTGATCCGGTGCGCGCCGGACGCGCCCCCCCGCGC
>JBQTJE010000136.1:0-58552 GCA_052387455.1 Pseudonocardia sp.
TCATCGCGGTGCCGGGGTGGCCGTTGCCGACCTTCTGCACGGCGTCCGCGGCGAGCACCCGGACGGTGTCGACGGCGCGGCGGTCGAGGTCGGTCCAGTCCGCGGGCAGGGTGGCCCGGGTCAGGGAGTCGAGGTCGGTCACGGGCACGGGAGTGCTCCTGGGTGCTGGTGGTTGCTGTGCTGGTCGTTGCTGGCGACGCGCGCGGCAGGCTCCGCGCGGCCAGCGTAGCCATCTTCGGTCGCACGGTGTGATCAGCGCGCGCTGTTCACGGGCGGTCTACCCGCGGCGGCCGCGCCACATGCGCACGGTTACCATCGACAAGCCGTAGAAACTAGAGAAGAGGTTGCCGTGGCCGTGTCCCATCCGGGACCACCGCGTGCCGACGCGCCACCCGCGCCCGGCCGCCCGCAGGCGGTGCTCGCCCAGGCCCGCGACACCGTCCGTGCCTACCTCGGTCTCACCAAGACGCGCATCATCGAGCAGTTGCTGGTCGTCACCGTCCCGGCGATGTTCCTGGCCGCCCGCGGCGCGCAAGACCCGCCACCGGGCTGGGACATGGCGTGGCTGATCTTCGCCACGCTCGTCGGCGGGGCCATGGCCGCAGCCGGCGCGCACGCGCTCAACTGCGTGGTCGACGCCGACATCGACGCGCTGATGAAGCGCACCGCTCGCCGCCCGCTGGCTCGCGGGCAGGTGCCGCCCCGCAACGCCCTGGTGTTCGGGCTGGCGCTGGGCGTGCTCAGCGCGGTGTGGCTGGGGCTCACCACCAACTGGCTCGCCGCCGGGCTCTCGGTCGTCGCGATCGCCTTCTACGTGCTCGTCTACACGCTGCTGCTCAAGCGGCGGACCTCGCAGAACATCGTGTGGGGCGGCGCCGCGGGGTGCATGCCCGTCGTCATCGGCTGGGCGGCGGTGACGGGCACGGTCGAGTGGCCGGCGCTGGTGATGTTCGGCGTGATCTTCTTCTGGACGCCGCCGCACTTCTGGGCGCTCGCCATGCGCTACCGGGCCGACTACGCCGCGGCCGGCGTGCCGATGCTCCCGGTCGTCGCCACGCCCGTGCAGGTGTCGCGGCGGATCCTCGCCTACTCGTGGGTGATGGCGATCTGGTCGCTCCTGCTGCTTCCCGTCACCTCGTGGGTGTACGCCGCGGTGGCGGTCGCGGGCGGGCTGTACTTCGTCGCGATGGCGCACCGCCTGCACGCCGGCGTCGCCGCGGGGCGCGAAGTCAACCCGATGCGGCTGTTCCACCTGTCGAACATGTACCTGTGCGGGCTGTTCGCCGCGATCGCGGTCGATGCGGCGCTGGGTCTTCCGGTTCTGGTCTGACGCCGCCGGGAAAACCCGTCGGGACTGACCGAGCTCGCCCACGCACCCGGCGAGATCACGGCGACGTCGATGCGGCCGCCCGAGGCGCTGGCCGGGGTCAGCGTGCCGGTGCGGGGGTGACCAGGCGCCGGGCGGGCGGCAGGGCGAGCGCCGCGGCGAGCAGCGCGGCCAGCACGGTGAGCGCCACGAGCGGCCCCACCAGCCCCGCGGACCGCCCCGCCAGCGACAGCAGCAGCGGCACCCCGAAGCCCAGGTAGGCGCACGCGTAGAAGGTGCCGGTGAGCGCGCCGCGCTCGGTCGGCTCGGCTAGCCGCGCCACCGTCGTGAGCCCGGCGGCCAGGCACAGGCCGTAACCGGCGCCGAGCAGCACCGCCACCGGAACGAGCACCGGCCACGAGCCGAGCGCGACGCCGACCAGGCTCAGCGCGAACCCGGCCGAGCCCAGCGCGATGCCGACCGGCGCGGCACGCGCGGCGCCCAGCCGCCGCTCCACGGGCTGCGCGAGCACCCCGGTCATGAGCGTCACCCCCGCCACCACCCCGGTGACGGCCACGGCGATGCCGGGCATCGCCGGGATCAGCAGCAGCGGGAGGACCGTGACGGCGGTGGACGGGAAGGTGAACACCGCGACCGCCACCGGCGCGACGACCAGCCAGAACGGCCACCGGGCCGCGGCCGGCACGCCGAGGTTGAGCACCGGCCCGTCCACCCGGCGGCGCTGCGCGGGCAGGGTCTCGGGGATGCGGGCCAGCAGCGCCACCGCCACCAGCATCAGGGCGACGTGCAGCAGGTACGGCAGCACCGTCGGCCATGGCGCCCACTGCGCGAGCAGCCCGGACAGCAGCGGCCCGCCCGCCCAGCCGACACTGAGCGCGGCCGTGGTGAGCCGCGCGGAGCGGCCCGGATCGCCGACCAGCTCCCCGAGCCACGCCGTCCCGACGCTGAACACCACCCCGGACACCGCTCCCTGCAGGAACCGGCAGAGGAACAGCAGCGTGACCGACGACGACGCGCCGAGGAACAGCAGCGACGTCAGCACCGACAGCACCACGAACGGCACGACGACCCGGCGGCGCCCGAAGCGGTCCGACGCGGGCCCGGCCAGCAGCAACGCCGGCACCAGACCGGCCGCGTAGACACCGAACGCCCCGGTCAGCGCTGTGGGGGACAGGTCGAGGGTGTCCCGGTAGACCAGCAGCAACGGCGTCGGCACGTTGGTGCCGAACGCCACGACGAACACGACGATCCACAGGGCCCGCATCGGTTCCCGCACCGGCGCACGCTACCCCGCCGATCGCCCGATCGGGCGACGCATGCACGGGCCCACACGTCGCCGGCGCGGTCCCCGCGGCGGTCAGGCGCCGATCGCGACGTCGTAGCGGGCGAACCGCCTCGTGAACGTCGCGGTGCCCGACGTCATCGCCCGCAGGTCGACGGCGTAGCGCAGCAGCTCGACCTGCGGCACCTCCGCGCGCACCATCGTGCGGCCCGGCCCGGCCACGTCCGTGCCGAGCACCCGACCGCGCCGCCCCGAGAGGTCGCCCAGCACGGCGCCGAGGTGCTCGTCGGGGATCCGCACGGACACCTCGTCGAGCGGCTCCAGCAGCACCGTCCCGCACGCCTGCGCCGCCTCGCGCAGCGCCAGCGAGCCCGCGGTCTGGAATGCCGCGTCGGAGGAGTCGACGCTGTGCGCCTTGCCGTCGACCAGGATCGCCTTGACGTCGACGACCGGGTGGCGGTCCTCGGTGAGGCCGCGGTCGAGCTGGGCCCGGATGCCCTTCTCCACGCTCGGGATGAACTGGGTGGGCACCGAGCCGCCGACCACGCGGGACTCGAACTGGAAGCCCGAGCCCTGCGGCAGCGGTTCGAACTCGACGTGGCACACCGCGAACTGGCCGTGCCCGCCGGACTGCTTGACGTGCCGGCCGGTCACCCGCGCCGGCTTGCGGATCGTCATCCGCATCGGGACCCGCACGGGCTCGGTCTCCACGTCGGCGCCACCGGCCCGCAGGCGTCCCAGCACGACGTCGGCGTGCGCCTCGCCCATGCACCACAGCACCGTCTGGTGGGTCTCCTGGTTGCGTTCCAGGCGCAGCGTCGCGTCCGCGGCGACGATCTTCGCGAGGGTCTTGACCAGCGCGTCCTCGTCGCCGCGGGTCCTGGCGACCACGGCGACGGGCAGCAGCGGGTCGGGCAGGTCCCAGCAGTCGAGAAGCAACGGGCGGTCGGTGGCCGACACGGTGTCGCCGGTCTCCGCGGAGCCGACCTTCGTCAGGGCGCAGATGTCGCCCGCGATGCAGCCGTCGACCTCGCGCAGCGTGGCGCCGAGCGGGGAGTAGACGTGCGCGATGCGCTCGTCGACGTCGTGGCCGCCGTTCTGGTCACCGTTGCGCTGGGCCGGGATGACGGCGTGATGGCCGCTGACGTGCACCGTCGACTCCGGGCGCAGCGTCCCGGAGAACACCCGCACGAGGGAGACGCGCCCGACGTAGGCGTCGGCAGAGGTGCGGATGACCTCGGCCGCGAGCGGTCCTGCCGGGTCGGCGGTGAGCACCGGCTGCTCGCCCCCGCCCAGGGCCATGACCGGCGGCAGCGGGTGCTCCAGCGGCGAGGGGAACCCGCCGACGAGGACCTCGAGCAGGGCGTCGAGCCCGGTGCCGCCCGCCGCGCACACCGGGACGACCGGGTGGAATGAGCCGCGCGCGACGGCCGTCTCCAGGTCCTCGATGAGGGTCGCGAGGTCCAGCTCCTCGCCTTCGAGGTAGCGCTCCATGAGCGTCTCGTCCTCGGACTGCTCGATGATCCCCTCGATCAGGGTGCCGCGGGCGTCGTCCGCCCCGTCGGGGGCCTGCCCCGCCGGGGTCTGGGAGAGCAGCCCGTACAGCCCGGTGACCGCCTCACCGGAGCGGATCGGCAGGTAGAGCGGCGCCACCCCGGAGCCGAAGACGTCCTGGCAGGCGGCGACGGTGCCCTCGATGTCGGCCCGCGGGTGGTCGCAGCGGGCGATCACGACGGCGCGCGGCATGCCGACGGCGGCGCACTCCTCCCACTGCGCGACGGTGGCGGGGTCGATGGTGCCCTCGCGGCCCTCGTCGGCGGACACCACGAACAGCGCGGCGTCGGCGGCGCGCAGCCCGGCGCGCAGCTCGCCGACGAAGTCGCCGTAACCGGGGGTGTCGATCAGGTTGATCTTGTAGCCGTCGTGCAGGAACGGGGCCACCGACAGCGCGATGGACCGCTGCTGGCGCACCGCCGCGGGATCGTGGTCGCTCACGGTCGTGCCGTCGACCACGCTGCCCTGGCGGGGGATCGTCGACGTGTGCGCGAGCAGCGCCTCCACCAGGGTCGTCTTCCCCGCCCCGGACGGCCCGACCAGGACGACGTTGCGAACCCGGGCCGGGTCGGTGACGGTGAGCCCGGTCCCCGACCGGTTCCCCGCGCGCTGCCCGGCATCTGCTCTGACCGCCATGACGACCACCTCCGCGCTACTGCTGAGACGACGTGCCGACACGTGTGAGCCACGTGTGCGACATCTCACACGCGTAGGGCGAAGGTCACAAGACCTGTCCCCGGGACCGGCGACGCAGTCCGGCTGCAAGCGCGATCCCGGCGAGGAGGAAGGCCCCGAAGAACAGCGCGCCTCCGGCCGGGCCGGGGACGTTCACCAGGAACAGGACCACGGCGACCACCGGCACGGCCACCGCCATCCACCACGAGAGCAGCCGCGCGATCGCGAACCCGACGAGCAGCAGGGCGGGCCCTGCGAGGGCGAAGGCGAACTGCGGCACGAACCAGCCCGCCACCAGCCACGGCAGCGCGATCGCCTCGTCGATCCGCACGGCGGCATCCACCCCGACGACACGACCCGCAGCCGACCCCGTCCAGTCGACGAACACCACACCGGACAGCTTCGCCCAGCCGAGCCCGCCGAGCAGACCCCCGACCACGGCGAGGACCTGGCCCCGCCCGCGCACCGCGAGGCCTGCCGCGAACAGGCCGAGGGCCAGCAGCAGGAAGCCGTTGTGCAGGATCGTCGCGGCGATGTCCATGCGTTCCGGAGCAAGGGTGTACGCCTCGATCGTGCCGCGCGGTTCCGGCCCGACCGGCGGCGGGTCGATCGGCACGCTCACGAGCATGCCGTGGGCGGTGCGCCTGCCCGGCGGCGTGCCCTGGCTCCTGCTCGGGCCGGCGCTGGGCGTTGCCTTGCTCGCCCGTCGGCGGGCGCCGGTGGCGTCGGTTGTCGCGGTACAACTGCTCCTGCCGTTCTGGGTCATGGTGGCGCAGCCCGACTGGGCGGCCTACCAGCTCCTGGCATGGCTGGCCTCGACGCTCGCGCTGGGTGCGTACGCTCCGATCCGCGCATCGGTACCGGCGATGGCCGGCGTCGTCGCCGCGTGGTGTGTCGCGGCCTGGGCGCTTGGGGCGCCGTCCGACGGCCCGGCGGCGGTCGTGCTGCCGCTGTTCGTGTTCGGCGTCGGGCTCCTGCTGCGGCGCTACGCGGAGGACCGTGACCGCGAGCGTCGCCGGGCCGAGCAGGTCCGCGCCGAGCACGAGCTGCGTGAACGGGCCCGGGTGGCCGACGAGCGGGTCCGACTCGCCCGCGACCTGCACGACGCCGTCGCGCACCAGATCACCGTCATGGCGCTGACGGCCGGCGCGGTCCGCCGGTTGCTGCGTCCCGACCAGGCGACGGAGCGCGCGGCGCTGGCGGACGTCGAGCAGGTGGGCCGGCGCGCCGTCGCGGAGATGCACGGGATCGTGCACGCGCTGCGGGCCGGCGCCGACCCGGAGAACGAACCCGCCGGCCTGCGCGGCGTCCATGATCTCGTGGAGCAGGCGCGGCGGGCGGGAGCGACCGTCGACCTGGAGATCACCGGGGTCGACGACTCCGCGGTGCCGCCCGCGGTGGCGGCGACGGTGTTCCGCGTGGTGCAGGAGAGCCTGACGAACGCCCTGCGCCACGCCGAGGGCGCGCCGACCGTGGTGCGCCTGACCGGCTCCGCCGACCGGGTCGAGGTCGAGGTGCGCGACCGGGGTGGCCGTCGCCCCGGACCCGCATCGACGGGCGGGGTGGGGCTGGTCGGCATGCGGGAGCGGGTGCAGATGCTCGGCGGGCGCCTGCAGGCCGGGCCCGCCGACGGTGCGGGCTGGACGGTTCGCGCCTGGCTGCCGGTGTCGGGGAGCGAATCGTGATCCGGGTGGTGGTCGCAGACGATCAGGCGCTGATCCGGGCCGGCCTGCGGCTCGTGGTCGCCGCGGAGGACGACATCGAGGTGGTCGGCGAGGCCGCCGACGGCCTGGAGCTGCTCGCCGTCGTCGATCGCACGCGGCCGGACGTCGCCCTGGTCGACATCCGGATGCCGCACCTGGACGGGCTCGCCGCCGCGGTGCGGCTCGGCCGCGACCATCCGGGCGTGCGCGTCGTGGCCCTGACGACCTTCGACGACGAGGGGACGGTGCGCGAGGCCCTGGACCTCGGGGTGCACGGCTTCGTCCTCAAGGTCAGCCCGCCGGAACGGCTCGTCGCGGCGATCCGGACGGCTGCGGCCGGCGACGTCCTCGTCGACCCGGTCGTCACGCGACACCTGCTCGACGCGGCCGCCGGTCGCCACGAGGCAGCGTCCGTGGGTGGTCTCACCGATCGTGAGGTCGACGTCCTGCGGCTGCTCGCCCGCGGCTTGTCGAACGCCGAGATCGCGGCCCGGCTCGTCGTGGGCGAGACGACGGTGAAGACCCACGTCGCGCGGCTGCTGGCCAAGCTCGGGCTGCGCGACCGGCTCCAGGCCGCGGTGTGGGCCCACGACCACGGCATCGGCCGCGCCGACCGATCGGCGCAGTGACGCCCGCGTGCGCGCGATCCGCGGAGAGGGTGCCGCGGTGCCCGTTCCCGGACCTGGTTACGCCATCACCGCGCGGGTTGAGGCGCCCGCCTCCGCGACGGCGGCGGGCGACCTGACCGCCGCCGTCGGCGCCACCGGCGGTGTCGTCACGGCCTTCGACGTGGTGGAAGCGCGCACCGCCACGATCGTCGTCGACATCACCTGCAACGCCCGCGGCGAGGACCACGCCCGGGAGATCACCGACGCGCTGGAGGCGCTGCCCGGCGTGCACGTGCGCAAGGTCTCGGACCGGACTTTCCTGCTGCATCTGGGCGGGAAGTTGGCGGTGGAGTCGAAGGTGGCGCTGCGTACCCGCGACGACCTGTCGCGCGCCTACACCCCGGGCGTCGCCCGGGTCTGCCAGGCCATCGCGGCCAACCCCGCCGACGCCCGGCGACTGACGATCAAGCGCAACACCGTGGCCGTGGTGACCGACGGCTCGGCGGTGCTCGGCCTGGGCAACCTCGGCGCGGCCGCCGCGATGCCGGTGATGGAGGGCAAGGCGGCGCTGTTCAAGCGCTTCGCCGGGGTGGACGCGTGGCCGGTGTGCCTCGACACGCAGGACACCGAGGAGATCATCCGGACCGTCCAGATCCTCGCCCCCGCCTACGGCGGCATCAACCTGGAGGACATCGCCGCCCCGCGCTGCTTCGAGATCGAGGCCCGGCTGCGCGAGCTGCTCGACATCCCGGTGTTCCACGACGACCAGCACGGCACCGCGGTCGTCGTGCTCGCGGCGCTGCGCAACGCGCTGCGGGTGGTCGGCAAGTCGCTGCCGGACTGCCGCGTCGTGGTGTGCGGGGCCGGTGCGGCGGGCTCGGCGATCATCCGGCTGCTGCGGTCCGGGTCGCCGGGCGACGTGCTCGCCGTGGACCGGCGCGGGATCGTGCACCCCGCCCGGCCCGGCCTGGACGACAACCTCGCCTGGATCGCCAAGCACACCAACCGCGACGGCAGGGCCGGCACCCTCGCCGACGCCATGGTCGGCGCGGACGTGTTCGTCGGGGTGTCCGGGCCGAACCTCCTGGGTGCCGCCGAACTGGCCACGATGGCCCCGTCCGCGATCGTGTTCGCGCTGGCCAACCCCGATCCGGAGGTCGACCCGGCGGTGGCGATGCAGCACGCGGCCGTGGTCGCGACCGGGCGGTCGGACTATCCGAACCAGATCAACAACGTGCTCGCCTTTCCCGGGGTGTTCCGGGGCCTGCTCGACGCGCACGCCCGCGACATCACCGACTCCATGCTGCTGGCCGCCGCCGCCGCGATCGCCGACGTCGTGCCCGAGCCCAACGCGTCGTTCGTCGTGCCGAGCGTGTTCGACTCCGCCGTCGCCCCGGCCGTCGCCGAGGCGGTGCGCAGGGCGGCTACCTGACCGGGAGCTGCTGCAGCGACCAGGAGTTGCCGTCCGGGTCGCGGAAGTACACGAACCGGCCCCACTCCTGATCGTCGACCTCGCTGACCGGTACGCCGCGCCCGATCAGCTCCGTGCGGGCGGCGTCGGCGTCCTCGATCACCATCATCAGCTCCTGCGTCCCGGGCTCCATCTTCACGAGACCTTCGCCGAGGACGACGGAGCACGCCGACCCGGGCGGGGTGAGCTGCACGAAGCGGAGCTCGGCAGAGACGCGGTGGTCGTGGTCGGCGACGAATCCGACCTGGTCGACGTAGAAGGCCTTGGCCCGGTCGACGTCGGTGACGGGCAGGGACGCGACCTCGATCTTCATCTGCATGACACCAGGCTAGGAGGCGCAGCGGACAGTTCCTGTCCGCTACTACCCTGGGTTGTCGTGGTTCCCGTCATCGGCGTGCTGGCCCTGCAGGGCGACGTCCGCGAGCACGTCGCCGTGCTCGCCGCCCACGGCGCCCGGGCCGTGCCGGTGCGCCGCCCGGCCGAGCTGGCCGCCGTCGACGGGATCGTCGTCCCGGGCGGGGAGTCCACCACGATCAGCCGGTTGCTGGAGAGCTTCGACCTGCTGGAGCCGCTGCGTGCCCGGATCGCGGCGGGCCTACCCGTCTACGGCTCCTGCGCAGGCATGATCCTGCTGGCCGACGGCGTGCTCGACGGGCGTCCCGACCAACGCCAGCTCGGTGGGCTCGACGTCGTGGTGCGGCGCAACGCCTTCGGTCGCCAGATCGACTCGTTCGAGACCGACCTCCCCTTTGCCGGTTTCGACGCCCCCGTGCGCGCGGTGTTCATCCGGGCCCCGTGGGTGGAGAAGGCGGGCGCGGACGTCGAGGTGCTGGCCACGGTCCCGGCACGCACGATCGACGGCGCGGATGCGGGTGCCGCGGCAGGCCGGATCGTCGCCGTCCGACAGGGCAACGTGCTGGCCACCGCGTTCCATCCGGAGCTCACCGGCGACGGCCGCGTACACGCCCTGTTCTGTGACATGGTGCGCGACTCGCTCGAGGCCATCAGATAATCTGATGTCATGCGGGAGATGACGGCGTCGGAGGTGTCGCGGAATTTGTCCCGGGTGCTCGACGCGACGGAGAACGGCGAGACGATCGCGGTGACCCGCAACGGCGAGCGGGTCGCGCTGCTCGTGCCGGCGCCGCGAGCGAACGGTGCGGCGGTCGCGGAGCTGCTCCGTTCGTGGCGTGGCAAGCTCGAGTTCGGTCCGGAGTGGGACGAGATGCTGGAGGAGAACCGCGCCATGCCGGCGAGGCTCGAGGACCCGTGGCGCGACTGATCCTTGACACCGGGCTGCTCATCGCGGACGTGCGTGGGCAGATCGACCTCAACGAGGTCGTCGCCGGAGACGATGTCGCGTTGCCTGCTCTCGTCGTCGCGGAGTTCCTCGAAGGCGCCTACCTGAGCGCGGATGCATCCCGGGCAGCCGACCTGCGCCAGTTCGTCGGAGCGCTGCAAAGGCTGGCTCCCGTCGTCGACTACACCGTGGAGGTCGCGGAGCACCACGCCGCGCTGTTGGCTCACACCCGCGGCAAGGGAACCCCACGCGGCAATCACGACCTGATCATCGCGGCCACCGCGAGGACCACCGACCGGACGATCCTCACCCGCGACGCCCGCGCCCGCTTCGACGAGCTGCCAGGAGTGCAGGCCCGGGTCGTCAGCTCGTGAGGCGGTAGCGGATCAGCCGCGAGCTGTTGGCGACCACGGCCACGGACGACGCGTTGTGCAGGATCGCTGCCACCACCGGCGACATCGCCCCGCCCGCCGACACGAGCAGCCCGGCCGCGTTCACCGCGATCGACATCCCGTAGTTCTGCCGGATCAGCCCGATCGAGCGGCGGCCCAGGTCGCGCAGCTCCAGCAGCTTCGCGAGGTCGTCGCCGGCGAGCGCGACATCGGCGGTCTCGACGGCGACGTCGGTGCCGCCGACGCCCATCGCGATCCCGATGTCGGCCAGCGCCAGGGCGGGCGCGTCGTTGGTGCCGTCGCCGACCATCGCGACGGTGTGGCCCTGCGCCTGCAACGCCCGCACGACGTCCTGCTTCTCCTCGGGCAGCACCCGCGCGCGGAACTCGTCGATACCCAGCTCGGCGGCGACGGCCGCGGCGGTGTCGGGATGGTCGCCGGTGAGCAGCACGATCCGGCGCACCCCGTCGGCACGCAGCGCGTCGAGCACCGCGCGTGACTCCGGACGCACCGTGTCGCGCAGCGACACCAGCCCGACCAGCCGCCCGTCCACGGCGAGCAGCAGCGGGGTCTCCGACGCGCGCTGCAACCGCCGCACCCATTCCTGCGCGCGCCTGCTCACCGTGACCTTCTGCGCCCGCAGCAGCTCCCGGGAGCCGATCAGCAGCGTGCGGCCGTCGCTCTGCACCCGCATGCCCTGCCCGAGCAGCACCTCGCACTCCTCGTGTGGCGGGATCTCGATGCGCCGCTCCTCGGTGGAGCGGATGACGGCCTGCGCGAGCGGGTGCCGGGAGTGGATCTCGGAGCTGGCGGCGTAGGCGAGCACCTGCTCGGGTGACCAGGCGTCGTCGAACGACAAGACGTTGGTGACGACCGGACGGCCGAGGGTCAGCGTGCCGGTCTTGTCGAACACGATCGCGTCGACCCGTCCCGCGGCCTCCAGGTGCGCGCCACCTTTGATCAGGATCCCGCGCCGGGCACCGTTCCCGATCGCTGCGCTGATGGCCGTCGGGGTCGAGAGGCCGACCGCGCACGGGCACGCGACCAGCAGCATCGTCATCGCCCGCCGGACGTCGCGGGTGACCACCAGGGTGAGCGCGGCCAGCGCGAACGAGGTGGGCACGAAACGGCGGGAGAAGTTCTCTCCGACGGTCTGGATCGGCGCGCGGTCGTGCTGGGCCTGCTCGACGCGGGCGATGATCCGGCCGATGGCGGTCTCGGTGCCGACCGCGGTGGCCCGCACGACCAGCCGCCCGCGCAGCAGCACCGACCCGGCGGGCAGCGCCGTGCCGGGCCCGACGGCCACCGGCAGCTGTTCACCGGTGATCGCAGCCTGGTCGACGACCCCGTCGCCGTCGACCACCATTCCGTCCACGGGCAGGACGACGCGCTCGTGAACGACGACCTCGTCGCCGATCCCGAGACCGTCGACGTCCACCTCAGTCTCGACGTCCCCGACACGCGTCCAGATGCGGGTCTGGGTGCCGGCGAGCAGCTCCGAGATGGCCCGGCGGCTGCGGCGCAGCGTGAGGTCCTGGAGGTACTCACCGATGTTGAGCAGCCAGAGCACGGTGAGCGCGACGACGTTCTCGCGCAGCACGAGGCTCGCGATCGTCGCCACCGAGACCAGCGCGTCGGTGCCGGCGCCGCGGCCCCCGGACAGCGAGCGCAGCGCGCCGCGCAGGAACGGGTAGCCGGTGAAGATCGTGACGCCGGTGGCGACGGTGCGGCTGGTCGGGCCGAGCACCGGCGGGCGGCGCAGGCCGTAGCGGCGGATGCCCAGCCCGGCCAGCGCCATCCCGCCGACGACGAGCCGGACGAGGTCGCCGTTGCGGAGGTCGGCGGAGCGCGGGGTACGGGTGGCAGTGGCCTCCGGATCCGCGCCGATGCCCTTGCCGATCGCCTCGACGAGCTCGGTGCGGTCGCAGCGGTCCGCGTCGTACCAGACGACGACGTTGCCGGTGCGGGGGAAGGCGTGCACCGAGCGCACCCCGGCGACCGCGTCGACGGCGTCCTCGACGGCCACGGCGAGCGGCGCGCAGCCGCGCAGTCCTGGCGTGGCGAAGCGGGCCCGGCCCGCGGCGTCGGAGACGCAGTCGATGCTCACGCTCAGTGGTCGTGCCCGTGTCCAGCGGCGCCCGCGGCCGGCGGGATGGACTGCTCGCCGATGCGGGCGCGGGCCTCGCTGACGATGTCCGCGGTGGCGAGCCGGGCGCGTTCGGCACCGGTCTCGACCGCCCGGGCCCCGCGCAGGCCCACGGCGGTGACGGCCACCGCGGTGCCGCGCACGACGTTGCTGCCGACCACCCGCTTCAGCCCGTCGTAGGCGAGCGCCCCGGCGAGGCCGGTCGCGACGAGCGAGGCGGCCTTGGCGGCCATGGCTCCGAGCATCATCAAGACTCCACCCGACAATCGTTTTCGGTGAGGTGAGGCTACCGCGAGGCCGCTCGGGCATCGCCGGTAGGATTGATGCCGTTCTGCGCACTGAGAAGGGACATCGATGAGCGGCCACTCCAAATGGGCGACGACGAAACACAAGAAGGCCGTCATCGACGCCCGCCGCAGCAAGATGTTCGCCAAGCTGATCAAGAACATCGAGGTCGCGGCACGCACCGGCGGCGGTGACCCCGACGGCAACCCGACGCTCTACGACGCCATCCAGAAGGCGAAGAAGACCTCGGTGCCCAACGACAACATCGAGCGCGCGGTGAAGCGCGGCTCGGGCGCCGACGCCGGCGGGGCCGACTACCAGACGATCATGTACGAGGGTTACGGCCCGAACGGCGTCGCGGTGCTCATCGAGTGCCTCACCGACAACCGCAACCGCGCCGCCACCGAGGTGCGCCTGGCGATGACCCGCAACGGCGGTGCCATGGCCGACCCGGGCTCGGTCTCCTACCTGTTCACCCGCAAGGGCGTGGTGATCGTCCCGAAGGGAGAGCTCGGCGAGGACGACGTGCTGCTCGCGGTGCTCGACGCGGGCGCGGAGGAGGTGAACGACCTGGGCGAGACCTACGAGGTCGTGTCCGAGGCCACCGACCTCGTCGCCGTCCGGACGGCGTTGCAGAACGCCGGGATCGACTACGACTCCGCCGACCCGACATTCCTCCCGTCGATGTCGGTGCCGCTGGACGCCGAGGGGGCCCGCAAGGTGTTCCGGCTGATCGATGCCCTCGAGGACAGCGACGAGGTGCAGAACGTCTTCGCCAACTTCGACGTCTCCGACGAGGTCATGGCCGAGGTCGGCTAGCTAGCGGCTGCGGGCGCCGACAATCTCGCATGATCCTGCGACGACGATCTTCCGGCCGGTCTCGAGATCCGACTTCGCCGCGCGAACCTCGGCGACCAGGTTCAGCACCCGAGGTCGGAGGCCGGGTGAGCCGCTGAGCGCAAGAAATGCCTGGCTCACCCCCTGCTCGAACGTCTTGGCCCTCGAGGTCTCAAGGGTGTCGTTCGCGTAACAGGCCAGCTCGGCCACCCTCTGGCGGTCGATCGACGACAGCCCGGAGGTCTGTGCGGCGACGGCGGCGTCGACGCGGGCCTGTACCGCGGTGACGCCTTGCAGCACCCTGCCGGCGTCGTCAGCGGCGCCGATGATCGGCCGGCCGAGCTCGTCCACGGCCCCGCCCACCGTCCGCGCCGTCCCTCCGCCGCATCCGGCGAGTGCTCCGGACACCAGCACTGCGAGCATCGTCGCCGTCATCCAGGACTTGATCATCGACAAGCCTCCCGCCGCCGCTCGGACTGATGCCGCGGGTTGAGTCGCTCGTCGCGGTGACGGCATTAGCGTCGCCCGTGCTGTACGGCTCTGTCGGGGGCCGGTCCTAGACTCGGCCCCGATGAGCACCGCGACCGTCACGTCCCCGCCGAACACCCGCCGGCTCCTGCTGCTGGACGGCCACTCGCTGGCCTACCGCGCGTTCTTCGCGCTGCCCGCGGAGAACTTCCGCACCGGCACGGGGCAGACCACCAACGCGGTCTACGGCTTCACCTCGATGCTCATCAACCTGCTGCGCGACGAGCAACCCACGCACCTCGCGGTGTGTTTCGACGTCTCGCGCGCCACGTTCCGCTCGGAGCGCTACGCCGAGTACAAGGCGAACCGCACGACGACCCCGGACGATTTTCGTGGCCAGGTCGACCTCATCAAGGAAGTCCTGCGCGCGCTCGCCATCCCGGAGTTCGGCGTGCCGGGCTACGAGGCCGACGACCTCATCGCCACACTCGCCACCCAGGCCGAGGCCGAGGGCTTCGACGTGCTCATCACCACCGGCGACCGGGACGCGTTCCAGCTCGTCAGCGACCGGGTCATGGTGCTCTACCCGAAGCGCGGCGTGTCGGATCTCGGCCGGATCGACCCGGCCGAGGTCGACGCGCGTTACGGCCTCACGCCCGCCCAATACCCGGACTTCGCGGCCCTGCGCGGCGACCCGAGCGACAACCTGCCGAGCATCCCCGGGGTCGGGGAGAAGACGGCCGCGAAGTGGGTGCGCGAGTTCGGCTCGCTCGCCGCGCTCACCGACCGGGTCGACGAGGTGAAGGGCAAGGCGGGCGACGCGCTGCGCGCCAACCTCGCAGGAGTGCTGCTCAACCGCCAGCTCACCGAGCTGGTGCGCGACGTCCCGCTGGAGGCGCACCCGCTCGATCTCGCGGTCCGCCCGTGGGACCGCGAGGCGGTGCACCGGTTGTTCGACGAGCTCGAGTTCCGGGTGCTGCGCGAGCGCCTGTTCGCCACGCTGGCCAGCGCCGAGCCGGAGGCCGAGGGCGGCATCGAGGTGCAGGGTGCCGCGATCGCGCCCGGCGCCGTCCGGGCCTGGCTGAACGCCAACGCCCGTGACGGCCGCCGGGTCGGGCTCTCGTTCTTCGGACCGATGGCCACCTGGGCGGGACGGGACGTGCATGGCATCGGCCTGGCGACCGGCGAGCCGTCGGTCGAGGCGCGGGCGGCAGGGGCGTCGGCCGGCGTGGCGCAGACGGGCTACCTGGACGTCCTCACGCTCACCCCCGACGACGAGCAGGCACTGGGGGAGTGGCTGGCCGACCCGGCCGTCCCCAAGGCCGCGCACGACGTCAAGGCCGCGGTGCACGCGCTGCGCGGGCGCGGCTGGACCCTCGCCGGGCTCACCAGCGACACCGCGCTCGCGGCCTACCTGGCCCGGCCCGGGCAGCGCAGTTTCGACCTCGCCGATCTCGCGCTGCGCTACCTGCGTCGCGAGCTGCGCTCCGATGGTGAGGCCGCGGACGGGCAGCTCTCCCTGCTCGGTGTCGACGGCGGCGCCGACGCGCCGAGCGGGCAGGAGGAGGCCGACGCCGCGCGGGCGTCGACGTTCATGGTCCAGGCCTCGGCGGTCGCGGAGCTCGCGGACGCGCTCGACGCCGAGCTGGCCCGGCTCGGCGGCACCGAGCTGCTCGCCGACCTGGAGCTTCCGTTGCAGTTCGTGCTGGCGGATCTGGAGGCCGCGGGCATCGCCGTCGACACCGAGGGGCTCTCGGCGCTGGAGGCCGATTTCGCGGCACAGGTCAAGCAGGCCGCCCAGGACTGCTACGCGGTGATCGGCAAGGAGATCAACCTCGGCTCCCCCAAGCAGCTCCAGGTCGTGCTGTTCGACGAGCTCGGGATGCCGAAGACGAAGCGCACGAAGACCGGCTACACCACCGACGCCGACGCGCTCGCCAACCTCTACGCGGCCACCGGCAACGAGTTCCTGCGCCATCTGCTGCTGCACCGCGACGCCACTCGGCTCAAGGTCACCGTCGACGGGCTGCTCAAGTCCGTCGCCGACGACGGCCGGATCCACACCACCTACAGCCAGACGATCGCGGCCACCGGCCGGCTGTCGTCCACCGAACCGAACCTGCAGAACGTTCCCATCCGCACGGCGGCGGGTCGGCGGATCCGCGAGACGTTCGTCGTCGGCGAGGGTTGCGCGGAGCTGATGACGGCCGACTACAGCCCGATCGAGATGCGGATCATGGCGCACCTCTCGGAGGACGCGGCGCTGATCGAGGCGTTCCGGTCCCGGCACGACTTCCACGCCGAGACGGCGGCGCGGGTGTTCTCCGTCGACGCCGCCGCGGTCACCCCGGAGCAGCGCGCGAAGATCAAGGCGATGAACTACGGCCTGGCGTACGGGCTCTCGGCGTTCGGGCTGTCCAACCAGCTGCGGATCTCCACCGAGGAGGCCCGCGCCCTGATGGACGACTACTTCGAGGGCTTCGGCGGCGTGCGCGACTACCTGCACAGCGTCGTCGAGGTGGCCCGCAAGGAGGGCTACACCGAGACGATCCTCGGCCGCCGCCGCTACCTGCCCGACCTCACCAGCGACAACCGCCAGCGCCGCGAGATGGCCGAGCGGATGGCGCTCAACGCCCCGATCCAGGGCAGCGCCGCCGACATCATCAAGGTCGCCATGCTCGGGGTGCACCGCGCGATCGCCGACGAGGGCCTGCGCAGCCGCATGCTGCTGCAGGTACACGACGAGCTGGTGCTGGAGGTCGCCGAGGGCGAGCGCGCGGCGGTGGAGGAACTGGTGCGCCGGGAGATGGGCGCGGCGTACGCCCTCAACGTCCCGCTGGACGTGTCGGTGGGCTACGGCCGCAGCTGGGACGACGCGGCGCACTGAGCACCGGGCAGACGAGCAGAGCGGCGCAGCGTGTGCCCGGGGCGTCGCACGACGGTCCGCGCGCGACGCTGAGCTGCGCGGACCCGCTGCCCCGGCCGCCGCGACGCGTGCTGGTCGCCGGATGCAGCGGCGCGGGAAAGTCGACCCTGTGCCGGGAGCTGCACGCGCGGCTCGGCCTGCCCTACACGGAGCTGGACTCGCTGTTCCACGGGCCCGGCTGGGTGCCCCGGCCCGCGTTCGCCGACGACGTCGCGGTCCTCGCGGCGACCCAGGCGTGGGTGGTGGAGTGGCAGTACAGCCAGGTCCGCGCCGCACTGCTCGACCGCGCGGACCTGCTCGTCTGGCTGGACCTGCCGCGGTGGCGGGTGATGACGCAGCTTGCGCGACGGACCGTCGCCCGGCGGGTCCGGCGCGTCGAGCTGTGGAACGGCAACGTCGAGCCGCCGCTGTGGTCGTTCGTCACCGACCCCGAGCACGTCCTGCGCTGGGCCTGGGCGACCTACCCGGGAACCCGGAAACGCGTCCTGACCGTGCTCGCCGACCCGGGCGGCCCGGACGTCGTGCGGTTGCGCAGCCGCCAGGAAATCCGCCGGTGGCTGGCCGGGCCGGCCGCGGCGCTCCGACGGTCCTGAGCGCGGCAGCCCGGCGGTCCTGGGCACGGCGGTCCGAAGCGCACCGTGGTTGTCTGGGCGCGTGCCGCTCCCACTGCTCGTCCTGTCCAACGCGAATGCGGGCGGCGCCGACGACGAGGTGCTCGACGAGGTGCTCGCGGTACTGCGCGAGGGCGGCAGCGACGTGGTCGCGGCGGCCCCCGCGGGACCGGACGAGCTGGGCGCGGCCCTGGACCGCCACCCCAGGCACCGGCCCGTCGCGGTGGGCGGTGACGGGAGCCTGCACGCGCTGGTCGCGGCGCTGCACCGGCGCGGCGAGCTGGCCCGTCGTGTCGTCGGGCTGGTGCCGCTGGGCACCGGCAATGACTTCGCCGGCTGCCTTCGCATTCCCGAGAACCCGGTGGAGGCGGCCCGGATCGTCCGCGCCGGGCGCGAGCGCACCCTGGACCTGCTCGTCGACGACGCCGGCGACGTGGTGGTCAACGTCGTGCACCTCGGCGTTGGTGCACAGGCCAACCGCGACGGCAGCCCGCTCAAGCCCGTCCTCGGGCCGGTCGCCTACCTCGTGGGCGCGCTGCTCGCCGGGGTGCGCAGCCCCGGGTGGCCGCTGCGGGTCGTCGTGGACGGGCGGGTGGTGGCCGACGGTCGGCGGCGGGTACTGCAGGTCGGCATCGGCAACGGCCGCACTATCGGCGGTGGCACACCGCTCACCCCGGACGCCGTACCGGACGACGCGCTGGCCGACGTGATCGTCAGCACGGCCACCGGTCCCGCGGCCCGGCTGCGCTACGGGCGGATGCTGCGCGACGGTCGGCACGGCGCGCTGCCCGGCGTGACGGTCACCCGCGGCCGCGTGGTGGAGGTGTCGGGGCCGGACACGCCGGTGAACAGCGACGGCGAGCTGGGCGAGCCGGTCACGCGGCGCACCTGGACGCTGCACCCGGCGGCCTGGCGGATCACCGTGCCCTGAACCGGCCGCAGCGTCTACGCGTGCGGGCGACCGAGTCCCTTGTAGACCCAACCCGCGGCGCGCCACGTGCGCGGGTCGAGCGCGTTGCGGGCGTCGACGACGCTGCGGGCACGGACGAGGGTGCCGAGCCGGGCGGGGTCGAGGGCGACGTACTGCGGCCACTCGGTGAGCAGCAGCACGACGTCGGCACCCGCGCACGCCTGCTCGGCCTCGGCGGCGTAGGCGAGGTCGGGCCAGAGCGCGCGGGCGTTGTCGACCGCGGCCGGGTCGGTGACGACCACGTCGGCGCCCTGCAGGCGCGCCTGGGCGGCGACGTTGAGCGCGGGGGAGTCGCGGATGTCGTCGCTGTGCGGCTTGAACGCCGCACCGAGGATGGCGACCTTGCGCCCGATGAACGACCCGCCGCAGGCGTCGCGGGCCAGCTCGACGACCTTGGACCGCCGGCGCATGTTGATCCCGTCGACCTCGCGCAGGAAGGTGAGCGCCTGATCGGCGCCGAGCTCACCGGCGCGGGCCATGAACGCGCGGATGTCCTTGGGCAGGCAGCCGCCGCCGAAGCCGAGTCCGGCCTGCAGGAACCTGTGCCCGATGCGGTCGTCGTGGCCGATCGCCTCGGCCAGGGTGACGACGTCGGCACCGGCGGCGTCGCAGACCTCGGCCATCGCGTTGATGAACGAGATCTTGGTGGCGAGGAATGCGTTCGCGGCGACCTTGACCAGCTCCGCGGTGGCCAGGTCGCTGACGACGACCGGGGTGCCGTCGGTGACCGGCCGGACGTACACGCGGCGCAGCGTCGCCTCGGCGGCAGCGCTCTGCACACCGAACACGAGCCGGTCGGGGCGCAGGGTGTCGGTGATGGCGTGCCCCTCGCGCAGGAACTCGGGGTTCCATGCCACCTCGAGGTCGGGCGCGGTGGTGGCGAGGGTGGCGGCGAGCCGGGCCGCGGTGCCGACCGGCACGGTCGACTTGCCGACCACCAGCGCGGGCCCCGCCAGCACCTGCGCCAGCGCGTCGACGGCCGCGACGACGTGGCTGACGTCGGCAGCCAGCTCACCCCTGCGCTGCGGGGTCCCGACGCACACGAACACGACGTCGGCGGCGGCGAGATCGCCCGGGTCGGTGGTGAACCTGAGGTCCTCGCCGCGCGTGCGCGCGAGCAGGTCGTCGAGGCCGGGCTCGTAGAACGGGGCCTTCGCCTGCCGTAGCAGGTCGACCTTGTCGTGGTCGATGTCGTGGCCGACGACCCGGTGGCCGAGCTCGGCCATGCAGGCGGCGTGCACGGCGCCGAGGTAGCCCAGACCCACGACCCCGATCGTGAGCCGGACGGCGGGGGGTGCGGCCATGGACGTTCCCTTCGACGGACGTGGCCCAGTCCAGAGGGCCGATCCGGCGGACCGGTGACGCGGGCGGCAACCGGAGTGGAACGGCCGACGACATCACGACCGGGGGGAGCCCGTCGGAAAACCTGAGTGCAGGCTACCCTGACTTCGACGCCGGAACGAGGGGCGTCTCAGCCGCCGGCGAACGCGCGGCGGGCGGCCGCCGAGCGCACCGCCTCGATCCGCCGCCGCTGGTCGCGGGCACGCTCGGCGAGCGCCGCCAGGTCGACCTCGGCCAGCCGGGGCTCGCCCGGCGCCAGCTCGATCAGCACCAGCCACAGCCCCAGCTTGCCTTCGACGCCCAGCGACAGGCTCTCGGCCGCGAGCATCCGTGCCAGGTCGCGCCCGTGCCTGGCGTTGGTCGCGACGCCCAGCCGGTGGACCTTCTCGGCGATCCAGCCGGTGGCCTGCTTCACCGGGTTCGCTCCGATGTCGAGCCGCGCCATCAGCCGACGCAGCGTCTCCACGTCCGCGGCGATCTCGTCGCCGACCGGGCCGAGCACGGCCTCGTCCGGGCCGCCCGCCACCTCGTCCTGGAGCTTGCGCGCCATCTCGACACCGGTGTTCGCACCGGCGAGGTGGTCGTTGAGGTAGATGCCGAGCGGGTCCGCCGTGGACATGGGAGAACGGTACGTCCACCGGGCCGGGTGGGCTGGCTGTAGCTCAGCCCGCAACCGGCGGTGGCTCGGCGACCACCGGGCGGCGGGCCACGAGGACCCGGGCCGGCGGCACGTTGAGCCAGACGGTCGGACTGATCGAGAACTCCGCGAACCGGGCCCGGATGTCGCGCTCCTGGCGCCGCGCCGGCGGCAACCACTTCAGCGGCGCGAGCGACACCTGGGCGAACGTCCCGTGCGGTGCGAGCACGTCGGCGACCAGCGCGGGGATCGGCGCGTTCGCATACGCCACCCACGGCAACAGGCTCACCACGGCGTCCACCGGGCCGACGCCCGCGGCCCGGAGCAGGGCCGCGAGGTGGCCCGCGTCCCCGTTGAGGACCGTGACGTCGCGATGACGCGCCGCGAGCCGCCGGGCCAGCACCGGGTTGAGCTCGACGGCGACCTGGTGGCCCCCGCCGCCCAGCCGGGCGCGCAGCGCCTCGGTGACCCGGCCGGTGCCCGGACCGAGCTCGACGACGGTGCGGGGGCCGCCGAGGGGCAGCGGCGCGAGCATCGCCGCGACGAGCGCATCGGAGCTCGCGGTGACGGTGGCGACCTGGGTGGGGGCGCGGAGGAACTCGCGAAACAGGACCGGGTTGTCGGACACCGCCGCACGGTAGGTGCGCGGGATGAACGTGCGGTGGCCGTGGGGTTCGCGCGGGCGGCGGCGGGCGGTCCGGCTGGCGACGGCGGGCGGTCCGGTGGTGGTGGCGGCGGCGGCGCGGCGGCGGTCCGGCGTGCCGCCGCGGCGCCCGGCGGGACCGCCGGTAGCCTCCCCGGTGTCGAACGGGTGTTCGCCGGGAGGGGGTGGCGCGTGCGCGTGCTGGGCGTCGATCCGGGCCTGACCCGATGCGGGCTCGGTGTCGTGGACGGGACGGGCGGGCGCGCCGTGCGCTGTGTCGCCGTCGACGTCGTGCGCACGCCCCCCGAGCAGGAATTGGCGCAGCGGTTGATGGCGGTCGCCGACACCGTCGAGCAGTGGATCGCCGCGCACCAGCCGGACGTCGTCGCCGTCGAGCGCGTGTTCAGCCAGCACAACGTCCGCACCGTGATGGCCACCGCGCAGGCCGCGGGGGTCGTCGCGCTCGTGGCGGCGCGGGCAGGCCTGCCGGTGGCGTTCCACACCCCGAGCGAGGTCAAGGCCGCCGTGACGGGCGCGGGGCGGGCCGACAAGCGCCAGGTCACGACGATGGTCACCCGGCTGCTCGGGCTCGCCGAGAGCCCGCGGCCGGCCGACGCGGCCGACGCGCTGGCCCTGGCGATCTGCCACTGCTGGCGGGCCCCGATGCTGGAGCGGATGGCCGCTGCGCAGGCCCGCTCGGCCGAGCTGGCGCGCGTACACCGCAGGCGGCTCGCGGCCGCGGCGAACCGGAGGAGCCCATGATCAGCTCGGTGCGCGGCGAGGTGCTGGAGATCGGCCTCGACCACGCCGTCGTCGAGATGGGCGGGGTCGGGCTGGCGGTGCAGGCCACCCCCGCGACCCTGGCCGGGCTGCGCCGGGGCGAACGGGCGCGGCTGGCCACCGCGCTGGTCGTGCGCGAGGACTCGCTGACCCTCTACGGCTTCGCGAGCACCGACGAGCGGGAGCTGTTCGCGCTGCTCACCACCGTCAGCGGGGTGGGGCCGCGGATCGCCATGGCCACCCTCGCCGTGCTCGACCCGGACACCCTGCGCCGGGCCCTGGCCGCCGGGGACCTCGCCGTCCTCACCCGGGTGCCCGGGATCGGCCGCAAGGGTGCGGAGCGGCTCGTCGTCGAGCTGCGGGACAAGGTCACCGCACCCGGCCCGGTCGCCCCCGCACTGCCGGACGGGCCCGGGGCACCGCCCGCCGGCCGCGAGCACGTCGTCGAGGCGCTGGTCGGGCTGGGCTTCACGGCGCGGCCGGCCGAGCAGGCCGTCGACGCCGTGCTCGCCGAGCACACCGGTGCCGACCCGTCGACGCTGCTGCGCGCCGCCCTCACCCACCTGAGCCGCTCCCGATGAGTCCCACCCGCCCCCGCGCCCGCCCCCGTCGCGCCGCCGGTGACGGGCGGGACGCGGGTGGGGGTGACGGGGGTGGGTGAGCTGTCGGCGGAGGTGGAGCCGGAGGACCTCGACGTCGAGGCGACCCTGCGGCCGCGGCGGCTCACCGAGTTCATCGGCCAGCCGCGGGTGCGCGAGCAGCTGGAGCTGGTGCTGGAGGGCGCGCGGCGGCGCGGCGACCCGCCCGACCACATCCTGCTGTCCGGGCCGCCGGGGCTGGGCAAGACCTCGCTGGCGCTGATCGTCGCCGTCGAGCTCGGTGCGGCGATCCGGCTGACGTCCGGACCGGCGCTGGAGCGGGCGGGCGATCTCGCGGCGATGCTGTCGAACCTCGTGCCCGGCGACGTGCTGTTCATCGACGAGATCCACCGCATCGCGCGGCCCGCCGAGGAGATGCTCTACCTGGCCATGGAGGACTTCCGGGTCGACGTCGTGGTCGGCAAGGGCCCCGGTGCCACGTCGATCCCGCTGGACATCGCCCCGTTCACCCTCGTCGGCGCCACCACCCGGTCCGGAGCGCTCACCGGCCCGCTGCGCGACCGCTTCGGTTTCACCGCGCACATGGAGTTCTACGAACCCGACGAGCTGGAGCTGGTGCTGCGCCGGGCCGCGACGATCCTCGACGTGCAGCTGCGCCCGGACGGCGCCGAGGAGATCGCGGGCCGCTCCCGCGGCACCCCGCGGATCGCCAACCGATTGCTGCGCCGGGTGCGCGACTTCGCCGAGGTGCGCGCGGACGGCGTCGTCACCCGGCAGGTCGCGCGCGACGCGCTGGCCGTCTACGACGTCGACGAGCTCGGCCTCGACCGGCTCGACCGCGCCGTGCTCGCCGCGCTGGTGCGCTCGTTCGGCGGCGGGCCGGTCGGGGTGTCGACGCTGGCCGTCGCGGTGGGCGAGGAGCCCGGTACCGTCGAGGAGGTCTGCGAGCCCTACCTCGTGCGCGCCGGGATGCTGGCCCGCACACCACGGGGGCGGGTGGCGACCCCGGCGGCGTGGGCCCATCTGGGGCTGGTCCCGCCCGCGGCCGGACCGGCGGCCCCTCCGCCGCTGTTCTGACGGGGGGCTGGCAGACTCGGACAACACGCCCAGGGCCCCACGACGTGCGGAGATGAAGGCCACCATGGAGAACTTCGGTTCGCTGCTCTTCCTGGCGCTGATCGCGCTGCTGTTCATCCCGATCATCCTGAACGGTCGCCGCCAGAAGAAGGCGGTCAGCGAGATGCAGGCGCTGCAGGCGGCCCTGGAGGTGGGTGACGTCGTCGTCACGACCTCGGGCCTGCGCGGCACCGTCGTCGACGCCTCCTACGAGGACACGATCGACCTGGAGATCGCCGAGGGGGTCATCACCACGTGGGTGCGGGCCGCGGTGCGGGAGAAGATCGCCGACGACGCCCCGGCCACGCCCGGCACCGAGACCGGCACGACGTCGGACGCCGACGCCGCGCACTCCTGACCCACGCACCCACCGGCCGGCGTCGGGGCCGCCGCGCGCGAGACGAGAGAGACGAGAACTGTGGCACCCCCTCCCGGGCAGATTCGTCCGCTTCGGTACCTGGCGTCCTTCGCCGGCATCGTCGCCATCCTGTACGCGCTGGTCTTCTTCACCGGCACGGGTGATCCCACGCCGAAGCTGGGCATCGACCTCCAGGGCGGCACCCGCGTCACGCTGGAGGCGCGCACCGAGACCGGTGCCCAGCCGCCGCGCGAGCAGCTGATCCAGGCGCAGGAGATCATCGAGCAGCGCGTCAACGGGCTCGGGGTCGGCGGCGCCGAGGTCGTGCTCGACGGCGACAACATCGTCATCACCGTCCCCGGCGAGGAGGGTGAGCAGGCCCGCTCGCTGGGTCAGACCGCACAGCTGCGGTTCCGCGAGGTGGTCGCCGGGCCGTTCCCGGCGATCCCTGCCGGGCTGCCGGGTGTGCCGGCCGATCCCGGAGTACCTGCCGCGCCCGGGGTTCCTGCCGCGCCCGGCGTCGCCGACCCGGCTGCGTCGCCCGCCGCACCGGCGGCCGAGCCGGCCCCCGCCACGCCCGGGCAGCCGCAGGGCGCGGGGGTCGAGCTCGACGTGGAGCCGGTCGCGTTCAGCTCGCCGCTCCAGGTACCGCCGCCACCTGCGCCTCCCGCCCCGTCGCCGCCCAACGCTGAGCCGGCCGACCCCGAGGTCGCCGCCGCCATCGCGCAGGCGCGGACGGTGCGGCAGAACCCGGACCTGATCTCCCTCGACCCGGCGGTCAAGGAGGCAGCGTTCGCCGCCGCGATCACCTCGCTCGACTGCGCTGGCAACGACGCCCTGCGCGGATACGACATCCCCACCCAGCCGCTGGTCGCGTGCAACCAGGACGGCACCGAGAAGTACCTGCTCAGCCCGGTGATCACCGACTCGCAGGGCCGCGCCCTCGAGGGCACGATGATCGACAGCGCGCAGTCGAGCTTCAACCAGCAGAGCCCCGGCTACCTGGTCATCGTGACGTGGGACAGCCTCGGTCGCGACATCTGGGGCGACTACACCACGAACAACGTTGGCGAGCGGACCGCATTCGTGCTGGACGGCGAGGTCGTCTCCGCGCCGCAGATCCGGCAGCCGATCTTCGGCGAGACGAGCATCGAGGGAGACTTCAACCAGGAGGAGGCCCAGGACCTCGCCGGCGTGCTGCGCTACGGCTCGCTGCCGCTGTCGTTCACCTCGTCGGAGGCGCAGACCGTCTCGGCCACCCTCGGCCTCGCCTCCCTGCAGGCCGGTCTGATCGCGGGCGGCATCGGGCTGCTGCTGGTGTTCGTCTACTGCCTGTTCTACTACCGCGTCCTCGGGGTGCTGACGATCCTGTCGCTGGTGCTCTCCGGTGCCGTGGTCTACGCGGTGCTGGTGCTGCTCGGGCGTTGGATCGGCTTCACGCTCGATCTGGCGGGGGTGGCCGGGTTCATCGTGGCGATCGGCATCACCGCCGACTCGTTCGTCATCTTCTTCGAGCGGCTCAAGGACGAGATGCGTGAGGGCCGTTCGTTCCGCTCGGCGGTGCCGCGCGGCTGGGTCCGCGCGCGCCGCACGATCCTCTCGGCCGACGCCGTGAGCTTCCTGGCGTCCGCGGTGCTCTACGTCCTGGCGGTCGGGCAGGTGAAGGGCTTCGCGTTCACCCTGGGCCTGGCTACCGTGCTGGACCTGCTCGTGGTGTTCCTCGTGACGCACCCGGTGGTCCTGCTCGCGTCGAAGTCGAAGGTGTTCAGCAGCCCGGCCTGGTCCGGGCTGGGCTCGGTGGCTCGCATCGGGGCCGAGCAGAAGCGCGCCAAAGCCATGGCCGGCGCCGGGAAGGGGGCCTGAGATGGCGGACAACGTGTACCCCAGGCCGAAAGCCAGCGTGTTCAGCAGGCTCTACACGGGCACCGGGGCGTTCGACGTGGTCGGCCGGCGCAAGCTCTGGTACCTGCTGTTCGGGCTGCTCGTGCTCGCGTGTGTGCTGTCGATGGTGTTCCGCGGGTTCAACCTCGGCATCGACTTCAAGGGCGGCACCCAGATCCAGTTCCCCGCGAGCGGCACCTCGGTCCCCGCCGACGTCGAAACCGTCAAGCAGATCTTCACCGACGCCGCAGGCGAGGAGCCCGCCACCGTGCAGACGGCGGGCACCGGCGCGACCCAGACCGTGCAGATCCGGTCGGAGGCGCTCGACCCCGCCCAGCTGGTGGCCGTCAAGCAGGCGTTGTTCGACACCCTCGCGCCGGTGGGAGCCGACGGCGTCGCGTCGCAGGCCGTGATCAGCGACAGCGCCGTGAGCGGCACCTGGGGGGGCCAGATCACCCGGCAGGCGTTGATCGCGCTGGTCGTGTTCCTGGTGCTGGTCACGATCTTCCTCGGCTTCTACTTCGAGCGCTCGATGGCGGTCGCGGCGCTCGTCGCGCTCGTGCACGACGTCGTGGTCACCGCCGGCATCTACTCGATGATCGGCCTGGAGGTCACCCCGGCGACCGTGATCGGCCTGCTCACGATCCTCGGGTTCTCCCTGTACGACACGGTCGTGGTGTTCGACAAGGTCAAGGAGAACACCCGCGGACTGCTCGGGCTGAGCAGGCGGACCTACGGCGAGGCGGCCAACCTGGCGCTCAACCAGACGCTGATGCGCTCGATCAACACCTCGCTCATCGCGGTGCTCCCGGTGCTCGGCCTGCTGGTCATCGGCGTGGGGCTGCTCGGCGTCGGCACCCTTGCCGACCTCGCCCTGGTGCAGATGGTCGGCATCATCGCCGGCGCGGTGTCCTCGCTGCTGCTCGCCACCCCGATCCTGGTCGACCTCAAGATGCGCGACCCGCGATTCCGGGAGCAGGCCGAGCGGGTGCGGCTGCGGCGCGCCCGGGCCTCGTCGGGGCGCCCGGCAGGTGCTGCTGCCGCCGACCCGGACGTCACCGACGACGCGGTGCTCGCCACCGAGCTGCGCAAGGAGAAGGCGATGGCCGCCGCGGCCGGTGCGCCGGCGCGGCACGCCCGGACGGCACGCGCCGCGCGGCCGGCCGGCAAGACGTCGCGGCCCACGGGTAAGCGGCAGCGGTGATCCCTGCTCCACCGTCCCTGCGGGCGGGACGCGGGCGATGAACGAGGACGACCCGTCGCTGGCCCGGGTGCTCGGGCTGGTCCGGGACGTCCCCGACTTCCCGGTCCCCGGCGTGCTGTTCCGCGACATCACCCCGGTGCTCGCCGATGCTCAGGCGCTGGTAGTCGTGGCGACCGAGCTGGCTTCGATGGTCGGTGACGCCGACGTCGTCGCCGGCATCGAGGCCCGCGGGTTCCTGCTCGGCGCGGCCGTGGCGCTCGTCGCCGGCACCGGCGTCGTGCCCGTCCGCAAGGCGGGGAAATTGCCGCTCGTCGCCGCGTCGCGCAGCTACGAGCTGGAGTACGGCAGCGCGACCCTCGAGCTCCCGGCGGGCGTAGTCGAGCCCGGGGTGCGGGTGTTCGTCGTCGACGACGTGCTCGCCACGGGCGGCACCGCAGCGGCGACCGCCGCCCTGCTCGACGACGCGGGCACCGAGGTCGTCGGCTTCGGCGCCCTGATCGAGCTCGTTGCGCTCGGCGGGCGCGACCGGCTCGGTGACGTGCCGGTGCATGCCCTGTTCACGGTCTGACGCCGCCTGGCGGCCGGGTCGGTTCCGCGGGCTCGCAGGACTATCCTCCGGAGCGTGGACCGTGGCCTCACCGACGTGCAGCCCGATCCGGCGCTGCCGGTGGTCGTGGCTCCGCAGCCACCCCCCGCGGTCAAGCCGTCGGCCACCCGCCGGGTCCGGGCCCGGATCGCGCGGCGGATGACGCCGCAGCGGGTCGCGGTCGTGCAACCGGTACTGGAGCCGCTGGCCGGCGTCCACCGCGCACTGCACCCCAAGGCCGACCTCGTGCTCCTGCAGCGCGCGTACGACGTGGCGGAGGCCAAGCACGAGGGCCAGAAGCGCAAGTCCGGTGATCCGTACATCACCCATCCGCTGGCCGTCGCGACGATCCTCGCCGAGCTCGGCATGGACACCACCACGCTGGTGGCGGCCCTGCTGCACGACACCGTCGAGGACACCGACTACCCGCTGGACAAGCTTCGCGCGGAGTTCGGCGACGAGGTCGCGCACCTCGTCGACGGCGTCACGAAGCTCGACAAGGTTGAGTTCGGGGCCACCGCCGAGGCGGAGACCATCCGCAAGATGGTCGTCGCCATGGCGCGCGACCCGCGGGTGCTGGTGATCAAGCTGTCGGACCGGCTGCACAACATGCGCACGATGCGCTTCCTGCCGCCGGAGAAGCAGAAGCGCAAGGCCCGCGAGACCCTCGAGGTCATGGCGCCGCTCGCCCACCGGCTGGGCATGGCGACGGTCAAATGGGAGCTGGAGGACCAGGCCTTCGCCATCCTGCACCCGAAGAAGTACTCCGAGATCGTCCGCCTGGTGGCCACCCGGGCACCGTCGCGCGACACCTACCTCAAGCAGGTGATCGACGAGGTCAACCAGCAGCTCGACACAGCACGCATCACCGCCACCGTCGAGGGCAGGCCCAAGCACTACTACTCGATCTACCGCAAGATGATCGTCAAGGGCCGGGACTTCGACGACATCCACGACCTCGTGGGTGTACGGGTGCTCGTCGACGAGGTGCGCGACTGCTACGCCGCCATGGGCATGGTGCACGCGCTGTGGCAGCCGATGCCCGGACGGTTCAAGGACTACATCGCCCAGCCGCGGTTCGGGGTTTACCAGTCGCTGCACACCACCGTCATCGGGCCGGACGGCAAGCCGCTGGAGGTGCAGATCCGCACCCACCTGATGCACCGCACCGCCGAGTACGGCATCGCCGCGCACTGGCGCTACAAGGAGACCCGCGGCCACAACGGCTCCGGCGGTGACGGCGCCATCGAGGTCGACGACATGGCGTGGATGCGCCAGTTGCTGGACTGGCAGCGGGAGGCCGCGGACCCCGGCGACTTCCTGGAGTCGCTGCGCTACGACCTCGCGTCGGCGGAGATCTTCGTCTTCACGCCCAAGGGCGACGTGGTCGTCCTCCCGTCGGACTCCACACCCGTCGACCTCGCCTACGCCGTGCACACCGAGGTCGGCCACCGCTGCATCGGGTCGCGGGTCAACGGCAAGCTCGTCGCGCTGGAACGCAAGCTGGAGTCCGGCGACGTCGTCGAGATCTTCACCTCGAAGGCCGAGGGCGCGGGGCCGAGCCGCGACTGGCTCGGCTTCGCGGCATCTCCCCGCGCGAAGAACAAGATCAAGGGCTGGTTCGCCAAGGAGCGCCGCGAGGAGGCGATCGAGGCGGGCAAGGAGGCCATCACCCGAGAGGCCCGGCGCACCGGGATGCCGCTGCAGCGCCTCGTCTCGGCCGACGCGATGGCGGCGCTGTCGCGCGAGCTGCACTTCCCGGACCTGTCGGGGCTGTACGCGGCGGTCGGCGAGGGTCATGTCAGCGCCCGGCACGTGGTGCAGCGGCTCGTGGCGCTGCTCGGCGGCGTGGAGGACGCCGAGGAGGAGCTGGCCGAGCGGGCCACGCCGTCGACGGTGCGGTTGCGGCGCGCCACCGGCGACGCGGGCGTGGTGGTCACCGGCGACGGGGGCGACCTCGCCGACCTCTACACGAAGCTCGCCCGCTGCTGCACGCCCGTGCCCGGCGACGAGATCCTGGGGTTCGTCACCCGGGGCGGCGGGATCAGCGTGCACCGCACCGACTGCACCAACGCCGCCGACCTGCAGGCCCGCGCCGAGCGGCTCGTGGACGTCACCTGGTCGGTGTCGCCGGGTTCGGTGTTCCTCGTCGCGATCCAGGTGGAGGCCCTCGACCGGCACCGGCTGCTGTCCGACATCACCAAGGTGCTCGCCGACGAGAAGGTCAACATCCTGTCCGCCTCGGTGACGACCTCGCGCGACCGCGTCGCCGTGTCGCGGTTCAGCTTCGAGATGGGCGACCCGAAGCACCTCGGTCACGTGCTGCGCGCGGTGCGCAACGTCGAGGGTGTCTACGACGTCTACCGGGTGACGTCCGCGAGCTGAGGCCATCGAAGGCGCCGAACGGGCCCTCGTTCACGCTGCTGGCGGACTCAGTGCACGCTCGGTGCGGCCGGCTGCGTGGCGGCGAGGGCGAGCAGGGCCGCGTCGGCACGGTGGCAGGCCACGACCTGGAGCCCGACGTGCGAGCCGTCCGCCGTGCGCCCGGCCGGGATCGAGACGGCGGGATGCCCCGACAGGTTGAACGCCCACGTCAGCGCCACGCTCATGTGCCCGCCCGGGCCGTCGTGGCCGTGCGCGCGGCCCGGCGTGGTCGTGGTCAGCAGCAGGTCGGCATCGGCGAAGAGGGCCGCCAGCGCGCGGTCGTTGGCACGCCGGAGCGCGCGGGCGGCCTGCCGGGCAGCGGTGGTTGCGGTGACGTCGCGCAGGGCGTTCCATGCCGGTGCGGGGTCGGTGAGCGCCACCCGTGCCGTCTGCCAGCTGAGGCCGGCCGTGGCCACCAGGCGGTCTGCGGCGATCCGCGCGACCGCGACGACCTCGTCGTCGAGCTGGTCGGCGGCGAAACCCAGATGGGCCGACCAGACCGCTGTGCGCGGCGGCGCCGCAGCGGGAAGGCGACCGAGCACGACCTCGGCCCAGAGCGCCAGGTCAGCCGGGTCACGGACCAGAGGTGCGGGCACGGCGAGACCGGCCGTGTCGAGGCGTCGGGCGAGGCCGGTGGTCGGCTTGTAGCCGAAGATCCCGCACCAGGCGGCGGGAATCCGCGCCGACCCTGCCCCGTCGCTGCCGGTGGCCAGCGGCACGATCCCGGCGGCGACCGCGGCCGCCGAGCCTGCTGAGGAGCCGCCGGGGGAGCGGTCGGGCTGCCACGGGTTGCGGGTGGGGCCGCGGTCGGTGTGGCCCCAGGTCTGGTGCCCGGGCCCGCACGGGGTCGACGTCGTCCCGATCGGGACGGCGCCGGCCGCGACCAGGCGGCGGGCCTGCTGGGTGCGCAGACCGTCGCTGCCCTTGACCGCGATCGGGACGCCGCGCAGCGGGCCGGGACGGCTCCGGCGGGCGTCGGCGCGGGCGGCGTCCGGACGGGTGCCGACGAAGGCGCGCAGGTGCCCGTCGACCTCGGCCAGCAGCCCGAGCGCCCGCTCGACGGCGGCCTCGGCGGTGGTGTCCCCGCGGAAGTGGGAGATCAGTCTGATCTACCCGACACTCGCCGTCCGGATCATCACCGGCTCGACCGGCTTCCCGCCCCCTGCGCTCGTATCGAAAGCGCCGTCATGGCCTGTCCGCGCGATCACGTCGATCACGTTGAGACCTTCAACGGAGATCGAACCGAAGGCGGTGTACTGCGGCGGCAGCTGGCCGTCCCCGTAGACCATGAAGAACTGGCTGCCCCCTGAGTTGGGCTGACCGGTATTCGCCATCGCGAGGATGCCGCGACCGTAGGCCAGCTCGGGGAAGAACTCGTCCGGCACCGTGTAACCGGGGCCGCCGGAGCCGGTGCCGGTCGGGTCGCCACACTGGAGAACTTGAAGGCCGGGGCTGGTCGTGAGTCGGTGACAGGGGGTGTCGTCGAAGTAGCCCTGCTGCGCGAGGCTCACGAAGCTGTTCACCGTGCAGGGCGCCAGAGCCCGATCGAGTACCAGTGGGACGGCGCCCGCGCTGGTCTCGAGGGTGACCTGGACGGTGCCGCCGGCGGGGACTTCAGTGGCTGGTGGGGCCTGGACGGGGCGTGCCGCCTCGCCGTCGGGTACGTACTGGCATGCGGTCGGGTCCGGAAGGGGATTCGGTCGCGCGGGCAGCGCGGCCAGCTCTGTGGGAATGGACGCGGGCGTGATGGCCTCGACGGCACCGCCACCGACGAGCGACAGCACCACGACACCCCCCACCACCAGCACCGCGACGGCGATCGAGGTGATCACCGCGACCTGCTTGCGCCGCGCGGCCTGCTGTACCCGCCGCTCCTGCTGGCGCTCCAGCTTGCGCTTCGCCGCCTCACGCCGCATCTGGTTCGTGGCCACCGACCGACACCCTCCCAGTTATCGAAACAACCTCGGGAGGGTATCGACCGCGTTCAGCCGGGAAGCATCACCCCGGCACGTGGGGGTCCTGTCGCACACGTCGGCGAATCCGCATGACGACCAGCAGGGTGCCCATGACACATCCCGCCCAGAGCCACGACCAGCTCGGCGATCCCGAGTTGGCCTGGTAGCCGGCGATGGACGACACCACTGCCGAGACCAGGACGACCAGCGCGTCGGGGGGACGCACTGGCCAGAGGAGCCCGAGTAGCCGGGTCTCAAGATCAGGGCCGCTCATAATAGTGAACACCGCCTCTTGCTTCGGGACCATGGCTCCACCTCATACGCTGCCCGGTCGGTACGGGGCCGATGAAGCCGTCTGCGACAGGAGTGGTGAGGCCGTCGGGATTCTCACCGTAGATCACGTAGGGATAGGATGTGCTGCAGATCGGCGAGTAGGTCGCCGCACAGACGCGAATTCGGCCCGAGTAAGTGGCCTTCGCCTTCTGCGCATCCTGTCTGGTGATGATCGAGGTGCCGGCATCGATGTTGAAGCCCGCCGCAGCTCCTGCGGTCGTCGTGCCAACCGCCTGTGTCGCCTCGGCGCCGGTGATGCGACCGCCGGCATCTGTACAGATCTTGAGAGCGGTGTCGACCGTGGCGACTCGCACCGTAATCGCGCTCCCCGCGCCCAGGTAGTAGCGATGTTGGTACGTCCGGCAGCCTTCCTTGCTCTCTGCGTGAGCCGCCGCTGGCATGAGAACGGCAGCGCTCGCTGCCAGCGCCAGGATGCTGACGATCCGCACACGGTGGGTGCGGCGATTTCCGGTACTCATGGTGTCCTCCAACGTGAGGGTCTCGAACACCCCAGATCCTGATCTTGACGAGCCCGGCGGTTGGAGCTTCCGGTGAGCATCACCTGATCGGGTCATATGGCCGCTGCGACGGCGAGTGCCGGAGACGGGCCGTACCGGCCGGAGGGATCGTCGACGACTACGCTCGACCGGTGCTCGTCGCAGGTTTCCCGGCAGGTTCGTTCCAGACCAACTGCTACGTCGCGGCCACCGGCCCCGGCGCGGCGTGCATCGTCGTCGACCCCGGTCAGGACGCGATGGAGCCGCTGGAGGCGCTGCTCGCCGAGCACCGGCTCACCCCGGTGGCGGTGCTGCTCACCCACGGGCACTTCGACCACACGTTCAGCGTCGCCCCGGTGTGCGACGGCCACGACGTGCCGGCCTGGATCCACTCCGACGACCGGGCGCTGCTCGCCGACCCGATGAAGGGTCTGTCGCGGGAGGCGGCGTCGTTCTTCGGCGGCCGGATCGAGTTGCGCGAGCCGCGGGAGGTGCGCACCCTCGACGACGGCGCCGACCTGGAACTGGCCGGCCTCACCCTGCGGGTGGACCACACTCCCGGCCACACCCCCGGCTCGGTCATCTTCACCACCCCCACCGAGGAGGGCGTCGAGGTGATCATCGCGGGGGACACGCTGTTCGCCGGATCGATCGGGCGCACCGACCTACCGGGCGGTGACCACGCGCAGATGATGGCGAGCCTGCGCGACAAGCTGCTCGTCCGCGACGACTCCGCGCTCGTGCTGCCCGGCCACGGCGCGACGACCACGATCGGGCGCGAGCGAGGGTCCAACCCGTTCCTGCAGGGCCTGCTGCCGGCGCCGGGACGCGGGCTGTGAGCGTGACCGACCTGCCGCGCGTGCACTCGTTCGCCGCGCCGAAGGGCGTCCCGGACTACGTGCCACCGGCGTCGGCCGGGTTCGAGCACGTCCGGAACGCCCTCGTCGCCGCCGCGGAGCGGGCCGGCTACGCGCCGATCGAGCTGCCGGTCTTCGAGGACACCGGCCTCTATGCGCGCGGCGTCGGCGAGTCCACGGACGTGGTCAGCAAGGAGATGTACACCTTCGCCGACCGTGGCGAGCGCTCGGTGACGCTGCGGCCGGAGGGCACGGCCGGGGTGGTGCGCGCGGTGGTCGAACACGGCCTCGACCGCGCGGGCCTGCCGGTGAAGCTGCGCTACGCCGGGCCGTTCTTCCGTTACGAGCGCCCGCAGGCGGGGCGCTACCGCCAGCTCCAGCAGGTGGGCGTGGAGGCGATTGGCGTCGACGACCCGGCGCTGGACGCCGAGGTCATCGCGATCGCCGACGAAGGTTTCCGGGCACTGGGCCTGCGCGGCTACCGCCTCGAGCTCACCTCGCTGGGCGACGACGAGTGCCGCCCGGCGTACCGGGCATTGCTGCAGGAGTTCCTCGCCGGGCTGCCGCTCGACGGGCCCACCCGCGAGCGGGCCCGGATCAACCCGCTGCGGGTGCTCGACGACAAGCGCCCCGAGGTCCGCGAGCTGCTCGACGGCGCCCCGCTGCTGGTGGACCACCTGTCGGCCGCGTCGGCGGAGCACCACGCGGCCGTGTGCGCGCACCTCGACGACCTGGGCGTGGCCTACGTGCCCAACCCGCGGATGGTGCGCGGGCTGGACTACTACACCAGGACGACGTTCGAGTTCGTGCACGACGGTCTCGGCGCGCAGTCCGGCATCGGCGGTGGCGTGCGCTACGACGGCTTGATGGCGGTGCTCGGCGGGCAGCCGCTGCCCGGCGTGGGGTACGGCATCGGGGTGGACCGCACCCTGCTGGCGTGCCGGGCCGAGGGGATCGCGCCCTGGTCGCAGGCCCGTTGCGAGGTGTTCGGCGTGCCGCTGGGCGACGCCGCGCGGCGCAGGCTGGTGGTGCTCGCGGCGGCGCTTCGCGGGGCCGGGGTGCGGGTCGACCTCGCCTACGGCGGGCGCGGGCTCAAGGGCGCGATGAAGGCGGCCGATCGGTCCGGTGCGCGGTTCGCCCTGGTCCTGGGCGAGCGCGACCTCGCCGACGGCACGGTCGGGGTCAAGGACCTCGCCTCGGGCGAGCAGCGGGCCGTGGCGCTCGACGGGGTCGTCGACGAGCTGGTCGCGCTCGTCGGTACGTGAGGTCGCTTCGTACGGAGCGGGCCGTGCATGGGGCCGGTCGACGGTGAACGACGCCGACCGACGCCGGTGGGACGCGCGCTACGCGAAATCGGCGGACACGGCGCGGCCCGTCCCGCCGGAGGCGCTGCGCGGCCGGGAGCACCTCCTGCCGGCGGGCGGGCGTGCTCTCGACGTCGCGTGCGGGCTCGGGGAGGTGGCGGTCTGGCTGGCGGCGCGCGGGTTCGCCGTGGACGCGGTCGACGTATCACCCGCGGGGCTCGCCGCGGGCGCCGCGCTGGCGGCGGCCATCGGCGTCGGATCCGTCCGCTGGCGGGTGCACGATCTCGACGCCGGCCTGCCGCGGGACTGTGACGGCCCTTACGACGTGGTGGTCTGCCAGCGGTTCCGGGCGCCCGCGCTGTACCCGCAGCTGCGCGCCGCCGTCGCGCCGGGCGGGTTGCTCGTGGTCACGGTGCTGTCCGCGGTCGGCGGACCGGCGGGGCGGTTCCGGGCCGCGCCGGGGGAGCTGCGCGCGGCGTTCGGCGATCTCGAGGTGCTCGCGGACGTCGAGGGCGACGGCGTCGCCACCCTGCTGGCCCGGCGGCCGGTGATCACCTGAAAGGTGCGCCGCCACGGGAACAGCGCAGGCTCATCACCGGTTGTGCGGATCATGACTGCCGACACCGAGCACGAGCTGAGCCCCACCGGATGGGTGCGCGACCAGACCGAGCGGATCCTCGCCACCGGCACCACCGACGGGGTGCAGGTCCAGGACCGGCCGGTCGTCCTGGTGCGGATGACCGGCGCGAAGTCCGGCAAGACCCGGCTGGTGCCGCTGATGCGCGTCGAGCACGAGGGCGCCTACGCGATCGTCGCGTCGAAGGGCGGGGCAGCCGACGACCCGGTGTGGTACGCCAACGTCACCGCCAACCCGGCCGTCACCGTGCAGGACGGCACCGAGATCCGCGCCTGCACCGCCCGCGAGGTGCACGGCGAGGAGCGCGCGGTGTGGTGGGAGCGGGCCGTGGCCGCCTACCCGCCGTACGCGCAGTACCAGGAGAAGACCGACCGGACGATCCCGGTGCTCGTCGCCGAACCCAGCTGACCCGGCGGCCCGGCGGCCCGCGATCAGGCCGGCGCGGGCTGCCGGATGGCCACCGCCGCGGCCAGCGCGGTGGTGATCGGCACGGATGCCACGAGCCCGATGCTGCCCACGAGGGTGCGCACGATCTCGGTGGCGACGTCCTGGCTGGTCACCACCGTGCCGAGGCCCTGGCCGGACACGGTGAACAGCAGCAGCAGCGGCAATGCCGCGCCCGCGTAGGCGAGCACCAGGGTGTTCACCGCCGAGGCGACGTGGTCGCGCCCGATCCGCATCGCCGCGGCGAACAGGGCGGGGGCGCCCATCCGCGGATCGGCCTGGCGCAGCTCCCACACCGCGCTGGTCTGCGTGATCGTCACGTCGTCCAGCACGCCGAGCGCGCCGATCACGACACCGGCGAGCAGCAGTCCGCGGGCGTCGATGCCGGTGCCGAGGGTCGCGATCAGGTTGCCGGTCTGGTCGTCGAGGCCGGTCAGGGCCGCCGCCGCGGAGAACCCGGCACCCAACGCCCCGATGAGGCCCAGGGACAGCAACGTGCCCAACACCGCTGTGGACGTGCGGGCCGACGGCCCGTGCGTCAGGTACAGCACGGCGAACATGATCAGGCCCGAGCCCACCACGGCGACGGCCAGCGGGTCGGCGCCGCCGACGATCGCGGGCAGCACGAACAGCAGCAGCACCGCGAAGGTCAGCGCCAGCGCAGCCAGCGCGGCCAGTCCCCGCCAGCGGCCGAGCACCAGCACCGCGGCCGCGAACAGCGCCGCGAGCCAGAGCAGCGACGCGCCGCGCTGGAAGTCGACGATGCGGTAGGCACCCGGGTCGACGGGGTCGGCCCCCGACCATTCGACGACCACGTCGTCCCCGGCGCCGAACCGCGGCGTGCCGGGCTCGACGCCGACCACGAGGGTGAGGTCGCGTCCCGGCAGCGGGCCACCCCCCATGCGGACGGTGAGGGCGTCGCAGCCGCCCGCGGCCGAGCCCTCGACACAGTCGGCCGGCCGGGACGCCGTGATTGTCGCGTCGAAGAGCTGTACGCCGGCGGTGGCCGTGGCGGTCGGAGCTGGGCCCGACGGCCACAGCAGCACCAGGCCCACGAGTGTCGCGAGGGCGCACGGCACGAGCAGGGCGGCGATCAGCCGCACGACGCGGCGGTCCGCGGGTGGCGCGGGGGAGTGGCCGTGACCGTGGCCTGCGGGGAGGGCCGGAACCGCGTGGGGCGGTGGTGCCGCGCGTGGGGGCGGGGCGGTACGTGGCGGCGCCGGGACCGGAGAGGACGCCGGCGGGCGCCCGGGCCGGCGCGCCTCATCGGCGCGACGGTGGCGGGGCGGCGCCCCCTCGGTGATCGGTGCCCTGGGCGGCCCCGGGTCCGGTGCCGGCCGGCCCGTGCGGCGGCGCTCCACGCGGGCCATCCTGTCAATGCCGGGCGCCGCGGCCGTGCCGACCCCAGCTCTTGCGTTCGATCCGAACGTGTGTTCGACTACCTGTGTGCGATGGAGCGGGCAGCAGATCGTCGACGACGGTGTGGGCGCGGCCCCGGTCCTGCCCGGGATGCGCGGCCTGCTGCGCACCGTGCGTCCGCCGGAGTTCGCCGGCACGGTGTTCCACGAGGTGGAAGCCCGTTCGGTGCTCAACCGGGTGCCGGGCTCGTCGCCCGTGCCCTTCCGCTGGACGGTCAACCCCTACCGGGGTTGCGGCCACGCCTGCCGATACTGCTTCGCCCGCAACACCCACACCTACCTCGACCTCGACGCCGGGGAGGATTTCGACGGCCAGATCGTCGTCAAGGTCAACGTGGCCCGGGTGCTCGACCGCGAGCTGCGGGCGCCGCGCTGGAACCGCGAGCCGGTGGCGATGGGCACCAACACCGATCCCTACCAGCGGGCCGAGGGCCGCTACCGGCTGATGCCCGGGGTGATCTCGGCGCTCGCCCGTTCCGGCACGCCGTTCTCGCTGCTCACGAAGGGCACGGTGCTCAGCCGCGACCTGCCCCTGATCGCGGGGGCGGCGGCGGACGTCCCGGTCGGCATGGGCGTCTCGATCGCCCTGCTCGACCGGTCGCTGCAGGCGAGGGTGGAGCCCGGCACCCCGTCTCCGCAGGCCCGGCTCGACCTCGTGCGGCGCATCACCGACGCCGGCCTGGAATGCGGGGTCATGGTGGCGCCGGTGCTGCCGCTGCTCACCGACTCCGTCGAGGCGCTCGACGGTTTGCTCGCCGAGGTCGCCGTCGCCGGCGCCACGGGTGCGAGCGTCCTCGCGCTGCACCTGCGCCCCGGCGCCCGGGAGTGGTTCCTCGCGTGGCTGGCTCGTGAGCATCCGGCACTGGTCGAGCCGTACGGGCGGCTCTACCGCCGCGGCGCGTACGTCGATCCGGCGTACCGCCGGATGCTGGGGGAGCGGGTAGCACCCCTGCTGCGCCGCCACGGCCTCACCGGCGCGGCCACGGAGCTGCGAGGTGGGATCGGCGCGTCGCCGTCGCCCGCCGCGCCGTCCCCGCCCGAGCAGCTGAGCCTGCTGTGACGCCGGTCCTCCGCACGCCGGAGGCCCCGCCGGCGTCCGGAAACCTGCTGGCAGCACCCCGCAGCCCCCCGGATAGCCTCGTCCCGTGATGCGCACCCACTCCGCCGGCACGCTGCGTGCCGAGCACACCGGACAGACCGTGACCCTCGCCGGGTGGGTGGCGCGCCGCCGCGATCACGGCGGCGTGATCTTCATCGACCTGCGGGACGGTGCGGGATCGGCGCAGGTGGTCTTCCGCGAGGGCGAGATGGCACAGCGCGCCCACCGGCTGCGTGCGGAGTTCTGCGTGCAGATCACCGGCGAGGTTGCGCGGCGCCCGGCGGGCAACGAGAACCCCGAGCTGGCCACCGGCGAGATCGAGGTGACGGCGACGTCGTTCACGGTGCTGTCGGAGTCCGCGCCGCTGCCGTTCCCGCTCGACGAGCACAGCGAGATCGGCGAGGAGATCCGCCTCAAGCACCGCTACCTCGACCTGCGCCGCGCCGGCCCGGCCGCGGCCCTGCGGTTGCGCAGCGAGGCCAACCGGATCGCCCGCACGGTGCTGCACGAGCGCGACTTCGTCGAGGTCGAGACGCCCACCCTCACCCGCTCCACTCCCGAGGGCGCGCGCGACTTCCTCGTCCCGGCGCGGCTGCGGCCCGGTTCGTGGTACGCGCTGCCGCAGAGCCCGCAACTGTTCAAGCAGTTGCTCATGGTCGCCGGGGCCGAGCGGTACTACCAGATCGCCCGCTGCTACCGCGACGAGGACTTCCGCGCGGACCGCCAGCCCGAGTTCACCCAGCTCGACGTGGAGATGAGCTTCGTCGAGCAGGACGACGTCATCGCGCTGGGCGAGGAGATCACCGCGGCGCTGTGGCAGGGCCTGGCCGGTTACGAGATCCCGCGGCCGATCCCGCGGCTCACCTATGCCGAGTCGATGTCCCGCTACGGCTCGGACAAACCCGATCTGCGGTTCGCCGTCGAGCTCACCGAGATGACCGACTACTTCGCCGACACCGGGTTCCGCGTGTTCCAGGCGCCCTACGTGGGATCGGTGGTCATGCCCGGCGGGGGGAGCCAGCCACGCAAGCAGCTCGACGCCTGGCAGGAATGGGCCAAGCAGCGCGGTGCCCGTGGATTGGCCTACGTGTTGATCGGGGCGGACGGCGCGGTCGACGAGCGCGGGCCGGTGGTCAAGAACCTGTCGGAGGCCGAGCGTGAGGGCCTGGCCAAGGCTACGGGCGCCGAACCGGGCGACTGCGTCTTCTTCGCCGCCGGGCACCCGTCCGACGCCAGGGCCCTGCTCGGTGCCGCCCGCGGCGAGATCGCCCGGCGGTGCGGCCTGGTCGACGAGGGCGCGTGGTCGTTCGTGTGGGTGGTGGACGCGCCGATGTTCGAGCAGGTACGTGACGACAGCGGCGAGGCGATCGGCTGGACGGCGGTGCACCACCCGTTCACCGCACCCAACGACGAGTGGGTCGACCGGTTCGAGCAGGCGCCGGGCGAGGCGCTGGCGTTCGCGTACGACATCGTCTGCAACGGCAACGAGATCGGCGGCGGCTCCATCCGTATCCATCGCTCCGACGTGCAGGAACGGGTGTTCGGCCTGCTCGGGATGGACGAGTTCGAGCAGCGCGAGAAGTTCGGGTTCCTGCTCGACGCGTTCGCCTACGGGCCCCCGCCGCATGGTGGCATCGCGTTCGGCTGGGACCGGATCTGCATGCTGCTCGCGGGGGCCGACTCGTTGCGCGAGGTGATCGCGTTCCCCAAGACCGGCGGCGGCTACGACCCGCTCACCGCCGCTCCGGCACCGATCACGGCCGAGCAGCGCCGCGAGGCCGGTGTCGACGCGAAGCCGGCCCTTGCCGCGGGCGAACCGACGATCACACCGTCGCGCTGATCCGGTGCTGCACCTGCGGGTGATCTGCCCGGCCGAGCACACCGGCGCGGTGCGGGAGCTGCTCGTCGAGCAGTGCGGCGCGACGCACATCACGGTGTCGCCGGGCATAGCCGTGCAGCCCGCCGGGGACGTCGTCGAGGCCGACCTCACCCGCGAGGTCGTCGACGAGCTCCTGGCCGAGCTGTGCGACCTGGGCATCGACCGCGTCGGCGGGATCACGCTGGAGGCCATCGACACGGCGCTGTCCGATGCCGCCGTCGCGGCCGAGGAGGCCGCCCCGGGTGATCCGGCCGACGCGGTGATCTGGGAGGAGGTGATCGCCCGCACCGGTGAGGACTCACGGTTCTCCGTCAGCTTCGCGATGTTCCTGACGATCGCCTGCCTGCTCGCCGCGATCGGTGTGATCACGGACTCGCCGGTCACCGTGGTGGGCGCGATGGTGCTCGGCCCGGAGTTCGGGCCGCTCGCGGCGGTGGCGGTGGGTGCGGTGCTGCGCCGCGGCGACCTCGTGCGCCGCGGCGGGTTCGCGCTCGGGGTCGGCTTCCCGCTGGCGATGGTGGTCACCGCGGTCGCCGCGGTGGTGTTCGACGCCACCGGCCTGCTCTCGACCGCCCAGCTCGACGCGCTGGGCCAGGTCGATTTCGTCTACGAGGTCGGGCCGTTCTCCCTGATCGTGGCGTTGCTGGCCGGCGCGGCGGGGATGCTGTCGCTCACGTCGTCGAAGTCCTCGGCGCTCGTCGGGGTGTTCATCTCGGTCACGACGGTCCCGGCGGCGGCGTTCGCCTCCGTGGCGCTGATCGAGGGCCGGTTCGGGCAGGCGGCCGAGTCGGCGGCGCAGCTGGTCGTGAACCTGATCGGCATCGTCGTCGCCGCGGCTGCGGTCCTCGCGCTGTCCCGGCGCACCGCGCGACGGCGCGGCCACGGCCGGAAGCTCTCGGCGGGGTAGGGTCGCCGACGATGGTTCGCGACCTGGGCACCTTCCCCAGGCCGGTACTCACTGCGCTGTCCGCGGCCGAACGTCTGCTCACCCGCCGGGCCGGTGCGACGGTGGTGCTGGCCGATCCCGAAGACCTCGGTGGAAGTGATCGCTCGGTCGTCGCCCGCGCCCGGGTGGCCCGCAACCCGTTCTCGCTCCCGCGCTCGCTGGTCGTCAAGCAGTACCTCGACGAGCCGTTGCCGGATCGGCCGGACCCGTTCCGTTCGGAGGTGGCGAGCTGCCAGTTGTTCACCGCGCTGCCCGCTGACGTGCGGCCCAGCCCGGTGATCATCGCGCACGACCCGCAGGCCCGGTTGCTGGTGATGGAGGACCTCGGTCGCAGCTCCACGCTCGCCGACAAGCTGTTCGGCCCGGACCCGGCGGCCGCCCGGCACTGCCTGCTCGGCTGGGCGCGCGGGCTGGGGCGGATGCAGGCGGCGACGGCGGCCCGCGAGAACGACTTCGGCGCCCTGTTGCGCCGGCTGGGGGAGCGGTCCTGGCGCGACCCGATGGCCGCCGAGGCGCGGGCAGCGCTGGCGGGGGTTCCCGAGCTGCTCGCCGAGGACCTCGGCGTGCACGTGCCCGCGGCCGCCGCCCGCGAGGCCCACGAGACGGCGCGCCTGCTCGGGGGCACGCGGTACCGGGCGTTCAGCCCGTCGGACACCTGCCCGGACAACAACCTCGTGACGAGCCGGGGCGTGCGGTTCGTCGACTTCGAGTGGGGCTGCTTCCGGGACGTGGCACTCGACGCCGCCTACTTCAGTGTGCCCTTCCCGGCGTGCGCGGCGAGCTTCGCGCTCCCGCCGGAAATGGCCGACGCCCTGCTCGCGGCGTGGCGCAACGAGATCACCGTCGTCTGGCCGGACCTCGACGAGCCCGAACTGCTCGAGCGGCGGCTGCTCAGCGCCAGGCTGCTGTGGGTGTGGCTCTGCACGTGGTGGCTGCTGCCGCGGATCGAGGATCGCGACTCGTCGATCGGCCCCGACGCCACCCGTTCACCACGGATCAGCACCGCGCTGGCGCACTACTGGAGCCATGCCGCCGACACCGCCGACCGCGCGGGCCGGGGAGCGAGCGCCGACCTGGGGCGCGCCGTCGCGGGCGCGCTGCGCGAGCGGTTCCCCGACGCGCCGAGGGTCCTGCCGGTGTTCCCGGCGTTCCGGTCGGTGGAGTGAGCAGATTTTCCGCAGTCGCCCACGACCCGTCATCTCCCGCACACCGCCGGTGAGCCCTGGTCGGCGACGGTTCGACCATGACCGTCACCGCGTCCGTGGCGCCAGCCGGAAGCCGGCCGGGGCCCGCGACCGGAACCGCCGTGCGCACCCTCGTCACGCTCGGCGACTCGACGCCGGTCGGGCTCGGCGACCCGCTACCCGGCGGGGGCTGGCGTGGGTTTCCCGCCCTGCTCGGCGCGGCCCTGGGCGCCACGGTAGTGAACCCGTCGCGCACCGGCGCCCGCATGGCCTGCGTGCGCCGCGAGCAGCTCCCGGCGGCGCTCGGGGCGCTGCGCGCCGGCGAACCGTCGGCGGCGGTGCTGTTCGCCGGCATGAACGACACCTTGCGCTCGGACTTCCAGCCGGGCGCCCTGCGCGACGACTGTTCCGCCGTGGCGGCCGAGCTGCGCCGGACGGGGGCGCACGTGCTGGTCGTCCGCTACCACGACCACACGCGGGTGTTCCGCCTGCCCGCGCCGCTGCGCCGGGCATTGGCCCGTCGGATCGCCGCGCTCAACGCTGCGATCGACGCCGTCGCCGCGACCGACCCCGCCGGGATCGGGGTGCTGGACCTGCACACCCTGCCCGGCGGCTACGACCGCACCTCGTGGAGCGTCGACCGGCTGCACCCGTCCGAGCGCGGCCACCGCCTGCTCGCCGCGGGCCTCGCACAGCGTTTGCTCGACGCGGGCTACGCCGTCCCGCGGCCGGTGAGCCTGGACTGCGCGGGCGGGCGCGACGTGACTTCCGCGCAGCGGATCGGCTGGCTCGTGGTCAAGGGCCTGCCGTGGCTGGTGCGCCGCGGGCGCGACCTCGGCCCGGTGATCGTGCAAGGCATGATCGACGGTCGGCGCAGTCAGGACAGGGACTTGAGCAACCGCCCGATCCGGTCCAGCGACTCCTCCAACAGCGGCAACGCGGTGGCGTAGGAGCAGCGCACATGCCCCTCTCCGGACGGGCCGAAGACGTTGCCCGGCACGACGGCCACCTTCTGCTCGTGCAGCAGCCGCTCGGCGAAGGTCTCGGAGTCCAGCCCGGAGCGGCGGATCGACGGGAACGCGTAGAACGCCCCGCCCGGCTCTGGACAGTCCAGCCCCAGCTCGCGCAGGCCCTTGACGAAGACCCGCCGGCGCCGGTCGTAGTCGGCGACCATCTCGTCGACGTCCCGACCGTCGCCCGACATCGCCTCCACCGCGGCGAGCTGCGAGACGTGCGGCGCGCACAGCATCGTGTACTGGTGCACGCGCACGCAGAGGTCGGCGATCACCTGCGGCGCGCAGATCCAGCCCACCCGCCAACCGGTCATCGCGTACGCCTTGGAGAACCCGCCGAGCAGCACCGTGCGCTCGCGGGCGCCGGGCAGCGCCGCCATGCAGATGTGCCCGCCGGTGTAGGTGAGGCGGTCGTAGATCTCGTCGGAGACGAGGTACAGGTCGTGCCGCTCGGCGAGCGCGACGAGGGCCTCCAGCGCGGCGCGAGGCTGCACGGCCCCGGTCGGGTTGGCGGGTGACCCGACCAGGATCGCCTTCGTCCGCGGGGTGATCGCGGCCTCGACGACGGCGGGGTCGACGGCGAAGTCGTCCTCCCAGCGGGTGGGCACCGGCACCGGGACGCCGCCCGCGAACGTGACGTTGGGCTGGTAGGCGACGTAGCAGGGTTCCGGGACGATCACCTCGTCACCGGGTTCGAGCAGCACCCGCAATGCCAGGTCGAGCCCTTCGGAGACGCCGGTGGTGATCAGGCACTCGGTGCGGGGGTCGTAGCGCGCAGCGTAGCGGGAACCGAGGTCGGCGCAGATCAGCTCGCGCAGCCGGAGCAGGCCGTGGTTGGAGGTGTAGGTCGTGTAGCCGTGCTCGAGTGCGTAGATCCCGGCCTCGCGGATCCGCCACGGGGTGACGAAGTCGGGCTCGCCGACCCCGAGGGAGATGACGTCGTCCATCTCGGCGGCGATGTCGAAGAAGCGGCGGATGCCCGACGGGGGGCACGCGGCGATGACGGAGTTCAGCGGCTTCACGGTGGTCCTCAGGGGGTGACCGGCAACCGGTGGTCGGCCTCGGGTGTGCCGAACGCGTCACCGTCGCGCTTGTAGGTCTTGAGCACGAAATGGGTGACGGTGGCCTGGACGCGGTCGATCGTCGAGAGCTTCTGGGACACGAAGTCCGAGACCGCGCGGATGTCGCGGCCCGTGACCGTGCAACGCAGGTCGTGCCCGCCGGAGACCAGGTAGACGCTGCGGACCTCGCCGAACCGTGAGATCCGGGCCGCGACGTCGTCGAAGCCGACCCCGCGCGCCGGTGCGATCGAGACGTCGATGAACGCCGTGACGTCCGCGGGATCTGTGCGGTCGTCCTCGGTGGCCCGGTCCGCGGCGTCCCAGTCGACGACGGCCTTGTACCGGCGGATCACGCCCGCCGACTCCCACCCGCCGATCGCCTCGGCGACCTCCGCGACCGGCCGGCCGGTCATCGTGGCGATCGTGTCGTGGGACAGCTGGGCGTCGCGCTCCAGCAACTCGAGGATCTGCCGCACGGGTCGACCCTACGTGCCGCTCGGGCGGCCGCCGACGGGTGTGCGGTCGCGCGCGATCAGCCGGCCGGGCCAGGCCCCGCGACCACCCCGAGCGCCCGGTCCAGCGCCGCCATCCGGGCGAGGTCGATCTCCCGCTCGGTGCGGGCGGCGCGGTCGCGGCGGTCGAGCTCCGCGGCGTGCAGTGCGGCGGTCCGGGCGAGCTCGGCGGCGTGCGCGGCCGCTCGCTGGGCCAGCTCGGCGGCGTGCGCGTCGGACCGCCGGTCGAGCGCGGCGGCGTGGGCACCGGCGAGCCGCTCCCGCTCGGCGGCGTGGGCGGCGGCGCGGGCGGCCAGCTCGGCGCGGTGGGCTTCCTGCAGCTCGCCGGCGCGGGCGCGCTCCCGGTCCAGGGCCTCGTCGCGGGCGCGCAACGTCGCATGCGCGTCGGCGAGCTCGGCGTCGAGCCGGGCCGCGTGTGTAGCGGCCTCGTCGGCGAGCTGCTCGGCGCGGCGCAACCGGTCCTCGACGGCGGCCAGGCGCCCCTCGCCGCGTACCACCGCGCGCTCCGCCTCGCGCACCTTCGTCTCGGCGGCTTCCCGGGCGCGGGCTGCGGCGGCCGTTTCGTCGGCCGCTGCCCGGGCCTGCGCGGCTGCGGCATCGGCGGTGGCGCGGGCCTGCGTGGCGTCACGTTCGGCCAGCTCACGGGCCCCGCGGTCGGCGGCGGCGGCGTCGAGGGCGGCGTCGCGCTCGGCGCGGGCGGCCACGACGTCGCGGTCGAGCTGCTCGCGCGTGGCCGTCACCGCTGCCAGCAGGTCGCCCAGGGGTCCGGCCGCGTCGTCGAGGCGCGCGGTCAGTTCGGCGACGCCCGCGGGAGGCAACGGGCCGTCACCGAGCAGCGAGGCGACCGCGAGGTGGGCCGCTTCCGCAGCTTTGCACGTCAGCTCCTGCGGGCCCCAGGTGCGGCCGTCCTGGCAGTACTTCGGCCGGTTGCCGGGGCGGCCGGTGGGCGGCGGCAGCGCGGCGCCGCAGCTCCGGTATGCGCAGCGCCGGTCTGTGGGGCGGTGGGCTGCGGTGACGTCGCCGAAGGGCATGGCCGTGAGCCTCCATGACAGGTATATATATATTCAGATCAGCAGTCACAATTGCGTAGAAGATATCGTGCAGTGTACTTGCACAGCTCATAAACCTTCTTATCCAGGGTCGGGTGTCTCGCGCCCACGTGCGGTGCCGAGACGGGCGCCCGCTGCCAGGAGCCCCGCCACGACACCGTGATCACCGCTGCGGGAACCGTGAACCGTCCGTCTGGCGGGCGCGCGTCCCACAACGGTGATCACGAGGACTGTCATAAGGTCGGCGGATGCGGCCGGTCGTCACGCTCATCACGCTCGGTGTCGCCGACGTGTCCCGCGCGCGTTCCTTCTACGCCGCGCTCGGCTGGCAGGAGAGCGGTGACACCCGGGACGACGTCGCGTTCCTGCACGGCGCCGGGACGGCTCTCGCGCTGTGGTCGCGCGCGGAGCTGGCTGCGGACTCCGGGGTCGACGACGACCACGGCGGTTGGGGCGGCATCACGCTGGCGCACAACGTGGGCTCGCCGGCAGAGGTCGACGCGGTGCTGGCCGAGGCCGGGGCCGCCGGCGGGACCGTGGTGCGTGATGGCGACACCACCTTCTGGGGCGGCTACTCCGGGGTGTTCGCCGACCCGGACAGCCACCGCTGGGAGATCGCGCACAACCCGTTCTGGCCGCTCGACGAGCTCGGACACGCACAACTGCCGCAATGAGCCGCCCGCCGGCACGGGCGGCGGCCGGCGGCGGGCGGCGGCAGCGAACGTGCGCCCACGCAGTTACCGACGTGTGTGAGCGCACGGTCGCGAGCCGGTCGCGGGGGGCGGGGTGGCGGCGGGCGGCCACGCAAGTGCCGACAAGCGTGAGCGCACGGCCGGGGGGCGGGCGGGGGGTCGAGCGTGCGCTCACGCAGGTGCCGACGTGCGTGGGCGCACGGTCGCGGCAGCGGGCAGCGGGTAGCGGGCGGCTGGCAGCGGTGGCTGGAGGCGGCTGGTGGCGGGTGGCAGGCGGCTGGCGGCAGCGGGCGGGGGCTGACGGCCGCACGCCGGGATGTCGCTCGGCCCGATCGAACCGCCCGTGGTGTTGGCTGGGCGGATGATCCCGGCGACGACCCCGGTTTCGGTCCCGGCGACCGTGCGGCCAGCTGGGCGGGCTCTCGCGCCGGCAGCGTTGCAGGCCCGGCTCGATGATCTCGACGCTGTCGCCGACAGCTACGTCCGCACCCAGCGCCCGGCGACCACCCGCGCCGCCTACGCCCAGGACTGGGCCACCTGGGAGGACTATGCGCAGTGGGCGGGCATCCCGGTGCTGTCCGGGACGCGCGGGGCGCTCGTCGGGTTCGTGCTGTGGCTCGAGCACGGCTCGCCGCGACCGGGCGACCCGGAGGACCGCCACCCCGCGGCACCGGCGACCATCCGGCGCCGCCTGGCCGGGGTGCTGCACGGGCTGCGCCGCCACCACATCCGGATCGACCCGGAGGCGACGCGCGCGGCGACCGTCGCGCTCGACGGCTACCGGCGCCGGCTCGCGGAGGCCGGCGAGACCCGCGGTCGCGGCCAGGCGCGGGCCGTCGACCTCGCCGCCGTGCTGGCGATGTCGCGCGCCTGCCCGGACGGCCTCGCCGGGATCCGCGACCGCGCCATGGTGCTCGTCGGCTTCTTCGCCGCGACCCGGGCCAGCGACCAGGCCAACCTGCTGGCGGGCGACGTCACGGTGGAGGCGACCGGGCTCGTCGTCGACGTCCGGCACGGCAAGACCACCGGAACGAGCGCGCTGCCGGCCCGGCGGCACCCGTTGCTCTGCCCGCGTGCGGCGTGGCTGGCCTGGATCGGAGCGGCGGGGGCGGGCGGGCCGGCGTTCCGCCCGGTGAGCCGGCACGGGCACGCGGGCACGGCGGGCCTGTCACCCGGCGCCGTCACCGCGATCGTGGCCCGTGCCGGACGCCGGGCGGGCCTGCTGCACCCGGTCACCTGCCACTCGTTGCGCGCCGGGTTCGCCACCGAGTCCTACCGCGCGGGCGCCACCCTCCTGGACATCGCCCGGCAGGGGCGCTGGTCGCCGGGCTCGCAAGAGCTGTTGCGCTACATCCGCGAGGTCGACCGGTGGCGGCACAACGCCGCCGACACGCTCGACCTCGACCCGTCGAGCTGAGACCCGTCGAGCTGAGACCCGCCCAGCTGACAAGTCCCGCGCGGACACGGCGCCGGGGCGGCTACCGTCCCCACCCGTGACGGAGATCGACAACGCGGCCGCACTCGTGGCGGGTCCCCGCGGCAGGCGGCTGTGCTGGCAGCTGCTCGAACCACACGTGCGCGGATCGGCGTGGCGGGCCGTGGCCTTCGACGGCCCGGCGCCCCCTGCCGCGCAGCTCGCGACCGAGATCGACGTCGTCGAGTTGTCCGGCGTCGACGTCGGGGAGGCGGCGCTGCGCAACGCGCTCGCGGATGCGTGCTGCTGGGCCTGGTACTGGCAGGAGCCCTACAGCGTCGATGCGGCGCTGGCGCTGCCCGAGGTGCGCGAGGCCCTGCTTCCGGTGGCCCGCCGGGTCGCCGCCGGCGCTCCGGGCTGGTGGACCGAGCCGGTCCCCACGGGTGCGCACCGCATCGTCGAATGGACCGACCCGCACGTGCCGCCGCCGACGCCGGCCGGCGCGGCGGGGAAGCTCGCCACATGGCGCGCCGACACGGCCGAGGACGAGCGCCAGGCCGCGGACCGCCCGGCGGACGTGCGCGCGCCGTACAGCGGGCGCTGGTGGTCGGCGCCGTGCTGGTCGGGCCTACCGGTGACGACCCGGGCTTTGGACGGCCTCGGCGCGGCGGGTCTGGTCCTCGTCGAGGACGAGTTGGGGTGGACCGCGGCGTCGTGCCGTCCGGTAGTCCCCGACGGCGACGTCCGTGTCGCGGAAGTCCGGTCCGCCGCCGACTGGGTGGACCTGGTGGCCCGCCACCCGCTCGACGTCACCCGCTCGCGGCGGCACGACTGGTGGCGCGCGTCCGGCGTCGACGGCACCTGGCTGATCCCGGACTACGCCGCGGTGAGCGCCGAGTTCGACGCCCTGCACCTCACGTGCTGGTCCTACCTCACGGGTGCCGGCGCTGCGCTGCCCGTCGGGTCCGCGCACACGCTCATCGCCGGGTGGGGGCCCGATGCGACGTACTGGCTGACCGACCGCCTCGTCGCGGCCGTCGAGCCCGAGCACTGGATCCGCGGCGACGGCCGCTGGGCGCGCGCCGACCCACCAGGTACAACAGTCGCATGACGAGCAGCGGCATGACGAGCAGCGGCATGACGTCGGTGCCGCTGCCGCTGTCCAACCGGACGCGCCGGGTCACGCCGCCACCGTTCCTGTTCTGCCCGCTCACCGAGCAACTGGCCAACGTGCGGCGCTGGAACGCCGACCGGGAGTGGGGGTTCAGCGACGCCGAGCTCGCCGCCGTCGACCTCACGCCGCGCACGCACCCGGACCCGCTGGTGGTGGACCTGCTCGCGGTCTACCTGGACAGCGAGTATCGCGGCGACGACCTGGGCGAGATGGACGGTGTGCGACGCACCTGCCACGAGATGTGGGAGGTCGCCGCGGAGCGCTATCTCGACACCTGGTGCTGGGACTGGATCCGCGACGCCTACGAGAGCCGTCCCAAGCCGGTGCGACTGCTCGCCGGCATCCGGCACCGCCCGGGCGTGCGGCGGGTGAGCGTGGACCTCGGCGCGCACTGGGCACCCGGGCGGCACATCCGGCCGCGCACCCTGCGCGGCACCGACTCCGCGCACGCCGAGATCCTCGCGGCGGCCGCCCACTTCCCGCGGTGGGCGCGCGCCATGGACGGCATCGCCGTGCCGTTCGTGTGGCTGTCGGGCTACCAGGTGACCTATCCCGAGCGGGGGGTGGACGAGCGGTTGCTCGCGCTCGCGTGGGTGGAGTACCGGCGCACGCTGAGCCTCAGCATCGCCCGGGCCGACCACACGTTCGTCGGGTGGGCGTCGCCGACGGTGCTGCGATAGCCGGTCAGCGCCGGGTGAGGGCGTCCAGGTCGAGCGCGACCCGGTGGCCGGCGACGTCCAGGGTTGCCGGGCCGGTGAGCTCGCCGGACAGCTCGTAGAACCCGTCGACCAGCACGTAGGCCAGCACCGTCGTCGGCGGGTCGACGTCGACGATCCAGTACTGCGGGATGCCGGCCTCGGCGTACTCGGAGAACTTGAGGACGCGGTCGACCCGGCGCGTGCCGTCGGAGAGGATCTCGACGGCCAGCAGCACGTCGGCGGCGGCGAGCCGTGGCGGGTTGGCCTCGTACATCTCGGTGCGGGTGACCAGGACGTCCGGGACCCGGATCGTGAGCGGCCGATCGGCGACGACGACGTCGACCTCGGGCAGCGCGGTCAGCGCCCTCGGCAACTGCTCATCAAGTCGGTGGACGAGCCGCGTACCAGCTTTCTGATGCCACGGCAACGGCATCGGAACCATCATGAGAACCCCCTCCGCGAGCTCGAGCCGCATGCCCGAGTCCTCCGGAAGCGCCTCCCACTCGTCGAGGGTGAGCAGGTGGTTGGGCCACGACAGCGTCATGGGGCCACTCCGTCCGTCACCGCGAGGTTCGCACCGCACTCCGACAGTTTCCGTCGGATCCGGGTGGCAGGCTAGCCCGCGATGGACACCGACGGACTCTTCGAGCTCGACGACGACCCCGCGCCGGCCCCGGTTCCGGACCGCCCGGCCGCCACCGCTCCGCTGGCCGTCCGGATGCGGCCGCGCTCACTGGCGGAGGTGGTCGGGCAGCGGCACCTGCTGCGGCCAGGCGCGCCGTTGCGCCGGCTCGTGGAGGGCGGCGCGCCGGCGTCGGTGCTGCTCTACGGCCCGCCCGGCACCGGCAAGACCACCCTCGCCCGGCTGATGACCGGCGACGGGCGCCGGTTCGTCGCGCTCTCTGCGCTCACCGCCGGGGTGAAGGAACTGCGCGCGGTGATCGAGGACGCGCGGCGGCGGCTGGACCGGTCCGCGCAGCCGACGGTGCTGTTCATCGACGAGGTGCACCGGTTCTCCCGCACCCAGCAGGACGCGTTGCTGGGCGCGGTGGAGGACCGGATCGTGCTGCTGGTCGCCGCGACGACGGAGAACCCGTCGTTCTCGGTGGTGTCGCCGCTGCGGTCGCGCTCGCTCGTGCTGCGGCTGGAGGCACTCGACGACGACGAGGTGCGCGAATTGCTGCGCCGGGCGGTGACCGAGCCCCGGGGCCTCGACGGCGCGGTCGACGTCGCGCCCGACGCCGAGGATGCGCTGGTGCGGCTCTCGGGCGGGGACGCGCGCCGGGCGCTCACGGCACTGGAGGCGGCGGCGGACGGGGTCGTGGCCGAGGGCGCGCGGAGCGTCGACGTCGCCGCCGTGGAACGGGCCGTCACCGAGGCGACCGTCCGTTACGACCGGGCGGGCGACCAGCACTACGACGTGATCTCGGCGTTCATCAAGTCGATCCGCGGATCCGACCCCGACGCCGCGCTGCACTACCTGGCGCGCATGATCGTCGCGGGGGAGGACGCGCGGTTCATCGCGCGGCGGCTGGTGGTGCACGCCTCGGAGGACGTGGGCCTCGCCGATCCCACGGCGCTGCCGGTGGCGGTGGCCGCCGCGCAGACCGTGCAGCTCATCGGCATGCCGGAGGCCCGCATCGCGCTGGCCCAGGCCACGCTGCACCTGGCGACGGCGCCGAAGTCCAATGCCGTGATCGTCGGGATCGACGAGGCCATGGCCGACGTGCGCGCCGGGGCGACCGGCACCGTCCCGGCGCACCTGCGCGACGGGCACTACGCGGGCGCGCAGACGCTCGGCAACGCCGTCGGCTACCGCTACCCGCACGACGACCCCGACGGGGTGCTCGCCCAGCAGTACCCGCCCGACGACCTGGTCGGGCGCGACTACTACCGGCCGTCGGCGCACGGCGCCGAGCGGGTGTTGGCCGAGCGGTTGCCGAAGCTGCGCCGGGCCGTCCGGGGCGGGTAGCTCACGCCGCCGCGGGCGCCAGGATGCCGCGGATCAGCCAGTGCAGGCCGCGGGTGAAGCTGGCGAGCAGCTCGTCCGCGCCGAGCGGGCCGGGCTCCTCGACGCCGATGGGCGGGCGTGCGGCCAGCGCCGCCGACCCGATCGCGTAGACGACGAGCACCCGCAGCGCCTGGGCCGTGTCCGCCGGGGGGACCCCCGAGCGGGCCAGCAGCGCCACCGTCGTCTCGCCGAGTCGCCGGGCGTGCGGGCCGCGCGAGCCCTGGCGGGCCAGCGAGTGCGGCACGAGGTCGGGATGGTCGACGAGCGCCCGGTAGCTGCTGGTCATGATCTGGTGCAGCCCGGCCACCGGGTCGTCGAGGGCCGAGGCCGGTGCCCGGACATCAGCCAGCACGTCGTCGAGCAGGTCGTCGAGCAGGGCGGTCTTGCCGGCGATGTGGCTGTAGAGGGCGTTGGGGGCGACGTCGAGCCGCCGCGCCAGCGCGCGCATCGTCAGGGCGTCGGCGCCACCCCGGGCCAGCAGGTCGCGGGCCGCGGCGAGGACGGCGGCATGGGTCAATCCGGCCCGCTGGCCGGGAGTGCGAGGTCGAACCACTCGTGAACTGTACACCGTTCAGTTATACTGGACAGCGTCCAATTATTCAGCGGAAGGGCAGTCATGGCGACCATCGCGGTGTTCCACTCGGTGCTGGGTGTGCGGCCCGGCGTGCGCGACGCGGCGCAGCGGCTGCGGGCCGCCGGGCACGACGTGCACGTCGTCGACCAGTACGGCGGCCGGGTGTTCGACGACTATGCGGAGGCGGCCGCCTTCGTCGAGGAGATCGGCAGCTTCCCGACGCTCATGGCGGCGGCGGTGGACGGGGTGGCGCAACTGCCGGACGGGTTGCTCTGCCTCGGGTTCTCCAACGGCGGCGGCATGGCCGAGCACGTCGCGATGCAGCGGCCGGTGGCCGGGGTCGTGCTGTGTTCGGGCGCGCTGCCGCTGGAGATGCTCGGCGCCGACGCCTGGCCCGCGCGGGTGCCGGTACAGATCCACTACGCGGTGGACGACCCGTTCCGGCAGGAGGGCTGGGCGGAGTCGGTGGCCGACGCGGCCCGCGCGGCCGGGGGCGAGGTCGAGCAGCTCGACTATCCCGGCGCCGGGCACCTGTTCACCGACGCGAGCCTGCCCGCGGAGTACGACGCCGCGTCCGCGGAACTGCTCTGGAACCGCGTGCTCGCGTTCTGCGCGCGGCACGGCTGAGGCCGCTCGGCTGATTCCCCGCTCGGCTGGGCCCGGCGAGCGTGCGCTCACTGCTGCCCGCACCTGCGCGAGTGCACGCTCGACGGCGCCCCGACAGGGTGGCGCAGCGAGTGGGGGAGCACCGCGCCGCGGCGCAGGGCGTCGGCGTCGAGGGTCTCCGGGCGGTAGGGCAGCGTCGCCAGCCGCCGCACCATGCGCTCCACCGGGTCGGCGACCGGGCGGGGGCAGCCGGTGAGGAACGACCACTCGTGCTCGTCGGAGCCGTAGTGCACGACCGTCGGGAACACGGCGTCGAAGCGCTCCACCGACCGGCGCAGGGTTGCGTTGCGCCACAGCGTCGCGCAGCCGGCCTGCCCGGTGAGCACCCCGCCGGGGGCGAGCACCGCCGCCGCGCGGCGCAGGAACTCCTCCCCGTAGAGCCGGTTGTGCTGGGCGTCCGGGTCGTCGGGCCGCTCGTCGGGCAGATCCACGACGACGACGTCGTAGTGATCGCCGGTCGTGGCGAGGTGCGCCCAGCCGTCGGTGTAGTGCACGCGCACCGCGCCCTCGTCCGCCTCGGCGCGGCGCAGCTCGGCGGGCGAGTAGCCGTAGGGCAGCAGCTCCGCGCAGCGCCGCACGCACTCGGCGTCGATGTCGACGTGGTCCACCCGGGCGCCCGCAGCGGCGGCGATCCCGCTCGCGACGCCCTCGCTGGAGCCGATGACCAGCACCCGGTCGAGCCGCCGCGCCAGCAGCAGCGCCGGCACGACCAGCGCCTCGTGGTAGACGAGCTGGCTGGCCTCGGCGCTCTGCCGCTCCCCGTCGCAGAACAGGGTGACGCCGTGCGCGGTGCGCGCGACGAGCATCCGCTGGTAGGCGGTGTCGCCCTGCCATACCACCTGGTCGACGTCCCAGACCCGGGTGAGCCCGGGCGCGAGTGGCTCGGGCACCGGGGCCGCCCGGGTAGCAGAACGGGTACCGCGGGGCACGGTGCATGCGGACACGCGAGCGCCGAGGCCGGCGGCGAGCAGTTCGACGGCCCGCGCAGGGTCGGCGGCGCCGCCGCAGGTGAACACGTCGGCGAACGCGGCCCCGCGCTCCGGCCACGTGTGCAGCGAGGCGTGCGACTCGGCGAGCAGCGCCAGCGTGGTCACCCCGTGCGGGGCGAAACGATGGGAGACGACCTGCAGCACGGTGGCCCCGGCGGCGGCCAGCGCCGCCCCGAGCGTCGCGCGCAGGGCCGCCTCGTCGTCGAGCAGGGCGGGGTCGGCGCCGGTGAGCTCGGCGAGCACGTGCCGGCCGGCGAACGGCGGCCCCGTCACGCGGGCGCGCCGTCGACGCAGGCGACCGGCAGCGGCGCGATCCCGTTGAAGCCCACCGAGGCGTAGCTGGCCGTGTAGGCCCCGGTCGCGTGCAGCGTGACGACGTCGCCCGCGCGCAGCGCCAGCGGCAATTCGATCCGACGGTACAGCACGTCGTCACCGTCGCACGTCGGTCCGGCGAGCACCGCGGGCCCGGCGGGCCCGCCGTCGTGCGGGGTGCTGATCCGGTAGCGGATGGCCTCGTTCTCGGTCTCGGCGAGCCCGCCGTAGCGGCCCACGTCGAGGTACACCCAGCGCCGGCCGTCGTCGCGGTGCGAGACCCGAACGACCTCGCTGCGCAGCACCCCCGCTTCGGCGACGAGGAAGCGGCCCGGTTCCACCGCCAGCGCCGGGCGGCCGCCCGGGAAGTGCACCCGCAGCGCCGCCTCGATCGCGCCTGCGTAGGCCTCGACCGGCGGGACCGGGGCGTCGTAGGCGACGGGGAGGCCACCGCCGAGGTTGAGCACCGCGGGCCGCGGACACACCACCTGCGCCGCGGCTGCGATCCCCCGGGCCCACGCCGTCGGGTCGAGCTGCTGGGAGCCGGCGTGGAAGCTCACCCCGCCCGGCACGAGGCCGAGGTCGGGGGCGCGACGCAGCAACTGCGCGGCCGTCGCCGGGGAGCACCCGAACTTGCCGGCGAACGGCGTGGCGCTGCCCGCGTCGTCGACCGCGATCCGGGCCAGGACCCCGGCCCCCGGGGCGGCAGCGGCGAGCACCGCGAGGTCCTCGGGGCTGTCGGTGACGAACTCCCGCACGCCGACCGCCGCCGCCGCCGCGACGTCCGCGGCCTTGCGCACCGGGTTGCCGAAGCTGAGCCCACCCGGGGCGGCGCCCGCGTCGAGGGCGAGCCGCACCTCCGCGATGGATGCCACGTCGAAGCCGCAGCCGAGTACGGCGAGGGTGGCGAGCACGTCGGGATGCGGGTTGGCCTTGACCGCGTACAGCAGGCGGGCGCCGGGCAGTGCGGCCGCGAGCGCGCGGTGGCGGTCGCGGACGACGGCCAGGTCGAGCAGCAGGCACGGGGTCACGGCTCCATGGTGCCGGTCGCCCGGCTGCGCCCGCGGTTCCGGGCGGCGGCCGGCTACGTCGGCGGTGCGGTCGAGGCGGGCACGTCGGCCGGGCCCCCGTTCGCGGCCGCCGGGTCGGGGGCGCGCTCCCGGATACCCGTCGTCGGGTGCGGCTTGACGGGCAGGAAGAAGCGGTCGCCGAAGTTCGTCGTGCCGTAGGCGACGGCCTGCTCCACGGCCTGCACCGACCGGTCGCTGCGCCGCACGAGCGGATCGTCGCGCAGGTCCTTGGCCAGCGCCACGCACAGCAGCACCATCACCACCGCGAACGGGGCCGCCATGATGATCGTGATGTTCTGGATGCCGGTGAGCGCGGTGCCCTGACCGCCCCCGACCAGCAGCATGATCGCGGCGATCGCACCCATCACCGAGCCCCAGAAGATCACCACGCCGCGCGAGGGGTAGATCGACCCGCGGTGCGACAGGGTGCCCATCACCATCGACGCCGCGTCCGCGCCGGACACGAAGAAGATCGCGATCAGCAGCATCGCGACGACGCTGAGGAACCCGCCGACCGGCAGCGTGTCGAGCAGCCCGAAGAGCTGGCCCTCGGTGGACAGCGCCGCCAGGTCCGTCCCGGTGCGCTGGGCCTGGATCGCCGCGCCGCCGAAGACGGCGAACCAGACCAGGCTGACCGCGCTCGGGATGAGCAGCACGCCGACGACGAACTGCTTGATCGTGCGGCCCCGGCTGATCCGGGCGATGAACATGCCGACGAACGGCGTCCAGGAGATCCACCACGCCCAGTAGAAGACCGTCCAGCCCGAAAGCCACTCGGCGGTGGCGTCCCCGCCGGTCGCGGCGGTGCGCGCGGCCATCTGCGTGAGGTTGCCGAAGTAGTCGCCGATGGCCGTCGGCAGCAGGTTGAGGATCAGCACCGTCGGGCCGAGCACGAACACGACGAGGGCCAGGATCCCGGCCAGCACCATGTTGATGTTCGAGAGCCACTGGATGCCCTTGGCGACACCGGTGACCGCCGAGGCGACGAACGCGATCGTCAGGACCACGATGATCCCGACGAGCAGCGTGGTGCCCACCGCCTGCATGAACCCGCCCGCGACGAGCCCGCCGCCGATCTGTAGCGCGCCCAGGCCGAGCGAGGCAGCGGAGCCGAAGAGCGTCGCGAAGATCGCCAGGATGTCGATCGTGCGGCCCAGCGGGCCCTCCGTGCGCCGCTCGCCGAGCAACGGGGTGAACGCGGCGCTGATCAGCTGGCGGCGCCCACGCCGGAACGTGCCGTACGCGATGGCGAGCCCGACGACGGCGTAGATCGCCCACGGGTGCAGCGTCCAGTGGAAGAGCGTCGTCGCCATGGCCACGTCGAGCGCCTCCGGCGAGCCGGCCGCGACGGTGCCCGGCGGCGGTTCGGTGAAGTGCGACAGGGGCTCCGCGACGCCGTAGAACATCAGGCCGATGCCCATGCCGGCGCTGAACATCATCGCGATCCAGGAGACCGTCCGGAACTCGGGCAGCTCGTCGTCGCGGCCCAGCGGGATGCGCCCGTAGCGGCCGAACGCCAGCCACAGCGAGAAGACCACGAAGCCGCTCGCGGCGAGCACGAAGGCCCAGCCGCCGCCGGTCATGATCGCGCCGAGCACCCCGGACGCGACCTCACCCAGCGCTGCCGAGCTGATCGCGCCCCAGGCAATGAAGGCGACGACCAGGGCGGCGGCCGTGCCGAAGATCCAGCGGTCGACCGGGTAGCGCCGGTCGAACGAGGCGGCGAACGACGGTGGGACGGCGGGCGGGGCCCCGGGCTCGTAGGGACGGTCCTGGACGCTCATCTCGCTCCCCCAAGAAGTCCGGATCGATGGCCGGATGTCATCGATCTGCGTGCAGCCACCCGATCGATACCCGCCGACCGGGGGATCAGATCACGATGCGCGCACGCTGGTGCGGCGTCAACAGGGGGTTGCGGAACTGGAACCCGACCTCGGTGGACCGATCTCCGCGACGATCTCCGCGAGCGCCTCGGCGAGGCCGTCCTCGCCCACGACGACCACCTCCAGCGGCAGGCCGAGCCGGGCCGCGGCGGCCTGCGCGGCCGCTCGCAGTCGCGGTGTCGGGCGCTGGGCGAGCCACACGACGCGGCGGTAGCGGCCGAAGTAGTCCGTCACCAGCTCGGGGTACCGGTCGAGCCCCAGCTCGGCGACGACCACCCGCTCGAACGACGCCGCGAGGAAGTCGGTGAGCAGGTAGGTGCCGGGCTCGCCGGCCAGTAGCGCTGCCACCCGGTCGGCTCCGGCCAGGACGTCGTAGCAGTGCGCGCCGGGCAACCGGCGCACGCCCAGCCGGGCGCAGACGTCGTCGAGCGCACCGTAGGTGCCGCAGTCGGCGAACCCGACGATCACGCGCGCGTACCGTCCGCGCAGCTCCGTCACCCACCGCGCCACCTCTGCGGCGATCCGTTCGGGCCGGTTGTGCAGCAGCGGCGGCAGCGGGTGGACGTCGACCGGCCACCCGCACCGGGCCGCGACGTCGGCGACGTGGCGGGCGATCGCCCCGCACGCCACGACCGCCACCCGCGGCCCGTCGTGCGGCTCGTCGTGCGTGGCAGCAAATCCAATTTAACGCCATCTGATGGGGTGTAAGTGGCGTTGGTGCCCCCGCGAGTCAGGGGGGGGGGAAGGCGAGCTGGTC